>CAZQCO010000053.1:0-26950 GCA_964592225.1 uncultured Bacteroidales bacterium
ATGCAGAGCCAGAGACCGTTAGCGCGTGTGACTGATATAAGGTAGGAGATGTAAATGTAATTATTATTCTTTAAAATCCAAATAGATTACAAATTAATTCGTCTAAATCATCACATTTAACTGACTGAAATTATCGAATTATTCTACAATAGTACTTAATTATTTCTCACTCAGAAAGTAATCAAAATTCAATAGATAATCAATATTTAAAGAATGACAATTACCATTAGGCTATGTAATAATTTTATTTATATTTGTCGATAATGCTGCCTGTTTAAAATTCTACATTATTATTTATAACTTCTATTCATTAATGTATATCGATTGAGTGAAATGATGAGAAAAAATGAGAGTCTGGAGGAGATGGTGGCCAGGCGTAATAAACGTCTAAAGAGTCTCTTCTCCAGGAACGGAGTTAATATCCGGTTAGTTGGTGATGAACAGAAACCAGCGGTTATTATGGATGAATCAGTTGTACTGTCGTGTTATGTTAAGAACTTCGATCTGCATTTCACGAAGGAGCCTTTCAGTGATGAAATAGTCAAGACGGTTAAACTTAAGCATGAACCAGACATTACGCGTTTTGAGATTCAGGAGGTAATAGAGCTATGTAAGCATAGGCCTGTTTTCAGAATTCTTCTTAAAGACACGGAACTTTATCTGGTTGGTTATAACTATCTCAATTCAGAGGATTCGGTTGGCAGATATCCTGTATTTGCCAAACATAAGCCAAAAGTATACTTTGATAAAAGTTATGCTGAAAAAGTAGCTGAGAATCTTACAGAAGATGGCTATATTATTGATATTGTATAGGGCTTAATTCATCCGGTTCCGGTTTGGAACTGCTCACTGATATTTGATGTAATCGCAGTATTCGAGGAAAAAATCTTCGAAGAGGGACATAGTTTTAAAGAAATAGCTATTTACTTTTTTCCAATCATCTCTACTGTATATATTTACATCATTTAGCTGGGAATAAATCATTGATACTGTCTTTTGAGTATCGAGCATAAATTCCTTTTCCCATTGAACAGGAAAATCGGCCCTTTCTTCAAGTATTTTTTTCATGCTAGCAAATTTTTCCCACAATTCAAATCGCTTTTCTGAATTACGGGTATCGATTGTGATACCGGTCATGGCCATATGTTCATCAAAATGAAACTTCAATTTTACCTGCTTGATACCGGTATCATTCATAAGCCATCGTCCTTTTTTACCTTTTTTAGATCGTAACGATCCCGACCATTTTTTAAACTGATTCCAGAAATTCAATCGTATTTCTTTCGCTTCTTTTTTACTATACATAATAGTTTTCAGATTGGGGAAAATTATATTTCTTATATAGCTACTATTTTTTTGTTAACTAATGTGAAAATAATATTAAAAAACTCATAAAACTATTTTAGTTTTCTTATTTTTGCTCTTTCATAAAATGTCTTAATGGATTCGAGAGAGCACATTATCAATCGGTCAATAGACCTATTTACAAAATCAGGCATTCGTTCGGTAACAATGGATCAGATAGCCAGTTATGCCGGGATTTCAAAACGGACAATTTATGAAATATTCAAAGATAAAAATGATCTTTTGGAGCAATGTATTGAAGAAATTATCAAAATAAGCCAAATTGAATTACAACAAATACTGGATAAATCGGAAAATTCAATTGAAGCTCTTTTTCAGATAGGTCAGCATGGAGAAAAAAAAAGATCTTCCTTAAATCCTTTGTTTTTTGAAGATATTGACAAACTTTATCCTGAAATTAAGAAGAAATTTATAAAAAGAACTTATCCCGGAAAGGATTCAATATCGTTCAAAATTCTGAATACAGGAATCGATGAAGGTATATTCCGGAAAGAGATGAATATAGAGATTGTAGATATATTTATCCATGAGATTATGAAAATATGCAATAACGCTGAGTTATTCCCTGATAATACAAATACCTTAGAAATTGTCGAGAATATTGTACTACCATTTTTCAGAGGTATTTCAACAACAAAGGGTAAGGAATTGCTTGATAAACATTTTCCGGTAGTTAAGTAATGAAAATCAATTTTAAAATTACTATATGAGAAAAAGTAAGATTATTATAATAGGGCTTATGTCTCTTTTCTGGGCTGCATCTTTCGGGCAGGAAAAACTTAGCTTGAGCCTTGATGAAGCTGTTACATATGCAATTCAGTATAATAAGCTGATTAAAAATGCCGATTTGGCAATTTTGGAAGCCCAGAAAAAAATAAATGAAACCATCTTTAGCGGATTACCTCAGGTAGATGCCACTATTGACTACTCCAATTTCATGGGTGCTGAAATGGAATTGAGTTTTGCTGGAGGTCCCCCTTCAATTATCCCGTTTAATCCTACAAGTAACCTGAATCTGACAGTCGGGCAATTAATTTTTAACGGAAGTTATATTGTCGGACTACAATCAGCAAAGCTTTATAAAGAATTGAGTGTTACAAACTATCTTAAAACTGAACAGGATGTAAAAGAACAGGTTATCAAATCGTATCTGCTTGCCTTAGTATCGGAACGTTCCATACAAATCATCGAGCAAAATCTGGTAAACACTCGTGAGATATTTAACAAAACAAAAGTAATGGCACTGGTTGGTATGGCCGAAAACCTTGATATCGATCAGTTTGAAGTGCAGTTGAACTCACTTGAGAATGCAAAAAAATCAGCTGAAAGGCAAAATAAGCTATCTTACAATATACTCAGATTACAACTTGGAGTTGATGTGGATACACCTCTCGAACTCACCGATTCACTGAACGGACTGGTAGCCATCTGCAATAGCGGCACTATTATTTCCAATCCTTTTCAGATTGAGGAAAACCTTGATTATCAACTGATACTTACACAGGAACAACTTGCCAGGAAACAAATTGCTCTAAAAAAGATGAATTATCTTCCTACTGTAGCAGGATTTTACAGATATACTGAAAAGATATTAAAACCTGAGTTGGATTTTTCTCCAAGAAATGTAATAGGACTTAATATAAATGTACCTCTATTTTCAAGCGGTATGCGAAATGCGCAACTTAGCCAGGCACGTATTCAGTATGAAACTACTTTGAACAATAAGGAATTGGTATCTGATCAACTTTCGTTACAGGAAAGACAATACAGGTACAACCTTAATAATGCCCTGGAGCAATACGAAAACAGGATGAAAAATGTGGATGTAGCTCACAGGGTATACCAGAATTATCAATTTAAGTTTGAACAAGGAGTGGCTTCAAGTCTCGATGTGGCCACATCAAACAGTAATTACCTGCAGGCCGAATCGGAATATATTAATGCCATTATCAATCTTTTCGATTCTCATCTGGCGCTGCAAAAACTTTTAAATTCACTATAGAAAACATATAAAATAACAACATATGAAACGTACTACTATTTTGTCGGTCCAAATTATTTTAGCGGTGTTATTTCTGCGGTGTTCATCTCCGGTAAAAGAACAACAGCAGGCAGAGAACGATTCAACAAGCATAGGATCAAAAGTTGAAAAAGTTAAAATTATAATACTGCAACCTCAGGTTATTGGAAAAACTATAGAATACTCATCGACACTAAAAGCTTTTGAGGAAGTGCATTTGGTACCTGCATCACCGGGAAAAATTAATCAAATCCTGGTAGAAGTTGGGAGCAGGGTCAAGAAAGGGGATCTCCTTATTAGTATGGATCAGACACAATTGCTTCAGAGTATGTTGCAGTTAAAGAATCTGGAGACAGATTACAAGCGATTCGATACTTTACAGAAGGTTGGTAGTATTACTCAACAACAGTTTGATCAAATTAAAACACAGTACGAGATTACTAAAGCCAATGTCGATTTCCTGCGTAAAAATGCTCAGCTAAGGGCCCCATTCGATGGTATTATATCAGGCAAATACTATGAAGAGGGCGAGATGTATTCAGGAGCGCCAAACACGTTGGTAGGAAAGGCAGCTATTGTTTCTATTGTGCAGATCAATCAACTGAAAGCATTAATAAGTGTACCCGAAACCTATTTCCCATTGGTCAATATTGGTATGAAAGCTGAAATTACCTGCGATATTTATCCGGGTCAGAAGTATGTAGGTAATATACTTAGGATTTACCCAACAATAGATCCTGCTTCGCATTCCTTTCAGGTGGAAATGAAAGTTTCAAATTCGAATGAAAAACTGAGGCCTGGCATGTTTTGCAGGGTTGTACTGGAACTTGGTGAAGCCAGGGCACTGGTTGTTCCTGCATTAACTGTATTAAAAATGCAGGGTTCCAATGAGCGCTACCTTTTTATTGAAAAGGATGGAATTGCCAAGAGGATTGTGGTTAAACTAGGTAAACGATTTGATGATCTGGTTGAAGTTGAATCGGCAGAATTGCATGAAGGCGACCACCTGATTATTTTCGGACAATCACGTCTGCTAAATGGAATATCCGTTGAAGTTTTATCGGACAAGGAATAAACAATTGAATAACAAATTGAAAAGCAAAATGCAATGAGTATTTATAAAAGTGCAGTAAACAATCCGATCACAACCATGATGATCTTCGTAGCGGTCATTGTGATGGGTATTTATTCTTTAGTCCAGATACCGGTCGATTTGTATCCTGATATCACTCCGCCCTATATCTCGGTAATGACGACCTATGCAGGAGCTAATGCAGCCGATATAGAAACCAATATCACAAAACCAATCGAAGATGCGTTGAATTCGGTTGACAAACTAAAGGAGGTAAGCTCCGTATCGAATGATAATCTCTCGATAGTAAGTCTTGAATTTGAGTGGGAGGCAAATCTTGATGAAGCTATGAACGATATTAGGGATGTTATTGACAGGGTTTTTAATTACCTGCCTGAAGATTGTGACCGCCCTGCAATATTTAAGTTCAGTACCAGCATGATGCCTATTCTGTTCTATGCTGTCACGGCCGATGAAAGTTATCCCGGCCTGGAAAAGATCATTGATGAAAAAATTATCACACCATTGAACAGGGTGGATGGCATTGGTTCCATTTCTACAATTGGTGCGCCTAAAAGAATGATCTATGTCGATATGGACCCCAACAAGCTCGATGCCTATAATATAACACTTGAACAGATTGGTAATGTTATCACTGCAGAAAACCTTAATATGCCTTCCGGTAGTGTTAAAATGGGTAAAATGGATTACCAGCTGCGCGTCCAGGGAGAATTTACAGAGAGCGACCAGTTGAAGCAAATTGTTGTTGGCAATTATGGAGGTAAGTCATTGTATCTGAGAGATATTGCTGAAGTCAGGGATACGCTCAAGGACAGGTCCATTGAAGAGCGTATTAATGGTCAACAGGGCATGCGCATGTTTGTGATGAAGCAATCGGGTGCAAACACAGTGCGAATTGCACGCGATGTTAAAAAAAGACTTGCTGTACTTGAAAAAACGCTGCCTCCTGATGTTAAATTCGAACCTATTTTCGACACTTCCGAATTTATCCGGGGATCAATCAACAACCTTTCCCAAACACTTATGTGGGCGCTGATTTTTGTAGTACTGGTGGTACTGTTTTTCTTAGGCCGATGGAGAGCCACACTTATTATTGTATTGACAATTCCCATTTCTCTAATCGTCTCATTTATTTATCTCTATATTACCGGGGCCTCCATCAACGTCATATCCCTTTCATCTTTATCCATTGCTATTGGGATGGTAGTGGACGATGCTATTGTGGTTCTCGAAAACATTACCAAGCACATTGAAAGGGGTGCCAGTCCGCGCGAAGCCGCCATTTATGCGACCAATGAAGTTTGGCTGGCCGTAATTATAACTACCCTGGTGATTGTTGCGGTATTCTTTCCCCTGACACTTGTTGGTGGAATGACCGGTGTAATGTTTAAACAGCTAGGGTGGATAGTTACAATTACTGTATGTACTTCAACCATGACAGCCATATCGTTGACACCGATGTTAGCTTCAAAATTACTCCGATTGCATCCAAAGAAGGAACGATTACGCAAATTCAGCTATGAACATACTATAGAAAGAGGACTTAATAAACTTGATACATTCTATGAAAAATCGATTCGCTGGGCATTGCATCATAAACTCATAATAAGTCTGTTGGCTTTGGGAATATTCATAGGTTCCCTGGTTATTGCAGGAAAATACGTTAAAACCGATTTTATGCCCCAGTCGGATGAAAGCCGATTGAATGCTTCTATAGAATTGCAAACGGGTCTCCGGGTTGAAGAAACCTCAAAAATAGCCCGCAAGCTGGAAGATATCATACAGGAGCGCTATCCTGAAATTACCCTGGTTTCAGCGTCTTCAGGGGCCGATGATGAAGGTGGTTTTTTCTCATTATTTACGCCTACAGGCTCGAATCGCATTAACATTATATCAAGGCTCAAACCCATTGATGAGCGATCGAGATCTGTTTTTGAGATTGCTGACGATTTCAGGAATCAACTGGACGGTTTTGCTGAAATTGTAAATTATAATGTAACTACATCAGGAGGAATGGGAAGCAGCGATAATACCGTAAATGTCGAAATTTATGGCTACGATTTTAATCTTACAAATAAATTCGCTGAAGAAATTAAAAATCGGTTAAGCAATGTAAAGGGAGCCAGAGATATACTGGTGAGTCGCGATAAAGATAAACCTGAGCTACAGGTTGTACTCGACAGGCAAAAACTTGCCGATCATGGTCTGAATAGTGCCATGGTATCAACCTTTATACGAAACAGGGTGCAGGGTTTGATAGCTTCAAGATACAGGGAAGAAGGTGATGAATATGATATTTTATTGCGCCTTGAGGAAGATTACAGGAACTCTATTACTGATCTGGAGGAATTAACTATAATGAGTCCCACAGGAAATAAAATTAAACTGAAGGAATTGGGAGAAGTAAACGAATACTGGTCGCCTCCGAATATAGAACATAAGCGCCGACAGCGCATTGTAAGTGTTTCTGTAAAACCAGTAGGCATATCACTGGGAGAGTTAGCTGCTAATATAAATGCAGAACTTCAAGATCTTGATATACCCCCGGATATCACGATCAATGTTGGAGGTGCCTATGAAGATCAGGTAGAAGGTTTTATGGACATTCTGCTTCTGTTGGTATTAAGTCTTGTACTTGTATTTATTGTAATGGCATCGCAATTTGAATCCTTTGCCATGCCTTTTGTGATCATGTTCTCCATTCCATTTGCCTTCACAGGAGTTATACTGGCCCTGTTTATTACGAATACTACGCTGAGTCTTATTGCTGCATTGGGAGCAGTCCTGCTTATAGGAATTGTAGTAAAAAACGGAATTGTGCTTGTAGATTATATAAACCTAATGCGTGATCGGGGGTACGAATTATACGAAGCGATTGCCATTTCGGGTCATTCCCGATTGCGTCCTGTTCTTATGACGGCTCTGACAACTATTCTGGGTATGATGCCACTTGCATTGAGTACCGGCGAAGGTTCGGAAATCTGGACACCAATGGGCATTACTGTTATAGGAGGTCTTGTGTTTTCAACCATAGTAACCATGATCATTGTACCGGTAATGTATGCTATTGTTGCACGCCGCAGTGAGCGTGATAAGAAACAGAGTGTTCGCAGCAAATTTAAATTTATGGATGACTAAATAATTACCCGCTTGCACCTTCTAAAATGCAAGTGGATATTAATTAAAAAATATATGAAAGCAGTATTTATAGTTTTCAATCAGGCAAACACAGAACGTGTTGAATATATGTTCGATCGCCTTGAAATCAGAGGATATACGTGGTGGAGCAATGTGCAGGGAAGAGGTACCGAGACCGGAGAACCCCGTATGGGTACTCATACTTGGCCTGAAATGAACTCTGCAGCACTGACAATTATACCCGATGAAAAAGTAGACCAACTTCTGGAAACAGTGAGAAAGCTGGACGAAGTTAACAAAGAAGTAGGAGTCAGTGCTTTTGTCTGGGATGTTTTAAAAACAATCTAGATTATTGGTTTAAAAAAATAGCATCTTTAACTTAAGAATTAAGTTAAGGACCATTAATAATAGATAATCAGCTAATTATCGGGAATATTTTTTCGAAGAGATTTCTTTTCAGCTTGTTTTCTTTTTGTTTCAAGCCGTTTTATTAGTGAAGCTTTAGTTGCCTTGGTTGGAATGCGTCTTTTCCGTTTTGTAAGAGCCTTATTCAAAAGCGTATTAAATTTTTCGATACTATTTTCTTTGTTTCTGAGTTGCGATCTTTCAGTTTGTGATACTATAATAATTTCTCCTTCGGATGTAAGGACGGATTTCAATTTTTTTATAATGGTCTGTTTTTCGATTTCTGTCAGAAGGCTTGATGCAGTGACGTTAAAGCGAAGCTCCACGCAGGTATTGACCTTATTAACATGTTGACCTCCGGGTCCGCTGCTGCGCGATGCACTGAAAACAAGTTCACCGGAGAAATTTCTTCCTTTTAAATTCGGATATTTTAAAGCTTCCAAAATATAATATGTAATATTAACCTGACAAAGTTAACTCATCGATTGAATAAGATTGAAGTAATTTACTGAATTCTTGAGAATTTAAAGAATGAAAAAAAGAGATATCCCAATAATACTGATAACCGCCCCAAGTACTTCGATCCAGGTTACTTTTTGTTTAAAAATAATTATAGCCGGTGGTATAATCAGTACAGGGACTATTGCCATGATGGTGGATGCAATACCAGCCTTTGTATAGACAATGGATACCAGTGAAAAGGAAACACCCAGAAAGGGACCGAAAAATGCACCTGTTGTAATGCCTTTCATTGCAGGCCAATGAAATAAAGCTTTTACTACTTTAGGCCAACGTTTTAAAATAGTAATCAATACGGAAAATCCAAATATTCCCGCGATGATCCTAATTTGTGTAGCTGCAAAAGGATCGTAATTCTTCATTCCAACTTTACTCAGTACGAGACCTAATGCCTGTCCGACAGCTCCTCCGAATGCGAATAAAACACCTTTCGGTGAAAGCTTAAGTGAGAAACGCATACCTGAACCTTTCCGGCTAAGAATGGCCATTGAGATCCCAAGAACTGTAACCGTCATCCCGACAATGTTAAGGAGATTTAATTTTTCTTTCAGCATTATCCAGCCGAATAAAGCTGCCATAGGAGGGACCATAGCCATAATTAACATGGCAAATCGGGAGCCGATAATTGTATACGACTTGAAAAGCATTAAATCGCCCAGAACAAAACCCACTAATCCTGATATTGTTAGCCATATCCAGTTTTCGGAACTGGCATCGAGAGGCAGAAAATGACCGCGGTAAAAAGCTGAAAAAATACTTAGAAATGAAAAACCCAGGATAAGCCGGATAATATTTACCGGGAGTGATCCTACTTTTAAACTAGCCGATTCGAAAGCAAGCGCGGTAATGGTCCAGACAATTGCGGTAAGAAGTGCAAAGAACTCTCCGGGATGGTTAGAGAATATCGACATATTACAAGATCAGCCTGTAGATTAGTGAAACATTAATCAATACATCAAAGATAATTGATATTCGGGGACTATTCTACAGTATGTTGATTCTAAAGTGCAGTTTTAAGTTTTCTTTTAACAAACCAGATATAAATTAAAGTGCATAGTAAATCAAAAAGTTAAAGGCTGATTTTCAAATTATTATTTTAAACAACATAAGCTAATTTAAGAATTGATATCCGAATAGAATTTAATTGTTTATCAACAATTTATAGTTGTGTTTTTTTAACAAAAAGAATCTGTATAGATTTTAAATCATATTCATACTAAAAAAAACACTTAAGCCTATTTTATAATTTCTATTTAATTATTAATTTAATTTTTATTTATAACTAAAACGTAATACATATGAAAAAAACTACTTTAATCTTACTAAGCCTGGTGATTAGTCTATCAGCATTTTCACAAAAAGTTATGAAAAACCCTGCTGCAGTATACTGTGAGAAAATGGGTTATAGTTATTCAATCCAGGAAGATGCAAATGGCAATCAGGTTGGAATGTGTATTCTCCCTAATGGTCAAAAGGTTAATGCCTGGGATTTTTACAGGGGGAAAGTTGCAAGAGAATATAGCTATCCTGCTAAAAAGGGCTATACAATTGAAATGGTTGTTGAAAAAATCGATGGTTATACCATTGAAAAAGTTGTTTGTACACGAACTGTCAATGGTGTTAAGGAAACAGTTTCCTTAAACGAATTAATGGAAAAGTATAATGATGAATTACAATTGGAGAGTAAAGGAGTTTCTACGGATATATATGAAACAGCAAAAGAGAATATAGATTTTTTAGTCCTTGAATCTTTGCCTGTCTCTTTCGACTGGAGGAGTTACAACGACCATTCATATATCGGTTCAGTTCGTGATCAGGGCAGTTGTGGCTCTTGTTTTGCTTTCGGGGCAACCGCATGTGCAGAAGGAACCTATAATTTTGCTACGGGTAGCTATGATAACAATACTTCCGACTTTTCTGAATCATACATTGCCTGGTGTTTGGGTTCAATGCCTGAGTATAATGATAATTTTTATGGTTGTAACGGTGCAGACTATACTTATTCAGAATTACAGGCACTCTGTGATATAGGGACTATTCCTGAATCATATTTTCCATATTCTGAATCAAGTGGTCAATCATGTCCTTCTGCCGCTGCAAATGCTCCAAAAACACAATTTACAGCATGGTATCGTATTACCTGTTCTGATATAGATGCTATTAAAACAGCTATAGTGACTTATGGGGTTGTAGATGCTGCCGTTTATGTTACAACTTCTTTTCAAAATTATAGCGGCGGTATTTTTTCTGACAGTCGTACATCCTGTTACAGCAGCCCATGTTATTATACACCAACAAACCATGCAATAGCACTCGTAGGTTGGGGTATTGATGCCACAACAGGAGATTACTGGATTCTCCGTAATTCGTGGGGATCCTCATGGGGAGAAAATGGTTACATGAGAATTGATGCTACTTCAGCACGTGTTGCATGCGAAGTTTGTTACTTGGTATACCAAGGTAGTACGGTTTCAATACCAACAGTATCTTCCAATAGTATATCGTCAATTTCTACTACTTCTGCTATTGGAGGTGGAAATATTACGGATGATGGTGGCGCTACAGTAATCGCAAGTGGTATTGTGTATTCAACTACTTCAAATCCAACACTTGCTTCCGGCACTGTATTGTCTACATCACCGGTTACAACGTCAGGTTTGTATAGCCTTACAATGAGCGGATTAACAGTAAGTACTACCTATTATGTCAGGGCTTATGCAACTAATAGTGAGGGAACTGGTTATGGAAATCAGGTTTCATTTACAACTTCTTCATTACCTGATACCCAGGCACCAACTGCTCCGACCAGTCTGGCCTCGTCCAACGTAACTTCGACAACAGCTACACTCACTTGGAATGCATCAACCGATAATGTTGCTGTAACAGGATACAATGTATATCAGAATGGCACATTACGAGGAACAACCCCCAGCACTTCATACAGTATTACCGGTTTGACGGCTGCCACAACCTATTCCTTCTATGTAAAGGCATACGATGCTGCAGGAAACGTATCAGCAGCAAGTTCTTCTATTAGTATAACCACACCGGAGACTTCAATTACTTACTGTACCTCTCAAGGAAATAATGTTTATTATGAGTGGATTGACCTGGTACAACTCAATACAATTAACAATGTATCGACAGCCACCTCCGGTTATAGCGATTTCACCAGTATTTCTACTTACCTGGAAGCAGGAACAAGTTATACTATATACTTTAGCGCAGGTTTCAGAAGTAGTTCATATACTGAATATTGGTACATTTGGATTGACTATGATCAGAATGGTACCTTTGAAAGCAGTGAATTGATCAACTCCACTTCTTCAAGTTCTTCCTCAACATTGAGCAAAACTTTCACTGTTCCAACTTCTGCAACCATAGGCTCTACCAGGATGCGTGTTACCATGAAGTATAATTCAGCTCCTACCGCCTGTGAAACATTTAGTTATGGCGAAGTAGAAGATTATACAGTTAATATTATTGCAGGAACACCTGATACTCAGGCTCCGACAGCTCCTACCAACCTGGCTGCTTCCGGTGTAACCTCGACAACAGCCACACTTACCTGGAATGCTTCAACCGATAATGTTGCTGTAACAGGATACAATGTATATCAGAATGGTATATTACTAGGGACAACTACGGGTACTTCATACAGTGTTACCGGTTTGACGGCTGCCACAACATACTCCTTCTATGTAACTGCATACGATGCAGCAGGAAACGTATCAGCTGCAAGCTCTTCTGTTAGCATAACTACACCTGAGGTCGTTATTACTTACTGTACTTCACAAGGGAATAATGTTTATTATGAGTGGATTGACTTGGTACAACTCAATACAATTAACAATGTAACGACTGCTACCTCTGGGTATAGCGATTTCACCAATCTTTCTACAAATTTGGGACTGGGAACAAGTTATACTATATATTTTAGCGCAGGGTTTAGAAGCACTTCATATACAGAATACTGGCGCATATGGATCGATTATGATCAGGATGGTACTTTTGAAGCCGGTGAATTGATTGCTTCCGGTTCTTCAAGATCGTCTTTAACACTAGGCGCAACTTTCATTGTTCCAACTTCTGCAACCTTAGGCTCAACAAGAATGCGTGTTTCTATGAAGTACAGATCAGCTCCTACTGCCTGCGAAACATTTAGTTATGGTGAAGTAGAAGACTATACTGTTAATATTACTGGCTCTGGTATGCAAAGAGGCGAAGAAGCCATTACAAATGCCCAGATACTAGGAAATGAAGTTTATTCAGGAGTTAGTGTTTATCCTAATCCTGCTGACAATATGATCAGTGTGATGTATAACAACGAATTCACTGATAGAATAGTTAAGATTTACAGTAGCGATGGGGTATTGGTAAAAATCACTGCTATGAATAAACCTATTGATATATCAGAACTTTCAGGAGGTATCTACATCATCTCAGTAGATGATCCAAAGGAACCTGTTATTACAAAATTTATGAAAGAATAGTAATGCAATAAGTTTAAACTTCTTTTTCGAGCACAACATTTTAATTGCTCACTCGGATAAAGAAATTGAAGATGTAATTAAAAAAGCTCCGGAATCAAATCCGGAGCTTTTTTAAACTATTCGTATATTGGGGAATATGTCTTAAATCTTTGGGGCTGGTTACTTTCCGATACAGAAATTTTTAAAAATATTCCCCAATATTTCATCGGTAGAAATTTCGCCTGTAATTTCACCCAGGTAATGCAACACTTCCCTGATATCCTGCGACAGTAAATCAGCCGGAATATCCGATTGTAAACCGCTGTGAACCCTCTTTATGGCTTCGAATGAAGGTTTTAAAGCTTCCAGGTGACGAACATTGGTAACAACTATCTGCTGGTCAGATAAGGTCTGTGTCAGAGCTGAAGAAATCAGCAGTTTCTCCAACTCTTCAATACCTTGGCCATGTTTTGCCGATATATTAATTGTGAGGATTTTATTACCCCATATTTTTTTAAAAGCGGCTACTTTCGACCGGATGATTTTTTGCGATACCAGATCCTTTTTATTCAGCACAAGAATTAGCGTTTTGTCCGGATCCGATTCCTTTCGAATAAATGCAAGATCATTTTCTACATCCTGAGGCTCTTCGGTTAGATCGATAACGACCAGAACGATGGATGCCTGACGATACTTTTTAATCGTGCGCTGAATACCTTCCGTTTCAATTTTATCGTTTGTTTGCCGTAAGCCCGCTGTATCGATGAATCGGAATTGTATCCCTTCGATAATAAAAATATCTTCGATATAATCCCGGGTAGTACCTGCAATTTCCGATACAATAGCCTTTTCTTCGTGGAGTAAATAATTAAGCAAGGTTGATTTGCCTGAATTGGTCTGGCCTATAATTGCTACGGGAATACCCTGTTTCATGGCATTGCCATATTCAAACGAACGGATAAGTCTTTCAATAATGGTTTCTATTTTCTTAATAAGAGATGAAAGCTGACTCCGGTTGGCAAATTCGACATCTTCTTCGCTGAAATCCAATTCAAGTTCTATCAGACTAACGAATTGTAGCAATTCTTCCCTCAGTGAGCTGATCTCGGCAGAAAATCCTCCCCGCATCTGGTTCAACGCCAAACGGTGTGCTCCGGCCGATTGTGAAGCAATAAGATCAGCCACTGCTTCGGCCTGCGATAGATCCATTTTACCATTTAAAAATGCACGGCGTGTAAATTCACCGGGTTCGGCAAGCCGTGCCCCGGCATTAATAAGAGTCTCAAGCACTTTTTGCTGAACATAGACCGATCCATGACACGATATTTCAACTAAGTCTTCACCCGTATAGGAATGGGGAGATCTGAAAATACTAATGAGTGCGTCATCAATTGGTTCGCCTTCATTTTGTATCTTACCCAGATGAATGCTATTTCCCGGTAATCCGGCAATTTTACTTTTTGTCCGGGCTAAAGTTATTGAAGCATCACAAATTTCAAAAGCACCTTTTCCACTGATTCGTATCAGTGCAATAGCACCAGTACCTGCTGGAGTTGAAATTGCACATATGGGTTCATCGATACTCATATTGAATGTGTATTACACTTAAAAGCCGGATTATTCGCTAGTTCAACTATTTTAATTATGCAAATTTAGTATTGTTTTAAAATCACCTGTATTTTTTTACTACTAATCCCCGCATAAGAAATAGGTTTTCAAACCCAACTGCTATTGCTTATAAAGGATTAAAGATGAAAAGAGTTACATTTTATTAAAAAAAAATTGTAACTTAATATATCATATCATGTTTCTTGAATCCATTTGCTTTTTCAGTCTTGAAACAAATGTTATCAATAAGAGAAATAGTAGGTTATATACCAGGTAAAATCTGGTGGAAAAGGCTGTTAAAAAAGTTAAATATTCTCAATAATATTTTCATCTTAAAATATATCTTTTTATACTTCATTTTCTCCATTCCGGTTTTATTGCATAGCCAACAACCTGAATTCAGATTCAAGCATATAACCACCCAGACAGGATTGTCAAATAATATTATAAACTGTATTATTCAGGATCATATGGGATTTATGTGGATAGGCACTATGGAAGGCCTTAACCGGTTCGATGGATATAATTTCAGAATATTTGAAAAAAATCTTGATGATTCTTCTTCACTGGCAGATAATATGGTTTTTGATATTTATCTGGATCATAAGAATACTATCTGGGTAGGTACTCAAATGGGAATATGTCTCTATAATCCTGATCTTGAAAATTTTACTAATTATCTGCTCGATCCGGAAAGATTGAATATAAACACTGCAAATCGTGTAACTGGCATAGAAGAAGATTCGGGCAATCAGCTCTATATTGTATCGGAGCTTGGATTTCTTTATTCATATGATACTGAAAGCAAACACTTTATAAAAGATTTGCATGATTTCAGAAGTATAAAGGACTTTATAATTGATTCGGAGGATCGGTTCTGGTTAGCCGGACATTATGGCGTTTATTGTTATGAGAAAAAGAAAGATGAGGTTACTTACTATTATACCTATAAAAACAACGGATCATCAATTCCGATTAATGAAGTAAACACGCTGTTCGAAGAAGGAGATACGATTTGGGTAGGTACAATAAAAGGCAAAATTTATTACATCCTTAAGGATAAAATGGAGATTCATGACCTTGAATACGATTTTGAAAAAACGTATTACATAAATGATATTTATAAAGGACGAAAGGGATTTATTTATATATCTACTACTGATGGCCTATACATATATGATAAAAAGAATAATTTCTATTTCTCACAGAAATATGAAAAACATAATCCATTTGGTCTGAGTAGCCTGGGGATTACTAGTGTTTTTGAAGACCAACAGGACAATTTGTGGGTAGGGACATACCAGGGAGGAGTTAATCTGGTTACTGCTGGTAAAGCCTTTAAAAATTATAACAATTTCAGCCATGGTATTTCATTGGATCTTGTGAATATTAACAGTATTCTTGAAGATTGCTCAGGGCGTTTGTGGTTGGGGTCATTTGATTTCGGGATCAATGTTATTGATCCGGATAATCATAACAATAGGATATACCTGAATAATCCGAACGATCCCGGGTCACTGGGTTATGGCACTGTATTTACAATTTTCGAGGATAGCAAAAAAAACATTTGGGTGGGGGCATACCTTGGATATTTGCAGCGATTCAATCCAGAAAACAACAAGTTTATTTCCTATCCGTTTGAACCCGAAAAAGGAAAACAAAGTCAGGGAATGGATATCAGGTCGATTGTGGAAGATAGTGCCGGTTTTCTCTGGATCATTCCACATAGTTTAGGGATGAGCAGATTTGACCCCAGGACAGAGGAGTTTAAACATTTCCGTCGCGATGAATCAAAACTGCCCAATACGATCCCCGACGACTGGGCTTTTCAACTTATTCTGGATCATGAGGGAATTATCTGGATTGCCACACCATCGGGCTTATCGAGATTTAACAGAGAAAAGGAAGAATTTAACAATTACTACCATAACCCAAAAGATAGTTTCAGTCTGTGTAACGGTTTTGTAACTACACTTTTTGAAGATTCGAACAATAATCTTTGGGTAGGCACCAAATTTGGATTGGATTATCTTGACAGAAAGACCAATAAGTTTTATCATTTTTATGTTGAAGACGGATTACCGAGCAATCAGATTAAAAGTATTCTTGAACATAAATCTGGAGAGTTATGGATTAGTACAGGATACGGTTTGTCCAGAATGCGGTACAATAAGGATAAGGTTTCAGGAAAGATCACAGCTGAATTTCGTAATTATGATAAATCGGATAATTTACAGGATGTTTTTTTCTGGGAAAGTTCTGCCTGTAAAACATACGACGGCCAACTTATTTTTGGCGGTGAAAAAGGAATTGTTATGTTCAATCCCGATGATATTACTGATAACACCAGGATCCCGGATTTGTATCTGACAAGTTTCGAACTGTTCAACAAACCAGTTGCTATTGGCGATTATGACAGTCTGCTAACCCGGAATATAAATAGTACAAAAACTATTAAACTGAAGTACAATCAAAATTTCTTCACTTTCAAATTTATCGCTATCAACTATATATCAAACGAGAAAAACCAATACAAATATATTCTTGAAGGATTTGATGCAGACTGGATCGATGCGGGATCAAAAAGAGAAGCATCATACACTAATGTTAATCCGGGTCGGTATATTTTTCGTGTTAAAGCTTCGAACAATGATGGTTACTGGAATGAGGAAGGGATTTCTGTCGATATCATTATTTCACCGCCTTTCTGGGGTAGATGGTGGTTTTGGGTTCTGATCGTTTTCGCATTCATAACACTGATTGTGACTTATTACTTACATAGATTATGGAATCTTAAGAATCAGAATGTTATTCTGGAGAAACGGGTTAAAGAACGTACAATAGAATTATCAAGTCTGAATGCAAGGATCATCGATCAGAACGAAATGCTTGCCAATCAGAACACAAATATCGAAAAAGCGTACGAAGAACTTAGTAGCTATCGAAATAAGCTCGAGGAACTGGTTGATGAAAGGACTAAAGAATTGACGGTCGCAAAAGAGAAAGCAGAAGAATCCGATCACCTGAAATCTTCGTTTTTAGCAAATTTATCGCACGAAATTCGTACTCCCCTAAATTCCATAATCGGATTTAGTGGATTATTGCTTGATCAGGATGCTACACCTGAAGAAAAGTTTACTTATAAAGAAATCATTGAAGGGAGTAATAATATACTACTTAATTTAATAAATGATATTATCGACTTCTCAAAAATAGAATCCGGACATCTCGAAATAATACTGAGTGAAATAACCCTCAGTAGCATTCTGGATGACATAAATAGAGTATTTAGCCTGGAGATTAAAAAACAATCGCTTGAGATCAATAAAAAACTCGATTTTCATGTTAATATTGATAATAAATTACGGTCTGTGGTGCTTACAACGGATGAAATACGGCTAAAGCAGATTTTGTCTAACCTTATTAGCAATGCCATAAAATTCACTCATGAAGGATCAATAGAGGTGGGATGTGAACTGCTGCAAGAGGAGAATAAATTAAGATTTTATGTTAAAGACACCGGGATAGGTATAAAACCAGAACATCATCACATTATTTTTGAACGATTCAGAAAAGTAGAAGAAGAGGGTGATTATCTCTATCGCGGTGCCGGATTGGGATTATCAATATCGCAGGAACTGGCAAAACATTTGGGAGGTGAAATTAAAGTTATATCGGAAGAAGGAAATGGTTCGGTTTTTCAGTTTATATTGCCTGTCAAAGCTACTCCTCAGAAAAATGACACTCCTCTTGAAATTAAATCGGTAAACAGGGAAATTCCTGACCTGAAAGATGAAATAATTTTAGTTGGTGAAGACGATTATTCAAATTTTGCTTACCTGGAAAAACTTCTCCTGAAAACAAGAGCAACGGTAATGCACGCAAAAGATGGAAAGGAAGTTATTGATCAGTATAAGGCAACTCCGGGAATCAAATTAATACTTTTGGATATAAAAATGCCTCATCTGAATGGTATTGAGGCGCTTGAAGAACTAAAAAAACTGGATATACAAATTCCGGTTATTGCCCAGACTGCCTATGCTTTTGCAGACGAGATCAGAAAAATTAAAGCCAAAGGATTTACTGATTATATAGCAAAGCCCATTAATGCCAATGATCTTTTCGCGTTGATAAATAGGTACATGTCCGTTATACCTCCGAAGTAAATTCTATTCGCATACCGACCAGGTGATTTATTAAAAAACTTTTGTAAAAAATCAGGAAAAGTATATTTTTGGCCACACATGAAAAGTTAAATCATGAGTATTCTAATTAATAAAAACTCTAAAATCCTTATTCAGGGTTTCACCGGAAGCGAAGGCACTTTTCATGCTGAGCAAATGATGGCCTATGGAACCCAGGTTATAGGAGGTGTAACTCCGGGCAAAGGTGGCCAGCAGCATCTGGGGAAACCGGTATTTAATACAGTTCGTGAAGCCTTTGTAAAAACCGGGGCTAATGTTTCGCTGATATTTGTTCCACCTGCTTTTGCCGCGGATGCAATAATTGAAGCTATCGATGCAGGAATACAGGTTATCGTTTGCATTACCGAGGGAATCCCGACTTCCGATATGGTTAAAGTAAAATATTACCTTGAAGAAAAAAACTCGCGACTTATAGGACCAAATTGCCCTGGAATAATAACTCCCGATGAAGCTAAGGTAGGTATAATGCCGGGTTTCATACATAAAAAAGGAAGTATAGGAATAGTATCAAGATCGGGTACATTAACCTACGAGGCAGTCGATCAGATCACAAAGGCAGGATTGGGCCAGTCCACCTGCATTGGAATAGGAGGCGATCCCATCATTGGTACCTCTACACTCGATGCTATCAGGCTGTTTATGGACGATCCTGAAACTGAAGGAATTGTTATGATAGGTGAAATCGGAGGTACAATGGAATCGGAAGCTGCCCGATGGATAAAGGATAATGGAACAAAACCCGTGGTTGGTTTTATTGCAGGTCAGACTGCACCAAAAGGACGCAGGATGGGTCATGCAGGGGCCATTATTGATGGTAAAGAGGATACCGCGGTAGCAAAAATGGATATACTCAGAGAATGCGGAATTCATGTTGTTGAATCGCCTGCAGATATTGGAAAAAAGATGATTGCCGCATTATCGAGTAGAAGCTAAACAATCTTGAGTAAATGACGAGTATACTATTAGCTGTAATTATAGCTTAATCCGATATTCCTTTGAAATATTAAACTTTCTTTACTTAATTTGCTCGTAAATAATAATTAATTCTTATGAAACTACTTGACGGACAAACTGCAATTGTGACGGGAGCTGCCCGTGGTATTGGAAGAGCCATAGCCCTTCGATTTGCACAGGAAGGCGCAAACATTGCCTTTACCGATTTACGACTTGATGAAAATACCGAATCACTGGTTAAGGAAATTAAAGCTTTGGGGTGCAAAGGAAAAGCTTATGCTTCGGATGCCAGTAAATTCGAAGAATCACAAAAGGTAGTTGACGAAATAGTCAAAGAATTTGGAACTATTGATATTCTGATAAATAATGCAGGCATTACTATGGACACGCTGCTTATGCGTATGTCGGAACAACAATGGGATGCCGTTATCAATGTAAACCTGAAATCGGTATTTAACTTCACTAAGGCCGTACAGTCTATCATGCTTAAAAACAAAAAGGGCTCTGTCGTCAATCTAAGTTCTGTAGTTGGTGTACATGGTAATATAGGCCAGGCAAATTACTCGGCCTCTAAGGCCGGAATAATAGGATTCACAAAATCTATAGCACAGGAACTTGGATCGCGCAATATTCGTTGTAATGCTGTGGCTCCGGGATTCATTATCACGGAAATGACAGCTAAATTAAGTGAAGAACAACGCAAAGCATGGGAAAATTTTATTCCAATGAAGCGGGGAGGAACTCCGGAAGAAGTTGCTAATGTTTGTCTTTTCCTTGCTTCCGATTTGGCATCTTATGTAAGCGGACAGGTCATAAGTATCTGCGGAGCTATGAAAACCTGATGAAAATAAAGATTTATTGATAACATCAGGTGTGCATGCATCAGGCAGCGCACCTTTTTTTGTCGCTTTACTTTAATGTAAGATATAATTCCGCATAATTATTAATTTTGGCTTTTCTAAAACAATTCAGATGATAGTTCTTTTTACGATATATCAAACCCTTCTGTATTTTCTTCTATTCTTCAGGAGTATATGGGAGCATCATCTAACCTGTAAGTATAATGCTCCGTTCATATTGATAATGAGCATTATTATTTTCAATTTCTTTCTCGAACGCATTCTTTCCTTACTCAATTCTTCGCGTTACGATAGCAAATTACCTGAAGAAGTCAGGGATGTTTACGATAATGAACAATACTATAAATCGCAGGAGTATAAAAAAGTGAATGAACGTTTTTCTTTGTTAACAAGTACATTTAGTTTTTTACTCATCCTGAGCATTCTTATTTTCCATGTATTTGGTTATTTCGACCAGATGGCCCGTTCGGTAACTTCAAATCCTATTCTGGTAGCGTTACTGTTTTTTGCCATTATAATGCTGGCCTCCGATATAGTAAATACACCATTTGCTTTATACGACACTTTTGTTATTGAGGAGAAATTTGGTTTTAATAAAACTACACTTGGTACATTTTTTCTTGATAAATTGAAAGGTTGGTTTCTGGCGGCAATAATAGGGGGTGGTGTAACCGCACTCATTATCTGGATTTATCTGCTTACCAAGGAAATGTTCTGGATTTACGCATGGATTGCTGTTACCGGCATAATGATCTTTATCAATATGTTTTCATCGACTCTAATAGTACCCTTATTTAATAAGCAAACTCCTTTAGAAGATGGCCCTTTGAAAGATGCTATTCAATCCTTTTGCGACAAAGTTGGATTTAATCTTGGAAATGTATTTGTAATCGACGGATCGAAGCGTTCAACAAAATCGAATGCCTATTTTACTGGAATTGGCTCGAAAAAACGTATTGTACTTTATGATACACTGATTAACGATCTTTCTGAGAACGAAATTGTTGCCGTTCTGGCACACGAAATCGGGCATTATAAGAAAAAACACTCACTGACGAACATTCTGCTTGGCGTTATTCAGACAGGAATTACGCTCTATGTATTCTCATTATTTACAGTTAATCCGATGCTCTCATGGGCACTGGGAGCTAAAGTGCATAGCATACATATGGTGATACTTGCTTTTGGTATTATCTACAGTCCGATTTCAACGGTAGTTGGTCTGGCCCTAAATCAATTATCCAGATCGTATGAATACCAGGCGGATCAATATGCAAAAAAATATAGCAATTCTGATGACCTGATAGCAGCGCTTAAGAAGCTCTCTTCTAAAAGTCTGAGCAATCTCACACCGCACCCGGTATACGTTTTTTTCCACTATTCACATCCTACACTTCTGCAACGTATTAGGGCGCTAAAAAAATAATAGCTCCACTGTGAATTATTATATACCTACTGATCCAGAATAAATCATTATGAATTGCAGTTATTTTAATTTTACGAGAGATTTTCAATTATTGCATTAAAGAATGAAAGCAGACATAATTACAATTGGAGATGAAATACTAATTGGGCAGATTATCGATTCCAACTCAGCTTATCTTGGAGAACAATTAACAAAATTGGGATTTCTCGTCAGAAGAACTGTTTCAATAGGCGATAATGCTGATTCAATTATAACCGCTTTAAATGATTCTGTTCAAAATTCTGATTTGATCATACTTACAGGGGGATTAGGACCCACGAATGATGATATTACAAAAGACACGCTTACCCGTTTTTTTCATGGCAACTATATACTGCACGAAGCCTCATTAAATATAATTTCACAATTCTTTGCCCTACGTGGCAGAGAAATGACAGAGAGAAATCGCAGGCAGGCCGAAGTTCCTGATACATGCGAACCGCTGTTAAACAGAATTGGAACAGCACCGGGAATGCTATTCAGAAAAGAAAACAAAATCATTTTTTCTCTTCCGGGAGTTCCTTTTGAAATGCAGGCATTATTTGAAAATGAAGTTATGCCACGAATTCTGCAACATTTTACTCTTCCGGTGCGACTCCAGAAAACAATTTTAACAACAGGGCTCTCGGAATCAGATATAGCCGATCGTCTTGCTAAATTTGAAAATGAGCTGGATAAGGAATTAAAGCTTGCCTACTTGCCTTCACCAGGATTGCTTCGTTTAAGGCTATCAATATCAGGCAATAATATAGATTATCTTAATAAAAAATTGAATGATACTAGTCATAAAATTGTTGCTATGCTTGGAGGACAAAATGTGTTTGGATACGATGATGATGCTCTTCCGAAAGTAATTGGAGAAATATTGCGAAAATACAACTATCAGCTCTCTGTTGCAGAAAGTTGTACCGGAGGTAATATTGCACATCTCATTACATCGGTTCCGGGAGCATCGGCATATTTCAGGGGCGGCATAGTAGCCTATGCGAATGATATCAAAAAGAGCATGTTACATGTTGACCAGAGTACTTTGGAAAAGTTTGGGGCGGTAAGTTGCGAAGTTGTGGAACAAATGGCATTAGGAGCCAGAAAAATTATGAATACAGACTTTTCTATTGCAACTTCGGGCATAGCAGGACCCGATGGAGGTTCATCGGAAAAACCCGTTGGTACCACCTGGATAGCAGTAGCCACACCGGAAAAGGTTGTATCACGACGATTTTTATTCGGCGATAATCGGGAAAGAAACATAATAAGAGCTTCTCTAACAGCTTTGAATATGCTAAGAAATGTTACACTGCAATACATAAAAAATAGTATATGAATTGCTTGATAATTTGAAATTATTTAGCGTTCTTTGCGAACTGTTTTTTGAAAACAAAAAAATAAGGAAAAAATGTCACGGATTTGTCAGATAACCGGGAAAAAGATGATGGTAGGGAATAATGTTTCTCACTCAAAAAGGAGGACTAAAAGAAGATTTCTGCCCAACCTGTTCGACAAGAGGTATTTTTTACCGGAAGAGAAACGCTGGATAAATATCAGGGTTTCAGCAGCCGGAATGAGGGATATTAATAAGAAAGGACTCAAAAAGGCGCTTGAAGATGCCAAGAGTAAGGGATTTTTAACTTCGTACTAATATTGTAAAACATGGCAAAGAAAGGAAACAGGGTACAGGTTATTTTAGAGTGCACAGAACATAAAAATTCTGGAATGCCAGGTACTTCACGTTATATCACTACCAAGAATCGTAAGAATACTCCCGAGAGACTGGAGCGCAAAAAATATAATCCAATTCTTAAGAAAGTTACCGTACATCGGGAAATTAAATAATTAGAGTATGGCAAAAAAAGTAGTAGCATCATTAAAGACCGGCGAAGGTAGATTATTTGTCCGTTGTATTAAAATGGTCAAATCCAAGAAAACCGGTGCTTATGCCTTTCAGGAAGAAATGATACATAACGATCATATAAAAGATTTTTTCACGAAGTAACCGGATATTTAAAAATTATCTCGAACTTATAAGCCTTTCTACCAAAGAAGGCTTTTTTTATTCGATAAAAAAGCTTAAGGATTAATTTTACTCGCTGAGCATGGCCAAATTTCCTTTTTTCACAAAAGAAAATAAAGAAAACCTTAATAAAGGACTTGAAAAAACCAAGGAATCGGTTTTCAGGAAACTGTCGCGTGCTGTTGTCGGAAAAGCTTCTATCGATGATGAAGTATTAGACAATCTTGAGGAAGTCTTGGTTACTTCAGATGTAGGCGTGGAAACAACACTTCGGATCATTGAACGGATTGAAAAAAGAGTTTCTAAAGATAAGTATTTGAACACTAATGAACTGAATGTAATTCTTAAAGAAGAAATTATAGGTCTTCTTGCCGAGAACAACCTGGAAGATATTACCGGATTTGAATCCTTTCTACCCGCTAAACCCTATGTAATTATGGTGGTTGGCGTGAATGGAGTTGGAAAAACAACAACTATTGGTAAATTGGCCTATCATTATAAAAAAGCCGGAAAATCAGTCTTGCTTGGAGCAGCTGATACTTTCAGGGCAGCTGCTGTCGATCAGCTTACGATATGGGCTGAAAGAGTTAATGTTCCCATAGTTAAACAAAAAATGGGATCCGATCCGGCCAGCGTAGCTTTCGATACTCTAAACTCAGCTAAAACTCATAATGCCGATGTTGTAATAATTGACACAGCTGGTCGACTGCATAATAAGCTGAACCTAATGAATGAGCTTTCGAAGATTAAGCGTGTTATGGAAAAGGTTATTCCCGATGCACCCCATGAGGTATTACTTATTCTCGACGGATCAACAGGGCAAAACGCTTTTGAACAGGCAAAGCAATTTACTCTGGCTACGCAGGTCAATGCACTGGCTATTACCAAACTTGACGGAACTGCTAAAGGAGGAGTCGTTCTTGGAATATCCGATCAATTTAAAATTCCTGTAAAATATATAGGTATCGGCGAAAAACTTGAACACTTGCAACTTTTTGACAGAGAAGTGTTTGTCGATTCTCTTTTTTCTCAGTAATATTCCGTGTTGATCAAAATCCCATTTTCTTCCCGGAACATTACTTTAAGGTTCCTGTTTTAATAGGCAAAGAGAGCATACGATTATTTTATTTCTCGCTAATAATCTGGCATGAAAACAAAACCGAACAAACATTTAATCAATATAGTAACACTGGGTTGTTCAAAGAATCTTGTTGATTCCGAGAAGCTGATGAAACAATTTGAAGCTAATGGTTTACTAATTGTACATAACGATAATTCATCAGGGGCAGATACAGTTGTTATCAATACCTGCGGTTTTATTAAGGATGCCAAGGAAGAATCAGTAGATACCATTCTACAGTTTGCCAAAGCTAAAGAACGAGGAGATATCCGGAGTTTGTATGTGATGGGTTGCCTTTCGGAACGATATAAAACTGATCTGGAAAAGGAAATTACCGAAGTAGATCAGTATTTCGGTACCAACAACATTCAGGATATCGTAAGAACCTTAGGTTATAATTATAGACAAGATTTAGTTGGGGAACGAATTCTTACTACTCCATCGCATTATGCCTACCTGAAGATTTCGGAAGGTTGCGATCGACAGTGTTCGTTTTGTGCTATTCCAATTATGCGTGGAAAACATCGGTCAAGGCCTTTAAAGGATATCGTTGTTGAAGCACGGAATCTCGTTAATCAGGGAGTTAAAGAATTAATTCTTATTGCCCAGGATTTAAGTTATTACGGAATAGATATTTACAGGAAACAGAAACTGTCTGAACTCTTGCTTCAGCTTATCGATATCGAAAACCTGGAATGGATACGTCTTCACTATGCCTATCCTGTGGGTTTTCCCAGGGAGGTACTTGATATTATGAAACACCATAATACGCTGTGCAAGTACCTCGATATTCCTTTTCAACATATAAGCAATCCTGTATTGAAAAAAATGCGCAGAAGTATTACTCAACAACAGACCTATAAACTTATACAAACTATCAGGGAATCGGTTCCTGACATTACTCTCCGGACCACTTTAATGGTAGGTCACCCCGGAGAAGGACTCCGGGAATTCGAAGAACTGGTAGAATTCGTACAAAAAGCCCGGTTCAATAGGCTGGGAGTGTTTAGCTATAGTGAGGAAGAAGATACCTATGGAGCAAGAAATTTCACCGATTCGGTTCCGGAAGGGATCAAGCATGAACGAACTGAAAAGATAATAAGTGTACAACGGGAGATATCCTGTGAGCTAAATCAACTTAAAGTTGGTACCAGACTCCGGATTATTATAGACAGGGTTGAAAACGATTATTTTGTCGGACGAACTGAGGGTGATTCCCCAGAAGTAGATAATGAGATTATAATACATAGTAAAAATAAACTTGCTGTTGGAGAATTTTATAATGCGACTATTACAGGAGCTGATGATTTCGATCTTGAAGCTGTTGTTTGAAATACCTTAGTTCTCTATCCTTTAGCAATAACTTACATTTCATCAAAGTATGCTAAAATGAGAAGGATATATGTTATATTCAAAATATAACCTATTCGCTGTTTATATTTTCTAAAGAATTTCAGGTTATATTGTAACAAATATGTTGTAATATAAAATACTTTCTAGTAATAGCAGTACTTTCAAAGAAAACCTTTATTGGTTGGAATCGATTTTAGATAATTTCTTATACTCCGAATTCGATAACTAAACTCAACAGTAGAAAAGAGTAGGATAAAGACTGTATGTCCTGTTTTTTATTTTAGACAATACTAATTTTCATGTCTTTATTTTAATAGTAAATCATTGAAAATCATATACTTTATTACATAGATACTAGAATT
>CAZQCO010000054.1:0-26712 GCA_964592225.1 uncultured Bacteroidales bacterium
CCCTTTTATATATGGGCTTATATACGAATGACAGTTAAGTCAATTGAATTACTTATCTTAAAAATGAGAAATCGATTGAATAATAATGCTAGCCCCTAACCGGTCAATTAATAAATATTTATTCACAGTGATATTGGCAAGCAAAAATGCAATCAGAGTCTTATACCAAGAACTTTTAATCAACAACGAGAGATTCTGGTTACAGAATAACTGATCTGATAGTTCCTATAATCACCCTGGTAATAAAAGTTGGTTCAGATAATTCAAATTAGAGTATTACAGGTACTATAAATTGAACCAACAACAGTATATTTTTCACTATCAGCAGTTGGCCCAACACAGATGAATCTATATCATATCCCATTTATTTCCTGCCAGGCTTGTGATTTAAATACAGCTTCAATATATTTATAGGTGATGAAGGCTGAAAAAAGATTCGAAATCCTGCATTTCACCGATATTCATGGTGCCGGTTTTCTTTTTAAAGAAATACCGGAAGTTCTTAGTAAAGCAGATTTAGTAATTATTTCGGGAGATATTACCCATTTTGGCAAACAAAAAGATGCTCAAGAGATAATTGATCTAGTAACAAAGTACAATTCAAAAATTCTTGCGCTTGCTGGCAATTGTGATTATCCGGTTGTTGAAAATTATCTTCAGGAAGCTAAAATTGGTATTCATCGCAAGACCGTTAAATTCGATAAGTACACTTTGGCAGGAATCAGCGGGTCATTGCCATGTCCTGGAACTACTCCTTATGAATATAACGAAATGAAAGTTGCTTCCTGGCTAGATGAATTGATAAAGCAAATAAAGGATGATGAGCCTTTTATTTTTGTAACACATCAACCTCCTGCAGACACACATAACGACGAAGTCAAAAAAGACATGCATGTTGGCAGTCAGGCTATCAGACAATTTATTGAGGATACCTCTCCTATTTTGTGTCTTACCGGACATATTCACGAAGGAGTTGGTGTTGATAAAATCAAGGATTGTCCTATTATCAATCCCGGTCCATTCCGAACCGGTAAATATGCGCAAATTGTAATAACCGGTGAAAGTTTAATGGAAATCAATCTTAAGCAAATTACCGCAATTTAACTGCACTTTACCTAAAAATACCTGCCAGACACCTAGTAACTATTCCGGAATTATAAGTTTGATCATATATTTGATTATTATTCAATTTTGATATGATCCTTCTAATAATCATAGCAATATTTTTAATAATTATTGTCAGCTTGCTATTCCTCCCGCTCGTTCTGGTAATAAATACCGAGACCAATAATTATTATATTAAACTTAATGGCTTTTTTAAGGCATGGTTGCAGACAGGAGCAGATTTTAGTTTCAAGATGCAGATCCTTTTCTTTAGAACCACCTTAAAACCAGAAAAAATGAAAAGAGATATTAATTCTCATAAGCCAGGCAGTTTCTTGCGTAAAATCAATAAGCGTAGTATCAGAGTTTCATTACGGGACTTATTAAAACTTGTGAAAATAATAAAACTTGATGCCGCGGTCGATACCGGGGATTATCCGGTGAATGCCCTGCTCATTCCGGTGGCCCAAACCCTGAATAACAATACAATAAATATAGAGATCAATTTTCAGAATGTGAATCATCTCGATTTCATTGCCGAAACACGGATATATAAACTTATCATACTGTATATTAATTTATTCATAATAACTAAAAAATAGAAATCATGGAAAACACAGCAGATGCATTACTCGACAAAATTGCCGAACATGTAAAATCAATGACAAAAACAGAAACTATTATCGGAGAAGAATTTACTATGGGAGCGTATAAATGCAAACCTGTTATTAAAATAGGAGTCGGATTCGGTACCGGTACGGGAACCGGTGAAAATCAGAAAGGGAAAGGCCATGGAACGGGAAGTGGAGGCGGCGCCGGTGTTGGAGTTTCCCCAGTAGGCTTTCTTATAACTAAGGGTGATGAAATCTCTTTTATCCCCGCTGACAATAAAAAAGGGCTGAGCAGTATTATAGAAAAAATACCGGATTTGATTGATAAGGCCATGGATTTAAAACACTCTAAAGAAGAGAAAAAAAGCAAAGAAAAAGAAGACAAATAAATAGTTGCATTTTTTATTTGAGCAGGGTTTAGATAATGATGTTCTAAACCCTGTTTATAAAATTTCGAAACCATGAAAACCAAAACTTATCCTCCTGTATATTTTATTGCAGGATTTTTCTTAATAATAGCGAGCTATTTCATTTTCCCCGGAATTAATTTCGTGCCATTCCCGGTTAATTTTATCGGTTTGTTCGTTCTGATTTTAGGTTTTATGCTGGTTAGCCAGGCTTATAATTTATTTAAAAGATATCAAACACCTCATGATTTTAGTAAATCAAGCTCACTCATAAAGGAAGGCGTTTTCAAATATTCAAGAAATCCAATGTACCTTGGAATGACACTCATTTTGTTGGGATTGGGTATTTGCTTCGGAAATATTATATCGCTAAGCATATCATTGATTTTCTTTCTTATTATTCATTTTGTATTCGTTCCTGTTGAGGAAGAAATGTTGAGCACAATCTTCAAGGAATCCTATCTTGAATACAAACATAAGGTCAGAAAATGGATTTAATCACATTTCCTGAGCAGGGGAAAATTTTATATCTGTTTCATATTTATTGCCTGACAGGTAATACCGACAATCTGTTAGATACAATTCCTATTTATTTCTTTGATTTTAAGGATTAATGACGATTTTTTCAATCTGAATCCAATTCCCCGATTGAACCGATAAAATGTATATTCCTGCTTTTATATTAAGTGATTGACAGGTAATGGAAGTTATGGTATAGAATTCGGATTCATAAAGTAGTTCACCATTTAATGTATACAATCTTGCCTGAAATGGCATATCGTAATATCCGGCAGCTACTTCCACATTCAATTCACCACCTGTCGGGTTAGGGTAGATCCTCAATGAATACTCATCCGAACCGGTTGCTGTCGGCTCTGTAAGCTCCGGAAATAACACATCATCAGCAAAAGGAGACCCTCCGTTATGATAGGACGCCCTCCAATAAGCCGGTGAAGCGGGATCACCTGTTGGATTAAATTCTACAGATACCAGCGACGGACCATCTCCATCGGGTCTTTCTGGCCAGGGGTCACTATCATAGTAAGTAAAATTCATGAGTTCAATTCCCTGTGCGCTTTTTACCAGGATCCTTTCACCGCTGTTAGATAAGTTACCCTGGAAATTACCGGAAGTCACTTTTCCATATTTATTATAAAATCTTGATGGTTTGGCTGATATTACATAAAACCGGCCCGGCGCAAGAATTGTATTTGAAGGAATTACATAAAGCACTGCCGAATCAACTGTAATTCCAGACAAATTAAGTGCTGTTTCACCTGTATTTTTAAACTCAATGAATTCAAAATCTTTCCCGAAAGTCGTATCATTTCCAACAATCAAGTCCTCAGGATGATAGTGTATCTCAGTAATTTTTAAGTTTGATAGATCATCAGAGGCCGATAAAAAATCTATATGTTTTAAGGCGCTCCACTCACCATTATCATAAATTCGTGCTTTGATGATTGTTGAAGCCGGCAGATTTAATGTAACCTCCCCGTCTCCATCAATAGCCCCAGAATAAATCGTTCCTCCCACCATCCTGGGATCCCTGTCATTCAGCGTATAATATATTTTCCCTGAAGAATTAGGATTTTCAATGGTAATTTGCCAACTGCCGGTTATCTGGTAAATCGATTCAAATAAAACATTTCCATTCCGTCTTATTTCAGGCGCATCCAAATCAGGGAACAAACCTGCAATGCGTAATTGATTTATTGTAATATTTGTTCTTGCAGGTATTAATTGATTGACCGTATGATTGATCTCAAAGAGCCAATTATCATCTTTAGTGAAGGGAGTTGCACTTCCACCCCTTCTTCCATCGCCCCAACGCGCCGATTCTGCTATTATGGCCATTTCTATTTCCCCGGCTCGAGCTAAAAATCGTTCACGACACTGATCCTCAGTATAGACTCCGTTTCCTGTTAGAAGCATCACAGCACGGTCGGCAAAACGTACCCTGTATTCTTCATTTGCTGTCATCTTATAATGCAACCACTGCGGATGAAATGAAGAGAAACTGTTCACCTCCATTTTATATCCATCGGTTCTGGTACCTATATTAACCCTATCTTCGTTAAAACCAGTTCCCGGAGGTTGTGCATAATAGAACATAGAGTGTTCAGCATCATGATTAAAAAAAACGAAACCCTTATCCTTATCGTCCCGGTCGATAATGGCATAAAAGTTATTACATCCTTTGTTGCTTCCGAATGATGATGTGGGAGCATCGAAATTACCCGTGTAGAAAATCCCTAACATATAATCGATGAGATTATCGATATCTACCAAAATTTCACCCCCCTGAACCGGCCAGCCATATTTATTTTTACCTTCGAGAGCAAAATACTGAGCGTTATCTTCAAATCCAGTACTGCACAAGTTGTATAACCTTCTCCAAATGGCATCATTACCATCGGTGGCTTCAACCTGGTAATTCTCAGTGTTAACTTTTATTACGTCATAATCCTCGGCATTGTCTCCAAAATAGTCGGAAGCAAATCGTGCTTCCGAGCGTTCCTGTGTCTGAAAGAGTCCCCAGTACATTCCATTCAGATAGAGATGATAATAACGGCTTCGTGTATAGGGTTGCTTTGTATCACGCTGTGAATCGCGCGAGAAAATTTCCCTGACCATAGTATTCTGTTGATTCCCCATACTCCAGGCATAATTTTGTGAAGTTCGAAGATCAATTTTATCATACTGATTAACTCCTTCATTTCCAAAAAGTGGAAATTCTAATTTTGCGTTACCGTAGTCCGATCGAAAGAACAATCTGAAAGCATGTTTTGGGAAGTATGGATGGCGGCTCCACCCCCCCCTGATACGAAGACCCGCATTAACATTAAATCCTTCCGATCCGTCAGAATTTATTAGTTCAACTGAACATTCCCTCTCCCATTCATGACCGTCTTGGTAGGCATTCACATAAATGCCGGTAACCGGGTCGAACAGGTTTTTATTATCGGTTAAAATTGAAATAGTAGGAATATCCAGAAATGCATCATCAATCAGGTTAGTATACCTACTATCATTAACAACATCCGGGTCCATTTCGAGGTCGATGATCTGTGGCCCGTCGCTCGAGGGAATAGTTACTCCCCAGACATCACCTGCTGGCCAGTCCCAGCCAGGAAAGTTTTGCGTTCTCAGCTCATTCTGAAATATAAAAGTCCTGCTATCCGGGTATGAAGGCAGGTATCCGACTTTTGTCATAGACACCCTGATAACTACCCCTGGCGTAGTTCCCCTTCCTGTGGTACTCGAAGGATTGATTGTAATAGTCGCCGTCACTCCTACTGTAAATCCTGTTGTTGTATTCCTTGGATCCGTTCCATCCAATGTATATAATAAAGTTGCATCGGGATCGGGTGAAGTTAGGGTAAGAGAAAAAGGACTGGTATAATATCCTGAAGAATGGCTAAAACTAATTCCAACTGGATCAGGCAAAACCGGGATCTCAGGAGTAGCAGTCATTTCACATTCAAAGTGAAAATCGGAACTCGTAAGTGATACGTTAAATCCCTGAACTGCAATTGTATTGAGTCCCTCCTGTAAATTTAATCCTGTGGCTGAGACGATGAAGTTTTCTGGCACTCCCGATTCATGATTCTCGGGTGCAAAGGCATCATATGTATATATTGTTGGTGCATTTATTGCAAGAGCCTCAATCCCATTTATCCAGATCACAAATCCATCATCGTAATCGACAAGAAAGTGTATTTCCTGAATATTGACCGCATTTGCTACACTAAATGTTGAACGAAGATACAATGTGGAATAATTGTTAATCATATCTGTTAATTCAGTACCTCCCGCCCCATCGCCGTACCAGAAAGGAGCAAAGCCGGTATTCCAGGATGAATCATCAAATCCAGGATTCATCCATCCTGCATCGAGTGATGCGGCATCAATGCCTTTCAAATACCTGAATTCCGAAGTGGCAGGAAAATTGATTTGAGCTTGTACTAAAATCGCGCTAAGAACAGAAAATAGTAATGCAAAAGCAACCTTTTGATTTTTTAAAATTTTCCTCACTGTCTTTTCTCCAATAAATTAATTAATAATATATTACCCTATTAAGCATAGTACGTATTACATCAATTTTCGTTACCAACAGAAATAAATATATTATATAACAATTTCCCGCTTTACCGATTCACATTAATCAACTTAAAATAGCAAATCAATAATTTATGCTAATAATACACTTTTTAAGTTTGGAGATACAATAGTAGCATAGAATTTCAAATTATAAGGTGCCAACTATTCATGGTTGTAAGACGTTGCCTGCATAAAAGATACTGGTCCGGTTTCATATTGTGGAAAACTCTTTTCAGTATGATATAAAAAATAATTATTTTCATGGTACCCTTAGCATCATCAACTGATAATTTATAATAGATTAATCATCGACAGTCGACATGAAGGTTTTATTTATAGGTGGTTCAGGAAATATTTCTTCTGCCTGCACAGAAGAGGCTTTAGCAGCAGGATATGAAGTTTTTCACTTTAACAGAGGTATTTCAGACGATTATACTTTCGGCAATAAAGTTGTTACAATTACCGGCGATATAAATAAACCGTCGGACAAATTAAAGCTGGAAGAATATGCTCCTTTCGATGTTGTGGCAAATTTCGTCTGCTTTACTCCTGATCAAATTCAGAACGATATAGACTTTTTCACAGGCAAAACCGATCAATATATCTTTATCAGCTCTGCAACAGTCTATAAAAAACCTCCCGACCATTATATTATCACTGAAGATTGCCCTCTCGAAAACCCCTTCTGGGAGTATGCGCGAAATAAAATCGCCTGTGAAAACCTGTTGACATCACATTCAGATTTTCCCTATACAATTGTCAGGCCCTCCTATACCTATGGCAAAACCTGGATTCCGGTTGCTTTTACTGCCCGGGAATATAATCCTGTTTACCGCATACAGAATCGACTGCCCATAATATCACACGGCGACGGAGAATCGCTATGGATCATGACGCATCATTCCGATTTTGCCAAAGCTTTTATCGCTTTGTTCGGAAACAAACAGGCGCTGAAAAATCATTTTCATATTACATCCGACGAAGTGCATACCTGGGATCAGATCTACAGTATCATTGGGAAGATTATTGGGATTGAACCCAGACTTATCCACATCCCGTCTGATTTCATCAACGAGTTGGAACCTGAATGGGGGGCTGGTTTACTTGGCGATAAAACCCGATCAGTTGTTTTCGATAATACTAAAATTAAAAGCATTGTGAGTGGTTGGGAAGCAAAGAAAACATTCGAAGAGGGCATGCGTGAATCTATCGCCTGGTTTGGGGAAAAACCTGAACGGAGGCAACCCAGTATAGCAATAGAGGAAAAGATTAATCTCATCATAAAGAAATTTCAAACAAGATAATATCTCACAGAATGGATTACTACATCGAACGCCTGAACCATGAATTAAAAAATATTGTTGTGTTTTGGCAAAAATTTGCTCTTCAGAATAATCAAATCGCTCCGGAAGTATCCAATAACGGACAACCCGTTTATGAAGCCCCCCTTGGAAGTATTTATTTATCACGACTTCTTTATGGTTCATCAGCTGCTTGTATGTTTTTACATGAGTCCTCATTCCGACAAATTGCTGATCTGGCATATCATACATTGAGAAATCAACTTTCAAATTCGAATGGAGGTTTTTATTGGGCGGTGGATAAAGACGGAGACATTGTACATGACGAAATGAATGTTTCAATGGCGCAGGCCTTTTCCATATTTGGACTTAGTGAATATTATGCTCTGACTGGTGATGAAGATATTAAAAGAGACATATTCCATCTAATTGACTTCATTGAAAGCAAAATCAAGCACTATACCGATAATAGTTATCTTGATGGCTTTAAGCAAGACTGGACACCTCTTAAAAAGCAATATAAATCGTTGGGTACTCATTTGCATTTACTGGAAGCCTATTCCAATTTTATCAGAGTATCAAATGACAGTATCTATAGGAGAAGTGTTGAAAAAATACTTGAATTATTAATCTCCCGCTTTATTCATCATGAACATGGGGAAGTAATTCATCAGTTCGATGTTAATTGGGGTCCATTGCCCAATGAAAATTGGATAGGTCATAATCTGGAAGCAGCATGGATTATATGCGATTCAGCCCGGATTATAAAAAACAAAGATTTAATAAATGAGTGCGAAAAAATTCTTTTGGCCTTATGTGATCATGCTATCGAAACCGGATTCGATCATCAGTATGGCGGGATGTTTAATCGTTTTAATAATGGAGAGGTCGTTACTACCAACAAAGAATGGTGGGTTCAATCGGAAAGTATGATAGCTTTTTTATATGCGCATCAGATCAGTTATGACAAAAAATACCTGAGTTATGCCATACGGTTGCTGGAGTACATCGATAACTCATTTTCCGATCAGGACAAAGGTGAATGGTACGATTCGATAACCCGGGAAGGTAAACCTTTTACAGAGATGCCAAGATTACATTTGTGGAAATCGATGTATCATAATGTAAGATATTGTATTAAGTCGGCAAAACATTTGCAGCAGCTATTTGTAAAAGCCTACTAAGAATTTCAGGGTGTATACCTGGGAATTATTCTTACTGAAAAATAAGATACCTGAAAGTAGGATTTTGGTTACAAATCTGACGGCACTCAGTTAAAATTATATTGATCTTGTGAATAGTCCGGTTTTATTATTTGATAAACCTGCCTTATCTTAACCTGAACAATTTTTATTACCTAACTGAGTTTTATTGAACATTACTGTCGCATGCAACAGGAAAAATACAATTTATTTAACGTAACCTGATACAATTGCACATCGCCCGTGAATAAATTCAAAAAGCGAAATATACTATTCTTGCTGGCAGCTATCCTATTACTTTGCATTGCCCTTGCACTATTGTTTGTAAATCCGCAGGAAGCGTCTTCTTCCGATTTGAATCAGTCAGCATCAGTTCGGAATGAACCTATGCCTCCGGCTGTAATAAAATATCTTAATTTTCTGGAAACCCAGCTCGACAGTGCAAATAATATAGGCGCAGCAATTGCTATTGTAAATAAAGACAGGATTCTTTTGCTTAAAACATTCGGAGTAAAAAAAGCAGGTACTGATGATTCTATTGATATCCATACTGTCTTTCGGCTTGCCTCCGTTTCCAAAGGATTTTCCGGAATACTGGCCTGTATTCTTGAAGAGGAAGGAATGTTCTCGCTCCAGGATAACGTAATTACATTTCTGCCCGATTTCCGGCTGAAAGACTCTCTTAATACCTATTCTCTAAATATTGAGCAACTGCTGAACCATACAAGCGGGCTTGTTCCGCATGCCTACGATAATCTTATTGAAGACGGTCTGCCTCTGCATCTTGTCATAAAAAATTTATATGAAGTCGAAATTTCAGCTCCGCCTGGCAAGCTATATGGATATCAGAATGTTGTATTCAGCCTGATTGATACGATTACTTTTATTCAAACGGGAACCAGCTATGGTAATCTGATGCAAAAATATTTATTCAGACCCTTGCATATGCGCGATGCTACGGTAGGACCAAAAATCTTCACACGAAAAAATGCCAACATTGCATATCCGCATAGAAGAATTCCTTCGTCCTATGCGCCCATTCCTTTGAACCTTGGATATTATAATATTTCACCGGCGGCCGGTATTAATGCGAGTATCTCAGACCTCAGCAAATGGTTACAGGCATTATTGGGACATAACCTTACTGTACTTGACAGCAATGTGTTGGCTAAAATTGCTGAACCACAGATCGAGACACCTTTGAAATACAGGTACATAAGATGCTGGGATAAAATTGAATCGAAGCATTATAGCCTGGGTTGGCGAATCTACCAATATAAAGGAAGAAAAATAATCTATCATGGAGGATATGTAAAAGGTTATCGTGCCGAAATAGCTTTCTGCCCGGATGAAAATATCGGCATCGCTTTTCTGCAAAATTCTCCGAACGGAGTTGCCTCAATAAGTATTCCCGCATTTTTCAATTCATACTTCCATTACATGAATTCCGACTCAATCAGTGATCCTTCTGATAGTAATATCTTTAATGGATTTGATTTACTGGAAGATACTACCGATGATTATAGTCAAAACAATTAGGAAAGTATAATAGACTTTAAAACCTTATATTTCCCCATAACAATATTGATACTCCCTTCTTGACCAAAATGTATTAATTGCTGGGTTTTTTCATTGAATTCCACATTGCGGAACGTATCTGGTATTTTCCTTCTTTCGATTTTTTCCAAACAAACATATAGTTATATGAATCTTTAAAGAGTATTTTATCAGGCCCTTTTGTATATTCTATAGTATTTGTACCTATCTCCAGCACCAGGTCATCATAAACTTTGTGTTCAAGCACCTTGAAACTGCAGGAAACTATCTTCATCCCGTCTTTGAAATCCTTATTATACATGGCCAGAACATTTTCACGTCCCTCTACAATATTGTTGAATTCGCGTGCTACATGACAATTAGGAGAGAACAATCCTGCTAAGCTGTCGGCTTGTGAATTCTTATAGAAAGTTGTGAATTTCTGATCCTGTTGCTCTATGGTTTCAATAATAAGTTTTTTTTCTTCTTTATTTTGTGCAAATACTGCAACGGTAAGTATTATAAAAGCTACTTGAAGAATAAGTTTTTTTTTCATCTGTTTATTTGATTAAATTTTATCAGTCTTCACCATTCCAATTTTTGCCTGAAATCGATCGGTACATCAGGTATCAATTTCACTGAAGGAGGACAAATTTAGCTAATACCTTGAAATATCAATATCTAAATTTTCCAAACCGGCCAATATTGATAATGCTTCGTATCGGGAATTGCCACAAACCAATTCTTCTGCCCGGAATCCTTTACAAACCTCAGGCCGTTCGGGGGAATTATAAATGGCACATCTTAAATCAGCAGTAAGATGTATACATTTCACACCTGCCGGTTTTCCATCGGGCATACCGGGAATAGGTGAAGATATTGAAGGCATTATACAACAAGCACCGCATGCTTCTCTACATTTCATTGTCTGATATAAAGTAGAATAAATGTGAAAGAAAAAAACCCGGAATTGTCCGGGTAATTTTTATAGCAAAAAATGAGTTTTCAAGTTAAAAACACAAACTTTTCAGGATTCATAAAAGTATTAATATCTTCTATTGAACGATCTGCGGTTGTCCTGGTTTGGTCTTTCTGCCCGGGGGCGAGCTTGTTTAACAACAATAGTACTACCTTCGAATTCGACACCATCAAGATCCTGGATAGCTTCATTAGCTTTAGAGTCATCAGACATTTCAACGAAACCGAAACATTTAGAGCGACCCGTTTCGCGATCAATGACAACTTTGGCATTGTCAACTTCACCATACTCCTGAAAAAGAGTCTGTAGTGATTCATCAGTCGTTTTAGGACTGAGTTTAGCAATAAAAATGTTCATAAAAAATAAATTAGAAAAATTTTAAAAATTACATTGTTTTTAAATGGGTCAGATAGTTTTCCGGAAATCCAAAGATTATCGTTGCTAACTTTCGGAACCATATTGTTTATAATTTGTCAAAGTTACAGGAATATTTAGAATTGCAATATAAAATTAACTATGAATGTTAAAACTTCCTGGCATTCTCCCTATACCAATCATAAAATTCTTTATCACTAATAACTGTGTCACCAAACTGTTCTTCGAATAGATCTTTTGCTTCGAAAGGAATAAATTCTCTTTCAACAGAATTATTAAATGTGTTTCTCACAGGAATATAGTATCCTTCCAAACCGTGCTTATTATATAACTTGTAGAAAATATTCTGTTTTCTCATTATAAACTGAAATTGAAATTAACCGATAATTCTTTTTCAAACACTAAGTTGATCAAGTCGGTATGTGAGGAACCATATTTCTCTCTTAACCAGGAGTATAATTTTCTGACCTCATTCATCTCAAGCCAACTTAGTGATTTCTTCAATTCTTTTACAAACAATTCATCATTATCGATAACATGCTCAATTACTGCTTTCTGATGATCTAGCATATCCATAACAACTCTCAATTAATTAATACAATTTTAAGAACGATGGTTTACTTTTAATAGTATTCCACATTGGAATTCTTAAGCTGGTTTTACGGATTAACTATTTTTTCGTTTCATAATAGCTTGATTTTATGGATAAAATTTTTAGCGCACGCTAAAAATTATTTTTGTGAAGTATCGGTCATTTCACAAGATTGAGTTTAGGATTATTTTATAAACAGATTCACTGACCATGTTCGAATATTACATTAATAACAGATCGGAATAGAACATAGTTCGATTGATACGCTGTTTTAAAGATCTATTACCATAAAATTCAATGCTCCAAACACCCCGAATCCACTTTCGAGGGTAGAAATGGTGGTGCGGTATTTATTGAAGTTCAATGCCGTATTGGAGTTTCCATAGTAAACCGCCAGGTTGGCATCGTATGAAAACAGTTTGAGTTGAATCCCATGTGGATCGACCGGTAGTATCAGTTCTACATCTGTTTCCGATATTCCGGAAGGCACCATCCGCTCTAATAGCTGACTGTAACCTGGCATGATAAGGTATATATCCACCATTCCTATTAAACTATCAGCAGCCAGCTTAAAGGATACAGTATTTCCGTTAACCAATAGCGAGTTTTCGACTATCCGGGGTTCCGGTGGGAAAACGGTTTCGCCGATGGCATCCGGAAGCCCTTCGTAATGGCAAGTCAACCGGTAGCGCTCACCCGGCAGGGGTGAGAAATTCTCAATAGGCCGGTACAGTGTATCAGCAAAAAGTGAATCGGAGGGTACCAGCGGAAAATCAGTTACTTCAATAACTTCATTATCTACAAGAAGCTCAAGCTGAACAGAAGCATTACGGATAATTGTGAAGCTGTCCATTGCTAGAACAGGCCACATCTTCTGGACATAAATAAAAGATTTATTATAACCCTCTCTGAAATCGGGCCGCAGTACGCCGAAAATATTCAGGCCTTCTTCAATATTACTATCATTGAATTCCGGCTGCTGGTTAACTCCCAGATAATATTCGCAGGAAACCATCACCAGGCTTAACATACCATAAAAACAATATCCTAATATTTTATTCCGGCCCATATATTAAAATTTAATAGTATAACTCAGACCCACCGTGGGAAAATAATTCATTCCTATAGGAAGATATTTATCTTCCCATCGCGGTAATGACATGGGAAAATAATAATCAACATTCCTTCGAAAGAATGTCAAATTCCTGATAGTGACAATCAGGTACGATTCAGTTGCATTGAACACTTCGGAAAGTTGCTTGCCGAAACCAAAACGTAAACGTTTACGGATGCTCATATCCAAATTGATCAGCGGTGGCATTTTGGCGTTGTTTTTTTCATTGGATATCCAGATCGGGAACATGCTTAACTGTTCGGTCTGAGGATCGTAGTAATAGTAATCCTGGCGCACCTGTTCAATACTCCGATAGGTTCCTGAGAGAAACGTAAACGATGCATTATATTCCAGGGTATTGGTAATGGTATAGTTTGCCACTATTTTAAGGGTATGTCGCCGGTTATAGTCGTATGGATATTTTTCGCCGTTATTCAGAAAAGGATATTCCCTGTTTGCCCAGGCCAATCCATAGCTGCACCAGCCAGATAGATTCTTTATGGCTCCTCTTAGCATAAGTTCTGTACCATAAGCTTCGCCTGATCCCTGCTGCAATTTATCGGAAAGTATAATCACTTCAACATCGGTCTGGCTTATATCGAAAGTATAGACTCGTGGAATATTTTTATAGTATACATCGAGCGAAAGGACAGTTTGTGGATTGAGCTGCTTGTCGATTCCAGCTACATAGTGAATTGATTTACTCGGTTGATAGGAACTCAGCGGGAAGTAGTAATCAACAGCCTGGTTCATTTCCACCTCGTTGGTATTCATGCTGATCACATATTGGTAATACGTACCCCACGCAGCTCTTAGTTTTAATGCAGCCGGTAAGGCAACCACCAGGTTGATACGGGGTTCATAATACCATAACTTATTTCCGTATTTTGTACATCGTACTCCCGGACGTAGTATAATGGGTCCGGCCTCAAATTTATCCTCGGCAAATGCCGACCATTGATTAGGTTCTTTTTTTAATTGACCCTGGTCGATACTGTTGATTTCAGCCGTATTTATAAAATGATACTGGTTAAATTCCACGCCTGCAGTGAATGTACTGAACCTGGACAGTTTATAGTTTATCTGACTTTTGGCTGAAATATCCCGGATCTGGTTATTAAAGTTAGAACTCGATTTTAACAAGAAATCAAGTGTGTCATTATGCGATTCGTCAGAATCATATTCAATGACAATAGGAAACTGGAAATCCATTCCGGAAAAATTGTCTGAGCTATGCGAGGAATAATAGGCCTGTGAACGTATATAAATCCTTGGATTGACGACCCATTTATGAATAAGGGTAGCGGCCTGGTTGGTCCATTGATTGATCAGATTTAACCGGAAGTTTTCATAGATATCCCATCCAATTGTATTATCGAGATACTTGTAAAAAGTATTCATATCGATATTACCGCGATCGTGCGATTGAAAATATTTCAATGTCAGCCTGTTCTTTGCATTTAAACGGTAAGTGTACGACAGGTTAAAATCGTAGAAATAACTATTGCTTTGAAATATGAAGTAGGAGAAAACATCGAAAAAATATCGCCCGGCAACTACTGCCGATCCTTTTTCACCAACAGGAAACTCAAGAAAAGCTTTGGAATGGAAAGTACTGGGTTCAATCTCACCATGCAATTCGGAGCTGTTTCCGTCTTTAGTAGAAATATACATTACCGATGAATTACGGCCTCCGTATTCGGCTCCAAAACCTCCCACCAGCATATCGACCGACTTTATGGTTTGTGTATTAAAAATACCGGAGCTTATACTCGAATGATAGGGATTATAAATCATCACACCATCGAGCATTACGGCATTTTCGCCCGGCTCTCCTCCCCGGACGGTAAAAAGAGGCGAAAAAGGTTCAGTACGATCGATTCCCGGCAGAAATTTAATGGCCGAAAAAACATCGTTTCCTGCCGCCGGGATCGACTGAATGGTTTTGGGCGACAATTCTATTATGCTGGTTTCTACCTGGCGGTCGGCTGCCCTGTCAGGACTCGCACCTATAATGGATACCTCATCCACTTCCAGTAGCCGGGGCTTCAGTTTAATATCAGACAGGGTGACACTTTTATTAGCCAGTTGTATTTCCAGTTCCAATGTTTCATAGCCAATATAGGACACAATAAAAATATGTTTTCCACCGGCTAGTCCCGCAAACTGAAAGAATCCATACCGGTCGGAAACTACTCCCTTTCCAGTAGCGGATTCATAAATACTGGCCCCTATCAATGTTTCTTTTGTATCGGCATCGACAATATATCCTGAAACAGCGTAGTGCTGTGCATGAGTATTAATGAATAAGCTTAACAAAGCATACACTATGAAAGACAACCGACGTATTTTATTCTTGCTACCCATATAATGCTTTACAATTTGAATCCAAGGCCCAGAAACAACCCGGCCTGTAATTTCAACTTCTTGTTAATCACATAACTTAAATTTTCGATCACCCCAATACGTACAATTATTCCCCTGGCGTTTAAAGGATTGTATACTATGTTCTGAACCGATGAAAGTTCCATGTCAAATAGCTGGTATAATGTGGGATTGTGAATTTCTATATCCTTCCATTTGCAGAAGCCCAGCAGAATATTCAGATCGGCATCCAGAATTAAATTCCTGTTCCTTCTCAAAGTATAATGTTCAGAACTCTTCCCAAGGGCGAAGGATTCATAATCAGGATTATTCTGATATCGTATTATGCCTGATGCATAATGATTTCTTGTATCGGTTTCGGGACGGGTAAAATAAACTTCTCCCTGTATACCCCACCAGTCAAGGCCAATAAATGTTCCTCCTATTGTATTCAAATACAAGGATTTGATCTTTGGATCGCTGATAAAATTTGGGGTTATATCAGGAGTAGTACCCGATGAAACCGATTCTATAGTAAGCAGGTCGATCTTAAAATCGGTATGCCACCTGGTTAATAAATTCTCTGTCGATTTACTGGGAGATTCCTTCTTTGCCTGGGGCAGGTATAAATAATCGTAGTACAAGGTGCCCAAATAGTGGTTGGTATCATCAATATGTTCATAAACCGGGATATCCGCTACCAGGTATACCTGCTTGCTAAAACGTCGCTTTTTGGTTTCAATCTCAAATTTCCTGATATCCAGTACATAATTATATTTCCGGCTGGTATCACGGGAAATCCCTGAGAATATCCCGGAACTAAGAGGTTGTTTTGTATAAATTTCGTAGTCAACCGGAATTAACAGGTATTTATTCCTGGTCTCGAATCTGACAAAATTTGGATTCTCTTTTCTTGTGTCATTAATTTCCATAATATTAACCGGACCCATGTCAATAAGGGAATCACCATGAAATTCGACGAACAAGGTATCGGGCAAAAATTTTTGAGCTTTGCAGATAGTAATAGAAATAATGACAAAAAGAAGCAAAGACAATAAGTGCCGATATAATTTACAAAATCTTTTTATTGAAAAAGACAACATAAGGGTATGGAAAGACTTTCCCTGTCGGAGCATAAACTCTATGCCAATTTATTGATAGCGTACAGCCGTTCCACTTGCCGATACCATTAACATACTGCCACTTGCTCCTATGGTTTCATAATCGAGATCGATACCTATCACGGCATTGGCGCCTATGTGACGGGCATTTTCCTCGAGTTCATGTAAGGCATTGTCCTTCGATTCCCGCAGCACCTTTTCATAAGAGGCGGAACGACCGCCCACTATGTCGGTAATAGTAGCAAAGATGTCTTTAAAAATGTTGGCTCCGATAATGGCCTCTCCGGTTACAATTCCAATGTATTCAACGATCTTTTTGTCGTCGAGTGTGTTGGTTGTTGTTAAGATCATGGTATATTGATTTTAGATACTACAAAACTGGCAAAAAAATCAGACTCTCCCTATATCAGATCAAAATATATTACCTTCTTTTAAAAGCCAGTGAAAAGGACAGCAAACGGATACTAACTTGTAATAGGCAGTATGCTGGCAGATACTCTATAATATTCTGATCTGCAAGATAAAATAACTAATTTCAGGGTATAAAATACGTGCGGACAATTAATAATATGTCTTAGAAGTGTAAGCTTACCAGAATATGATGAATGATCGAATAACAAAATAAAAACCAATATCATGAGAAAAGTAATAGTATTGAGCCTGGTTTTAATACTTATCGGAATAGAAACCAGTAATGCCGGTAACGACAGGCATTTAAAAAATGCTCGCAAAGATTCGGTAGCGTATACCACACTTACTGCCCAGATAATTGATCAGACAACTAAAAAACCAGTTGTTTTTGCATCGGTATTTCAGACTGGCAGTAATATTGGAACTGTGACCAACTCCGACGGTGAGTTTATCCTTAAGGTTCCGGGAAAAACAACAGAAGGAACTATATCCATCACGCACCTTGGTTATAAAAACAAGGAGATAGCTATAAACAGTATTCTTAAGGGTGAAAAAACAATTCTTCTGGAAGAGTATGCAATTCCTATTGAGGAACTGGTAATCAGAAATATCGATCCGGTTGAATTGATAAAGACTGCTTTAAGTAAAACGCGTGTCAACTATAACAATTTTCCCGAAATGCAGACTGGTTTCTATCGCGAAACCATCAAACAAAACCGGAATTATGTTTCGGTATCGGAAGCTGTTCTGGATATCTATAATGCAGGATATAAAGAAAATTTCGATTTTGACCGCGTAAGAATATACAAAGGCCTGAAAAGTAAGGATGTAAAACGTATGGATACCATTCTTGTGAAATTCCAGGGTGGCCCCCGCACTGCCATGTTCCTCGACATTGTTAAAAACCCGGGAGTTCTTCTCGATCCTGAAATGTTTGAGTACTATTATTTTACACTTAACGGTGTTGTAAAAGTAAACGACAGAGATAATTACGTTATTGAATTCAACCAGAAAATCAGGACGGAATATCCTCTGTATCAGGGTAAAGTATATATCGACATAGAATCGTTTGCCATAACCAGTATCGATTTTCAAATCAGTGAAATGAGCATAGAAGATGCAGCCAAGATGCTTGTTAAAAAGAAACCTGCTTCCATGAAAATTGATGTCGAAAGTGGGCATTACCTTGTGAATTACCGGCAAATTGAAGGTATGTGGGTATTGAATTATGTCCGCTCCGAGGTTGTATTTAAAATTAAATGGGATCGGAAACTCTTTAAAACAAACATCAATACCATGTTTGAGATGGCTATCACCGATCGTGATACGCAGAATGTAGAAAAATTCCCTTATAAGGTATCTGTTAAATATTCCGATTTCCTTGCCGATCAGGTAGATGTTTTTGAGGATGAAGATTTCTGGGGGGAATATAATACCATTAAACCTGACGAATCGATTGAGATAGCCATTAAAAAACTGAATAGAAGGCTTAAAAGAAATCAATAACCGCTAGTTGAGTTTTTTCATCTTCGATTTTTTCTATAAATATAAGTTTAGGTTGAGTAATAAATTGAAGCCTGCAAATAAACCTGCAGGCTTTTTTTATGATAAGGGTTTATTACAGATACAATGCAATTTTCTTATGAGAACATGCAAACACTTTTGCTACAGCTACGCTCATGCTTCGACTCCGCCCATACTTCGACTCCGCCCATACTTCGACTCCGCTCAGTATGACCCTATGCACTAATTGTTACTCGTTCAGCATATCCCGATACCCTGAATGTCAGCTTTCCGGTATGTCACCCTGAGCGTAGTCGAAGGGTGAGTTAATCCAAAGTGCTAAACAGTAATAATATACTTAGTACCTTTATTTAATGATTTAATGTTGGTTTCTTTGTAAAACTATTAAGCACCAATCTAACAGTGGCTCGTTATTATGTTTATATTTTAAAATGCCTTGATAATTCATTTTATACCGGTATTACAAATGATCTTGAACGCAGACTTACTGAACATAATACCGGAAGAAATCCTGAATCTTACACTTATGACAAAAGGCCAGCTGAACTCGTTTTTTATGAAGAATTCGATAATCCTGATCTGGCTATCGAATATGAGAAAAAAATTAAGGGTTGGAGCCATAAAAAGAAGCAAGCTTTAATAGATGAAAACTGGGAATTGTTACAAGAGTTATCGGTATGCAAAAATAAAAGCTCTCACAAGTTTTATAAGAAATAGCATGAATAATTTGCCCATACTTCGACTTCGCTCAGTATGACCCTGTGCACGAATTGTTACTCGTTCAGCATATCCCGATACCCTGAATGTCATACTGAGTGTAGTCGAAGGGTGAATCGTTCGAAGGATGCCGGGAGAATCTACTTTACATTTTTTAGTAACACCAGCGACCTCGGAGGCATATTGAACGCAATGGATAACTGATCCTGTTTTGAAGGCATTTTGGTCATACTGGTATCAATCAGCACTTCCCATGAATGACTAAGAGTAGTATTAGGTAATGTGAATCCAATAGGCTCCCAGAAGCTGTTAACAATGAGCAGGAGGATATCGTCCTTTATAAGTTCTCCTTTTTCGTTTACCTCATTGATAAGCTCTCCGTTCAGGAGCATTCCCATGCAGCGAATAAAATCCGAATTCCATTGCTCATCGGTCATATCGGAACCATCGGTGTTGAGCCAGCGGATATCTTTTACTCCCGCTCCTCTTATCCTCCTTCCCTTGAAAAATCTTCGTTTGTGTGTTACGGGTTGATTCTTCCGTATGGCTATCAGCATAGAAGTAAAGCTGAAGAATTCTTTTTGCAGGTTGTTCCATTCCCAGTCGAACCAGGCTGTTTCATTATCCTGGCAATATACATTGTTATTTCCCAGTTGGGTACGGCCATATTCATCGCCATGACTGATCATAGGCACTCCCTGACTTAGCAAAAGTGTAGCCATAAAACTTCTTTTCCTCTGCTCCCTTAAACTCACAATCCCGGCATCATTGCTTGGTCCTTCAACTCCTGTATTCCAGCTAAAGTTATTAATCTCACCATCCTTATTGTTCTCCTGATTCGCGATGTTATTCTTTTCATTATAACTTACAAGGTCGTGCATTGTAAATCCGTCGTGACAGGTGATGAAATTAATGCTCGATGAAGGCAGCCTGCCGTCGTCTTCGTAAAGGTCGCTGCTCCCGCTTAGACGGTAGGCCAGTTCCTTTACCTGCCGCTCGTCTCCCCTCCAGAACTTGCGGACACAATCGCGGTACTTGCCGTTCCACTCGGCCCAGAGCACAGGAAAGTTACCTGCCTGGTATCCGCCCTCACCCAGGTCCCAGGGTTCGGCAATTAGTTTCACCTTCGATATCACAGGATCCTGATGTATCGTATCAAGGAAAGCCGAAAGTTTTCCTACATCGTATAATCCGCGGGCCAGGGTCGACGCGAGATCGAACCGGAAACCATCGACATGCATTTCGGTTACCCAGTAGCGAAGACTGTCCATTACCATCTGCAGTGTCTGTGCACTAAGCAGGTTAAGTGTATTGCCCGTGCCTGTATAGTCTTTATACTGCCCCGGATTCTTACTGTCGATACGATAATAGTTGATATCGTCAATTCCACGAAAGCACAGTGTAGGTCCCAGATGACCTCCTTCGCCGGTGTGATTATATACCACATCGAGAATGACTTCAATACCGGCTTTGTGCAGGGCCTTCACCATCTCCTTGAATTCATTTACCTGCTGACCCATATAGCCTGAGGCACTATATGCGGCATGCGGAGCAAAAAAGCCAATGGTGTTATAGCCCCAGTAATTGGTCAGTCCCTTCTGTACCAGGAACCAGTCGTGAACAAACTGGTGAACCGGCATTAACTCAACTGCTGTGATCCCCAGCTTCTTAAAATATTCAATAATTAGAGGTGATCCCAGTGCTTTATAGGTACCCCTTTCTTTTACAGGAATACCGGGATGCCGGGCCGTAAATCCTTTAACATGCACCTCATAGATAATGGAATCGTTCATGGGTGTATCCGGACTCTTATCATCCTCCCAATCGAAGCGGTTATCAACCACCATGCATTTTGTAACCACATCGGCACTGTCCCTGGTATCCTTCCTGAAGGGATATCGTTTGTCGGATTTGTCCTGCTTAAAACCGAGCATTTTCTCATGCACCTCAACACGGCCGCAGATAGCTTTTGCATAGGGATCGATAAGCAGTTTATGCGGATTAAAACGAAATCCCTCCTTCGGCTTGTAACGACCAAAGACACGGTAAGCGTATAATTGACCCGGTGCTATCTCCGGCAGATAGGCATGCCATACAAATCCTGTCACCTCGTTCAGGCTGATATAGGTATATTCTTCCTTGTCGTCGGGAGATCGGAACAGGCAAAGCTTCACCGCAGCAGCGTGCTCACTGAAGATGGCAAAATTAACTCCTTTGCCATCCCAGTTGGCTCCTAAAGGATAGGGTCTTCCGGGAAGAACTTTTCCGGTGTATTTTTCCATTAATTAATTCTATTTGCCTGATTACAATACCACACCCAGATTTTTGTCTGTTTCTTCAAATGTATTCATTTTGTTGTTTTATTCCTTATGCGTTTGATAAGTGGTGAAAAAATGAGTTCCAATGTGATATTTTATTTGCCGTTCCATTTTTTTTGTAGAAATTTAGTATCGGGATAAACATTCGGGCCGGAATGAAATGGGGTGCCGAAATCCAACACTCATGGATTCATGATCTCCGTTTCACTACGTCAGGAAAGATATTCTATAAGCTATATTACAGGTATATACTATTAAGTTACTCAGAAGTCTATGAAAGAAAAACCTAACCAGAGAAGTGCCGGCATACTCATGCACATAAGTTCACTTCCGGGCAACTTCGGTACGGGCGATTTCGGCCCCGAAGCATTTCAATTTGTAAAACAACTGAAGCAGGCAGGACAACAATACTGGCAGCTGCTGCCATTGAATCCCATAGAAGCAATCAGGGGTTTCTCTCCCTACAGTCCGCTTTCGGCTTTTGCAGGCAACACGCTGTTTATTAATCCTGAGCAACTAATCAGTCAGAGGTACCTGAACAAAATGCCTGAGATGGCATGCGCCAAATCCTCCAGCCGGGCAAATTACCGGCATGCCGTTGAAGTTAAAGGAGCGCTCATCGAAGAGGCCTTTACCTATTTTCAGGATCACAACAACAGAAGAATAAAAAAGGCCTTTCAGCGATTTTGTGATGAGGAATCGTTCTGGCTCAATGACTATACGCTCTTTCTGGCACTGAAACAAAAACTACAGAAACCCTGGTTCGAGTGGCCGGTGGAACTGCGCGACCGCGATCCCGAAGCCCTTCTGAAAGCCACGGAAGAAGCAGAACATGAAATTGCCCGCGAAAAATATGCCCAGTTCCTTTTTACCCGGCAGTGGCGGGCGTTGAAATCGTACTGCAACGAAAACGGCATCCGCATCATTGGCGATATCCCCATCTATACCAGTCACGACAGCGCCGATGTGTGGTCGCATCCCGAATACTGGAAGCTTGATCGTAAAAAACAGATAGCCAGGGTTGCCGGCGTGCCGCCCGATTATTTCAACGACAAGGGCCAGCTTTGGAACATGCCCGTGTACAACTGGAACGTGCTGAAAAAAGAGAGATACCTGTGGTGGATGCAGCGGCTCCGGAAAAACCTGGAGCTGTTCGATATCGTCAGGCTCGACCATTTCCGGGGATTCTCGACCTACTGGGAAGTGCGGGGCGGTGCCAGGAATGCCATCAGGGGCCGGTGGTTGAAGGGCCCGGCTAAAGATTTTTTCGATACGGTGAAGGCAGAATTCCCCTCCATGCCCTTTATAGCGGAAGATCTGGGCGATGTGGACCAGGCCGTGTACGACCTGCGCGACCATTACCAGCTACCGGGCATGCGCATACTGCAGTTTGCCTTTGGCAGCGATATGTCCGAATCTATCTTTATCCCCCACAACCATACCAAAAACTCGGTGGTGTATACCGGCACGCACGACAACAATACGGTAAAGGGATGGTACAAACGCGAAACCGGCAAAAAAGGAAAGAAAAACCTGGACAGCTACCTGGGCCAAAAGATAACGGCAAAGAACTGCCACAGCGTGCTGATGCGGGAAGCCTACAGATCAGTAGCCCGTATGGCTATTATCCCCATGCAGGACATATTGGGACTTGGGGAAAAAGACCGGATGAATTTTCCTTCCACAGAAGAAGGCAACTGGCTCTGGCGCCTCAAAAAGAAGCAGTTTAAAAAATCGCTGGTAAAACAGTTGCACAGCTGGGCGAAATTATATGGAAGGTCACCCTCCGTATGATTTTTGATTTCTGATAAGGAAATTGTAATTTGCCAGGCTCCCGCGCGTTTGCAACGCGTGGTTCTAAAACGAAAGGCATTTAATAAGAAAATAGTACCTTTATTCAGAAAATTCGTTATGCTAAAGCTATGTCAGAAAACTACAAAATAGAAAATAAGGATGCAGCCTATTTCATAACGTTAACAGTAGTAGACTGGATTGATTTGTTTACAAGACCTAATCATAAATTATTGCTTATCAATTCTTTAAAATATTGTCAACAACATAAAGGACTGGAACTATATGCTTATTGTCTAATGCCAAGTCATTTACATCTAATTACCAGGGCTGTAGGCCAATTTTCATTATCAGAAATACTACGTGATTTCAAAAAGTATACATCAAAAAAAATAATTGAACAAATTGCCAATGAACCAGAAAGCAGAAGGGAATGGTTACTTGAATATTTCAGACAAGAAGCTGATAAAATAAAGAGAAACAAGAATTATAAGGTATGGCAGGATGGCAATCAGCCAAAAGAAATATTCAGCAACAATTTTTTCTGGCAAAAGCTGGAATACATACATCTTAACCCTGTGGAAGATTTAATAGTTAAGCACCCGGAAGATTATCTGTTTAGTTCGGCCAGGAACTATGGAGAATTAGATGCTTTTTTAGAGATTGTAATTGAATCGGGCAGGTTAATTACTTATAACTAATGTTCAGGATTTTTATCCACGCGTTATAAACGCGCGGTAGCTTGATTTATAAAAAACCACTATGTTTAGAATATTCCCATTAACCATGGTACTTCTTATGATTGTTACATCAATAAAAAGTCAATATAAGATTAACGAGTTTAATTCAAAGATTAACTTTAATACCTTGGACTCCGTTGACTGGGTATTGACTTCTAACCAATTACCCAGCAGTAATTCAAGAGGAGTTCTGATGTTTAAACATATTCCGATTATTGATTCGCTTGAAAGACCCATTGAGCCTGTTATAGCTATACTATATGAGAGCATTATTGACAGTATAGATGTTATAGAATATAGCATTAGTTTACTAGGACAAAAACCTTATAAATTAAAATATGAATTGCTTGGAGGATATCCCGACTATTCATCTGATAAATATTCAGTCATTTTTAAAGGAGAGTATTTAAGAGAAGATGTAAAACATTTAGTATTGCTTGGTTATATTTTAAGTGAAAATATTGGGATTGAGATTATTGGAGATGCGACAGAAGAAATATTTCCAAAGGTGGAGTCTGACATTAATTATTTTTTAAAATCAGTAAATATCAAAAAGTAAAACGGCATATAACAGCCGTTAACACCATACAATTCTTCCCACAACCTATTGACTTATTTACCAACAAGCAAAGAAAAATCATTCACGCTCGGGGGAAAACTACACACGCGCAGAGAAAAATCACTGCCGGTCAGGGGAAAATCGATCACGCTTGCCTGAAAATCATTGCCGCTCATGAGAAAATCATTGCCGGTTGCAAGAAAATCACTCACGGTCAGTTGAAAATCATTCCCGGTTGCCAGAAAATTACTCACGGTCAGGGAAAAATCGTTCCCGGTCATTTAAAAATCATTTCTACTCAGGGAAATTTGACTTGTTACAGACGGAAAATTATTCCTTACATAAACATCAATTAGTTTTATGTTTCATTTCTGCCCGAATCACTTACTTTACTAAATTTTTTCCGGGAACCGTCAATAAGAAGGAATAGCCCGACAACCATAAACAATCCTGTAATACCGGCAAGTACGTAATCGCTATTCTGTATGCCGCGAATAAGTGTTGCTGAAGCAGGAATTTCAGGGTCATAGTAAACCAGTACTGTTTCCCCGACCGGATATTTCTGAATGGTTTTCCGGACAGGACCAATATTGGAATCGTAATGCGGATTGCCTACGGTAATCTTTGCAGAGATATATGTTTTATTGTTTACGGAATACGTATAAATTACCTCCGGAATATAAGATGTTTTACCATCTTTTATTCTGGTCACTATGTCAGATTTAGTTACCGTTCCTGAAACAGAAGGCCAGTCAACGGATTCCCGGGCGTACTTAAGGGGAGGTAAGCCCCACTGGAAAAAAGTGAGAGCGCCTGCTGCCGAGAAAATAATACCTAGAATCAGTGAATTACCTTTGTTTTTTGATTTTACTGTGTTATCCATAGTACCTAATTTTTAAAGTAACGGTATCGTTGTTTACTGTTCCACAATTGTGTATCCTTCGGGAATGATGAAGCTGGCTTCATCAGGTGTCCAGGGTTTGATATCTTTCAGTTCCATGCTTGTTGTTCCTGCAACATCCATATGGCTCACAATTTTTATGGGAAATTTGTATTCATCCGAATACCACATGGTATATAAAAGCTGGTTACTATCGCTATACAGCTCTTTTTTGATACAATCGTATCCATTGATGGCTTCATTGCCTGTCACTTTTTCTGTTGCTCCCTCTCCTAACTGATATTCATAAAGTTTCACAGGATCATTACCCATACTCATCAGGCTGGTTGGGCTTGTATTGATGGCTATTTTTTGTTGTGGCATAAGCACAAATACCTGGTTGGTTTCTTTCAGGGCTATGACAACTCCTTCCTGGCCATCTGCATTAAATTCATAGCGGTAATGATTTACGTCGCTGAAAACCTTAAAATCCCTTTCATTGCCGGAAAGGGTAAAATGCATGTTGGCTTCGAACTGACTGAAAGCCTGAATTGATAAAATACTTAGAATTACAATGAGGAAAAATGTGTTAACATGTAATAAACTTTTCATAATGCCGGGTTTTTATTTAAATGAGTATTTTATTGAGCATTCCTTTTATTTAGAAAACGATACTCCTACAAGATAAAGATTTTAAAAAAGAAATGAAATTTTTTTTATGGTTGTAGTTTATATTCCCATTGGAGAGTGTGTTTGCGTTTTTTTATGGTTTTGAGTCCCCGCCTGTCAAAATACTTATTACTTCGAGCAGATTTTTGGCTATTGTCACTTTTACCATTCAGGTCCTCAGCTTAACAGAATTAATTTATTACTAACTTATAGTATAATTGTTTTTCAGAGAGAGGAAAATTGAGTATCCTTATTTTCAATTTTTCCCGTTTCCAGATAAAAATATTACCTTG
>CAZQCO010000055.1:0-4573 GCA_964592225.1 uncultured Bacteroidales bacterium
CAGGTCCTCGTGTTTTTGGCGGTTATTGTTATTTTAATAATGTAGCTACAGCAGCAGAATATTTATTACCTGAGGGAAAAGTAGCTATTGTCGATATCGATTATCATCATGGAAACGGAACTCAGGAATTTTTTAATGAAATAAAATCTGTATTTACTGCATCAATACATTGTGATCCTTCTAACGAGTACCCATACTTTTGGGGATATGCCGACGAAAAAGGAACAGGTCAGGCAGTTGGGGCAAATCATAACGAACCTTTACCCAAGGATACCAATTTAGAGCAGTATAGCGCAGCAGTTGACAGAATTATAGATAAAATACGCGCGTTTAAACCTGCTTATTTAATTATTGCTGCCGGCTTTGATACTCATATCGATGATCCGATTGGGGGCTTTAAACTTCAGACAGAAGATTATATTGCAATTGGTAATCAGTTTAAGTCTTTGGAAATACCAACATTGGTTTGTCAGGAAGGTGGATATAATGTTGATAATCTCGGCAATTGTGTAAAGAATTTTCTTTTGGGATTGATGTGAAATGAGAATTTGATTCTCTGCTGAAATTATAGTTGGTTTACAAGCAATAAATTATGGATAAACTAAAGAGAAATATGGGAAAAATTAATTTCAATATTCTTAGCACCCTTAATAATTTTAAAAAAAGCTTTTGTTTTAATTTTTAATATGCATTGGATTGATTTTTCCATTTTTAGTGTTTACCTGTTGTCAATGTTAGGCGTAGGTGTTTATTTTATGCGCAAGAATAAAACCACAGATGATTATTTTGTTGGGGGTCGAAATTTAAATAGTTTACATATAGGATTATCAGTGGTTGCTACCGATGTAGGTGGCGGATTCTCTATTGGATTAGGTGGACTGGGATTTACCATGGGCTTATCAGGCAGTTGGTTGCTTTTTACCGGATTGCTTGGAGCATGGTTAAGCGGAGTATTGCTAATTCCCAGGATTTCTGATTTAGCAAGAAAGAAAGGTTTTCTTTCATTCCCTCAGTTTCTTGAATATATTTTCGACAAACGGGTAGCCTTTATAGCCGGTATAATATCTGCCATAGGGTATTTGGGCTTTACAAGTTCTCAAATTCTTGCCGGGGCAAAACTTGCTTCTTCAACATTCGACGGACTAAGTATTAACAATGCTTTACTGGTTATGGGGGTAGTTGCAATTGTTTATACTGTAATAGGCGGAATTAAAGCTGTTATATATACCGATACAATTCAATGGATAATTCTGATGGCAGGGTTAATTCTTATTGCGCTTCCATTTAGTTATTTTAAAATTGGCGGTATTGCTACAATTAAATCAACGCTAGATCCTCAATTTTTAAGTTTAACATCAATCTCGTGGCAACAAATTGTAAATTGGATGTTTACCATTATTCCTATTTGGTTTATTGGAATGACCCTATATCAAAGAATTTATGCAGCTAAGGATACAAAAACAGCTCAAAAAGGCTGGCTTATTGCAGGTTTTTTTGAATATCCTTTAATGGCTTTTATTGGAGTTATTTTAGGAATGTTTGCCCGTGTCGCTCTTGAAAATAATCTTTTACCCGGATATAACCACACAAACCTGGATGCTGAGATGGGTTTGCCTGTATTGCTAAAAACCATCCTTCCGGTTGGATTTCTTGGTATAGTGTTATCAGCTTATTTTTCTGCTATTATGTCAACGGCCGATAGTTGTTTAATGGCATCTTCAGGGAATATTTTAACAGACGTTCTAAAAAAACATAAATCAAAATACAGCCTTAGGTTTTCTCAAATGATAACCCTGCTTGTTGGGATAGCCGCATTGCTTCTGGCATTAAAAATGACCAGTGTTTTAGAGCTGATGCTACACTCGTATTCTTTTATGGTGTCAGGCATGATTATACCTGTATTGGTCGCTTTGTTTTCCAAAACTCCAAACAGATTGGGTGCTTTAGTTTCAATGATAACAGGAGGTACACTTACTTTAGTCTTAATAATTTCTGATATTGCCCTTCCTTTAGGGTTAGATGCTAATATTTTTGGAATGGTTTTCTCTGTGCTTTCGTACCTTTTAGTAACAACATTTTCAAAAAAGAATACATAAATATTTTACCCGAAAGTTCTTGTAGTCTACCCTTGCCTATTTGTGTCTTTTAAAGTATCGCATAACAATACATTTTTAGAAAAGGACAGGTTTAAGAAGCGACAAGGCTTCGTGATTCAAAAATGGAAGAATTAGAAGACTATTCTTTTGAACAGAAAACCATGGTCGCTACTTCTTTAGAGGGACAACCACAATAATTAGTGATGTTAAGTATAATTGGTCTATATCAAGTAATATCCTGATAATATTTACTATCCTCACCCTGGGATTTTGAATCTTCCAGGTAATTAAGATAATTGTCTGAATGATCAAAAATAACAAAGCAACCTCAAAGTGACTTGAGAAGGGAAATTATTAACAAGCTAACAGCATGCCAGTAAGTCGCTTTTTAGTATCTTGCCAATCAAATTTAAAGCGATGCTGCGCCTGCGATACCATATTGCGGGAACGTCAGACTGTCTACTAACCTAAACTGATGAATTTAAAATTCGGATACCTGTATGTAACTTTACAACAATATGAAAATCTCAGAGCGTTTAGAAAAGTTTTTAGATAAACTGACGTTGTAGCCAATAATACTGAACCATTAAACTAAATAGGATGAAAAAAACACTTGTAATAGGGCTATTGTTTATTTCAAATTTCATTTATAGTCAAAGTATTCAAATAATTGATGATAACGAGTTTTCTTTCAAAAATAACAATCAGGCATTTGTACTTTTTAATGTCAGAATTATTGATAGTACAAACCATTACAGTTCTGAGCAGATCCAGAATGGAACATTTATTCCATTATTGCATATTGTTCGATATGATAATACAATGACACAAAGCTGGGATTGCGAAATAAATACACCGTATTATATACATAAGCGAATGACAAATGGAACATGGGAAAGAGAAAGTAATAAAACAATTTATCAGTGGACATATCTTTTGGAAATTAGTCCAAGTAAGGATGGATATTATTTTGAATCCATAACTTTTAGAGATAAAGCGTATAAATCTCCTAAAATACCAGTTTTCAGGAAAATTGCTCCTGAAAATAATAAACTATATAATTATGGTACAATTGAAATTTATATAAATAAATCCGATACGAGTTTATTTGTAAAACTACTGAATAACGAAATCGAAAGTGCAAACTTACTGGAATATGCTAATAAGTATTATCCGAATATTTATAACGCTTATAAAGATAAAATAACCGACGATAAATTAAAGTTTTTCTTTGCACATAGAGATGAAGAAGGAGAATATGGATTAATCAGTTTTTTTCATTATTGGTCTGGTCTTGGATTGTATGATACCTATAGTATTGGCGGATTAATGAGTGATGTATTAATATTTAATTCGAAAAAGAACGGACAAACACCTAATGCTTATATGCATTTTAAAGAATTTGATTTACCTGACAAGTTTGATATAACATACAAAAGTAATTGGAAAAAAGGAGAACAAGACAAGCCTTATGGTTTAGTATTGGCAAATAGTGATGAAAACAAATATTTTTTTCATACCACAACAACTGGAAAGTCGCTGATAGAAGGCACCTGTAATGGAACTAATGAACCTATTAAAATTTGTAATGAAAATGCTACCCTATCAGGGAAATTGAATAAGGAAAATAATTATAAAATTGAGGTACGAAATAAAAAAGCCACCTATTATATAAACGATATAGTGATTGGTTCTTTTGAAATGAACTATAGCGTATCAAAATCCTGCACTATTGGCTTTATGGTGTATGATAAACAAAAAGTAGAATTTTACGACTTTCAGATTGTTGAACCTTAATTAATGGCTACAATAGCTGGTGCATTGGCTATGTTGTGGCTTCTTCTCCGCTGTTATACTGCGGAGAAAGAGTAAGGTGGACCCCGTCGATGACGGTGCAGGCATGGCCGGCCGGGCTGAGATTTCAGCGGTCGGTACGGAAGATTACAAAGCCTATTACACGCATCAACCCTTTGGTAGTCTACCGTGAATTGTTTGTAAAAAGAAATGACTATTTTAAACAAAATAAATAAGCAGTATGAAACATTTTATTATAAAATCATTATTGGCCCTTGTGGTGATTCTTTGTTCGCTGCTATCGTGTCACAGGACAAATACTGTTTTCAACAGGGAAGCAGAAGAACAACGGGTTGAGAAAGCCATCCACAACTGTATAGGGTGGGCACAGACCAAGGATATTACTTTGCTCTACAGCATAATTGCGAACGACACCAATTATCTTGAAGTGCACCCAACCGACAGGGTGGTAAAAGGATTTCGGGATTTTAGAAAAGCCGAAGCATTCTGGATGAGTCCTGATTTTAAGGCGGTGCGGTATGAAATATCAGAGTTGAAAATTAACTTCTCAAGATCGGGCGAGGTAGCCTGGTTTTTCTGCAGGCTCGATGATATGAACGAATGGAAGGGTCAGCCTGCCAATTGGGAAAATACCCGGTGGACAGGCGTACTGGAAAAAAGAG
>CAZQCO010000055.1:4583-8272 GCA_964592225.1 uncultured Bacteroidales bacterium
GGATTATGGTTCAGATGCACTTTTCCTTTGCCAGCCAATAATAGAGTCTTGCATGGTATAGCCTTTATTATTCAACACCCGGCGAAAAGAAAATTTTTTCAACAAGACTATCAATAAAATGATAAATTAGCCAATTATTCATTAATAAAACTCATGCTATGATAATAGTTATTCTGGTCATTATTGTTGTTCTGGTATTTTTGGTTATCGCGCTGTATAACCGGCTGGTAAAGCTCAGGAACAACCGTGAAAATGCTTTTGCCGATATCGATGTACAGTTGAAACAGCGGCTCGATCTGATCCCCCAGCTGGTGGAAGCGGTCAAGGGTTATATGAAACACGAAAGTACGGTGCTGACCGATATTACCAATGCCCGTGCCAATGCATTGAAAGCAACCACAGTGAATGAAAAAATTGCTGCTGAAGGTCAGCTTTCTTCTGCCCTGCAAGGTCTCAATGTGGCTGTTGAAGCCTACCCCGACCTAAAAGCAAGTCAGAATTTCATTCAACTTCAGGAAGAAATAGCCGATATCGAAAATAAACTGGCAGCTTCACGGCGGTTTTTCAATTCGGCCACCAAAGAATTGAACAATGCAGTGGAAACTTTTCCTTCAAACCTTTTGGCAGGAATGTTCGGATTCAAGCGCGAACCCATGTTCGATCTGGGAACCGATCAACGGGCAAAATCAGAGGAAACCCCTAAATTAAATTTTTAGTATAGCATGAAATATGTGGGTCTCCAAACCCAGATCTGGAGAAATAATATTAAATCGGTAGCCTTGCTTGCATTGTTTCCTGCCGTGATTTTTATACTGGCATGGCTCTTTTTCTATTTTATTCTGGAATCGCCCGAGCAAAGAATATACTATGCCAACCAGAACTTCCTGAAATTTATTCCATGGGTATCGATAGCTGTTCTGGTATGGTTTATCATAGCCTACTTTTCCCATACAGGCATGATCAGGAAAGCAACCGGTTCCGTTCCGCTGGAGCGCAGGGAGAATAAAAGAGTATACAACCTGGTTGAGAATTTATGCATCGGTAGCGGCATGAAAATGCCCAAAATAAACCTTATCGAAGATGACTCCCTGAATGCTTTTGCCAGTGGCATTAATACATCGAGCTTCACGGTTTCTTTATCCAGGGGCATTATTGATAAGCTCAATGACGAGGAATTGGAAGCCGTAATAGCACATGAGCTTACACACATTAAAAACCGTGATGTCAGGTTATTGATAGTGTCCATTATATTCGTAGGGATATTTGCATTTATTACCGAAACCCTGCTGCGTTCTATACAATTTGGGGGAAGGGGCAGGGGTAAGAAAGATGGCAGGATCATTCTGATCGCCATGCTTTTGGCGATAGTAGGCTACCTGTTATCCAGTATCTTCAGGTTCGCGCTTTCGAAGAAACGCGAGTATATGGCCGATGCCGGCTCTGCTGAAATGACCAAAAATCCCCTGGCACTGGCTTCGGCATTGGAAAAAATTTCGGAAGATTCACGTATCGAAGCTGTAAAACGAAAAGATGTAGCACAACTTTTTATCGACAATCCGGGAGAAAAGAAGAAGAAGGGCAATACATTTTCCCTCTCTTTAGTTTTTGCTACACATCCGCCTATTCAAAAGAGAATAGAGCTGCTGAAACAATTCTGATGGTACCCGTTACAAAAATATATTCGTTATTCCCTTATACACAAACAGCTATTTATTTTTCTATCATTGGTATTGTAGTGAATAATTAATATATTATGCAGGGAAATACAAAAAAACTGCATGGTAGAGTTAATGCAAAACCTTTCTGCCAGTGAAATCGGCAGACATTATCATGAATTATTCAAGCATATTGCTACCTGTATGGTAATTTGCCAGACTGATGGGATTTTTCTTGAGGTGAATCAACCCTTTTGCAAATTAACCGGGTACACCCGGAAGGAATTGTTGCAAATGTCCTTCAAAGACATTACTCATCCCGATAATTTATCAGATTATTTGAAGAAATTACAATCGGCATTCGAAGGCAAAATCGATAATTTTAAACTACAAAAAAGATACCTGCGAAAAGACCAGTCCATACTATGGGCTAATTTAACGGTATCCTTTATTCGCGATGAAAAAAAGGTCCCGGTTTGTTTTATTGGAACCATTGAGGATATTACCGAACAAAAAATTGCACAGGATTCCATTCGTATTTCAGAGGAAAAATTTTCCAAACTGTTTCATTCGAGTCCCGACGCTATTACACTTACCCGTGTATCTGAGCGGATTATTTCTGATGTAAATGAAAGTGCCTGCGAAATTACCGGTTATACCCGCGATGAATTAATAGGGCAAACCATATTAAGTATGAAATTCTGGGTCAACAGGTCGGAATTAGTTGAATATACCAGGCTAATTAGCCAAAACAAACGGGTAAACAATTATGAAGCCAGGTTCCGTATGAAAAACGGCGAAATTAAAACCGGCCTGGTTTCCGGCGAAGTAATACGATTACAGGATGAATATTATGTTCTCGGCATCATCAGGGACATTACCAACCGCAAAGAAGCTGAGGCCATACTGGCCATGGAAAGGACACTGCTGAGAACCCTGATCGACAATATTCCCAGTGGTATTTTTGTTAAGGATAAAGAATACAAAAAGATAATTGTCAATCCCGAACATTTACGCGAAGTGCGGGGGCATTTGAAAGTAATGGGTCTGGATCCGGAAATGGATCTTTTGAACCGTACTGATTTTGAGGTTTTTCCGAAAGAGCTGGCAGAGAAGTTTTTTGTTGACGATCAGAAAGTAATCAGCGAGGGACAATCCATATTAAACAAGGTAGAATTAGGAGTGAATCCTGATGGGAAAAACAATTGGTTTTTAGTATCGAAAGTACCCCTTTACGATAAGGATGGAACGATTACCGGAATGGTGGGCATTACCACTGAAATAACAGCACAGAAGGAAATTGAGGAGGAATTGATCAAAGCAAAAGATAAGGCAGAGGAAAGCGACAAGCTGAAGTCTGTTTTTTTGGCCAATATGAGCCACGAAGTGCGAACACCGCTGAATTCTATTCTGGGGTTTTCGGGTTTGCTTGATTCACCCAACCTTACAGAGGAAAAAAGAACACACTTCATCAGTTTAATCCGTAATTCGGGAACCAGGTTAATACAACTGATCAATGATATTATCGATATATCGCATATTGAAGCACAACAACTGGCCATTGATCTTCAGAAACGCTCCCTATATGATATTGTCAGGAGGTGTTTCGAAATATTTCAAAACAGCGAGGTGCTGAAAAATAAACCGGAAATAGATCTCAGGCTTAATTTCCCGGAAGAACTTCATTCGGTTGTTACGGTGACAGATGATATACGTATACAGCAGGTATTGGATAACCTGATTATGAATGCGATTAAATATACTGAAAAGGGATATGTTGAAGTAGGAGCCAAAATCGTAGAAAAAAGCCATAAAAGTTATATTGAATTTTATGTGAAAGATACCGGATCGGGGATTCCGGAAGATAAGCATCATCTGGTCTTTGAAAGGTTCCGGCAGGTAGAAGAACAATCCTATCATAAGGGTACAGGTTTGGGTTTAAGTATATCAAAAGGTATCGTTCAGCTTTTAGGAGGTGAAATAGGGTTTGTATCCAAACCGAATAAGGGTACCACCTTTTATTTTACTATCCCT
>CAZQCO010000055.1:8372-22274 GCA_964592225.1 uncultured Bacteroidales bacterium
AAATAAAATGAAACTTAAAAAAGCATTGACCATGCCCGTTGGGGCTCTCCTTCTTGCCATTGCCATAATGCTGGAAAAATTTTTACCCGGAAGCAATTTACTCGACTTTATAGAGGGTTTTTTAATTGGATTGTCCATTGTATTAAACCTCTACTATGTTATCGTGGTTTCTAGAAAAAACAAAAAGAAGTAATTTCGATTAATGCAGAATTTTTTGACCCCTAATTTTCTGGTATAGCATTCACAATTAATTTATCGGGTTTAAATGGTTTGTTATAATTTATTACAATTATTTACATATTTATGACATGTACCCAGAAGTTATATATTTAATTTGAGAGGCCTGATTTAAACTCATCATCCATAGAAAAACTAAAAACTTACCTGCCCGGTTATGATAACTTTGAAATACATAAGAGATAAAATCTCAACATTCTGGCTGATAACCATAGCACTGGTATTAACTAAACTTATCATACACTTTTTTACGAGTACCAGTTACGAATTACACAGAGACGAAATGCTCTATTTTGCACTTGGCAATCACTTGAGTTTTGGATATGCATCAACACCTCCCTTCATCGGATTCCTGGCATTTGTAGTGAGAATAATCTTCGGTTATTCTGAGTTTGGTATAAAATTATTTCCTGCACTTGCTGGAGCATCCTCGATTATAATCATTGCTCTGATTGTTAAGGAATTCGGAGGTAGAAACCTGGCCATGCTGATAGCAGGAATAGCTTTTCTGATACCGGGTGCATTTCTCAGAAGCAACAGCCTTTTTCAGCCCGTTTCGTTCAATCAGTTTTTCTGGTTATTAACCTCATACCTTATTATCAGGATGATTAATACCAGGAACCTGAAACTTTGGTTGTGGATCGGCTTTGTGGTGGGATTGGGTTTTTTAAATAAGTATTCCATTGTATTCTTTGCGTTAGCTCTAATTATTGCTCTTTTAATAAGTCAGCACAGAAAAGTTATATTCTCAAAATATTTCATAATCGGATCGTTGATAGGATTTCTTGTGATACTGCCGAATTTAATATGGCAGTATCATCATAACTGGCCGGTCATTAAACATATGGTGGAACTGCAAAAGTATCAACTGGTAAATAATACCATTTCAGGTTTTTTTGTTGATCAAATCCTGAATTGTCTGCCCTCAACTATTATATGGTTGGCCGGCTTTATTATGATGCTATTCCTGCCACAGGAGAAAAAATTCAGGTTCATAGCCTACATATTTATTCTGGTACTATTGATAATAGTACTGTCTAGGGGAAAGTCCTACTATACCCTGGGAGCCTATTCAATGCTTTTTGCAGCAGGCGGTTATACCATGGAAAAATATTTCCGTAAAAGATGGGTAATCGTAAATTACATCGCAATTCTTTTGGGTATTGTTATTTCTGCTGCTGTTTTGCCCCTGGAATTGCCTTACGCTTCATTTGATACCGTTGCAAAATATTGCGATCCCGATAAAGGAGGAATAACCCAGCGATGGGAAGACGGGAAGCTATATCCCATACCACAGGATTATGCCGATATGACCGGGTGGAAAGAATTAACCGGTATTGTTGCAACTGCATATAACATGTTGGATCAGGATCAGAAAGATAAATGTATGATCTATGCTGAAAATTACGGGCAGGCCGGGGCAATAGAATTCTATGGACATGAGTATGGACTTCCCAAACCCATTAGTTTTCATGACAGCTATCTTCTTTGGGCCCCTGATAGTATATCAAACGGACCATTTATATATATCAATGACGAGATTGGCGATATAGATGAATTGTTCAATGACTATCCTGAAATAGGACGGGTTAATAATAAATATTTCAGAGAAAATGGAATTATGGTTCTGTTATGTACCCATCCTAAAGAACAATGGGAAGAGTTCTATGCTCAGAAAGTTTATCAGCTAAAAAGCGCGTATCGTCAATTAAGTGAACGATAGCTATTTTTAATATAAAGAATAGCCAATACTGTCTGGCTTCACTTAATTGCATGCAAAGGCAAAAAATTCCAAATAGTCTTATTCTGGTGTATAAGCCCCAACAAAAGGCTTATTCTCTTTTTTATAACCCAATAATTTACTGATTCCTACAGGTAGCTGTATAGCTGTCCCTGAACCCGGGAATGTCTGCAGCAACTGATAATTTCCAAGTTCGGAACCCTTAAATAGCGGACCTCTATAGTTGGAAAAATACTCGCTGTTGGCAGAAAAATTATTGTAGAGTTTATGTAAATCTCCCGGCGAATCCAATTCCACCTGGCATGTTGAATTCATAGCTGGGCTCCATATTATCAGAGGTATAGCCTTTGTATCGGAACGGCGCACGTAAACGTTGTTATCGAGCTTTCCCAGCATAGGTGTACTGAGGCGCTCACATAAAAAATCACGTTGCCATACGAACAGCAAGGGCCGGTTGAAACTCTCATCAGCGGTAAGCAGGTTATTAACAAAAATATGTCCGTCGCGTTCTTCCACATCGGGTCCCGTACTTGCATGCCATCCAAAGTGGTCTCCTGCTGCAACCCGTTCATTTCGTCCAATGGCTGCCAGACTATTTACAAATGTATTCTGGTAGATCTGAACATCCGAGCTGTTCAGCACCATAATGCCATGGTCGCAGTTAACAAATACATTACCGGCGCAAATGGCCCCTTTTGAGATCTCAAAAAAGAAACCATTATCGGCTGGCCAAACCTGATCTTTAGGTATATCACCCTGATTGCAGCCAACACCTTCGACCCAGTTATTGGTAAAAACTCCGTCGACATTTCCTACATCGTACCAGATGCCATTCGACCAGGGCAGGTCGATCACCAGGTTATCGTTGCAGGTAACACGATAACTTTGGTTAAAAATTTTTACTGCTGCCGGAAAATATCCGGTAATTCTCTCGATATTGTTACGTGTGAATATGTTTTTTTCCAGCAATACATCGTTCGAACTGATAATGTAAATACCCTCTGTACTAGTGTCGCTTACCTTGCAATTCCGAATGATCAGTTTATCGCCCCTGAGATAGGCTGCTACGCGCGAACAGAAAGAGATAGTGCAATGTTCCAGTATAGTACCCACTACCTGCTTTCCGTGATCCGCTTCAGCGGATATTCCTTCCGGTTCAGTGCCTTCTACTTCAATGGCCCGGTAGGCATACTGGGTAAATATAATTCCCCTGATCACAGGTCCCTTTCCGTCAGTCTTTTTTCCATGACATTTTTCTGTGATCCTATGCAACCCAATATCGAAGGCAGTAATTTCCACCAGTCGATCAGTGGGATCAGTGCCAATGTATACCTTTTGTGCTTCGTAATCGATATAATATGAATTTTCATCCACTTCTCCTTCCCATCCTGCCGATTGCAGGAATTTACCATCGATAAATACCATATCGTTGTTAAAACGGTGAGGAGGTGTCTTTTTCCCTTCTCGTTCCCGTCGCCACCAACTTTCAGGTTTGGAAGGGAATAGTCGTGTCCAGGAAGTAGTCCATAACCCGTTTTCCAGATCTTTCCATTCGGTTGCCTCATAAGTTCCTTTCAATACAGGTTGTTCATCAGCGTATGGTTGTATGGTAATCCCCTGGTTCAGGATAAGATTACCGGTACGGTATACGCCTCCGCGCATAACAATCGCATCGCCGGTAACTACTTTTTGGATGGCCGCTTCAATGGTTGTTGGCTGACTAAGTGACTCGCCTGAATTTTCTGTTTTTCCGTTGGGAGCGACATAAAATATGTTGCCCGATTCCTCGGGTAAATCATAGGTTTGCTGAATAGGGCCATAAGGGCCGCCGGAGGGTTGGGCTGCAACTGGCAACAGTCCCAGAAATGCAAACAGGATAAAACTAGAGATCAATTTATATCCGAAAGTATGTTGAATGCCGGATACAAAGTAATTTTTCAAAATATGTAATTTTTTATTGGAAAAATTTGCTTTCATATTTGGTTTTTTATAATGATTATAAGATAAGTGAGTTTACTTGTTTATTAAAGAAAAAATCCGATATCATTTTGATTTTCATTCAGGTTACGTAATCAAACCTTACTTTGGATTAATAGCACGCCATTTTTTTACTGTTTGCATTATGAACTTTATCTTCTGACCTAAAATTACAAACAAAATTGTAAAATGCCAGAAACGTATAAAATTTCTATATCGACCGTACAATTTAGATTCAGGATAAACCACAATACAACTCAGCGATTTAAAGTAAACAGATACAAATATTTTATAACTTTATTCTGGTTAAACTCCTACAGTAGATGTATAACGATAAGAAGGGGCCGATTGAGCATTTCTCCTGGGGGAAATTTATCATTTCCGGCAATGAACATTCCAAAGACAGTAGCGGTAAAATTGGTAAAGGAAAGGACATAAGGCTCATTGGAACGGAAGTTAGTAAGTGGAAAGAAAGAGAAGGCCATCTGCTGGATCAGGGCATGATAACCGGTGTGTTTGGGAAAGGTATTGACATATTAATTATTGGATGTGGCGTGGATGGTCTGGTACAATGTCCTGAAAGTGTAGTACAACACATTAAGGATCATGGCATCAAAGAAGTGATCCTGAAGAAAACTCCCGAAGCCTGTCAGATTTACAACCGCTTATTTAATGAGCATAAAAAAGTAGCGCTGCTGGCCCATGGTACCTGCTAAGTATTTATAATTTTATCGGGTAGACGGTTCTTTATTACTCTATAGTTTTAAACTCAACAACTCAACAACTCTATAACTTTAAAACAACATGTCCATTAAATACAAAGCCATTGGAATTATTAAAACACCTTTCCTGTTGAGAGAAGGAATGCCTGTTCAATCAAAAGGGGCGAAGGGTGTTAAAGGTACTGTGGAAGTAAAAAAGAGATTCATGGAGGGACTAAAGGACCTTGATGGGTTTTCTCATATTTTATTGGTTTATCATCTTCATAAATCGAAAGGATTTAAGCTTCAGGTAATTCCGTTTTTAGATACCGAACCTCATGGAGTTTTTGCTACCCGTGCACCAAAACGACCCAACCCCATCGGAATATCGGTGGTTAGATTATTAAGCATTTCGGATAATATACTGGAAGTGGAAAATGTGGATATGATTGACGGCACACCTTTGTTGGATATTAAACCCTATACTCCAAAATTTGACCACTTTGATACTGAAAAAAACGGATGGATCGATAATACCTCCGCAAAAGTAAAGGAGATGAAATCGGATAACCGGTTTAAGTAATAATTATCCGAAATGCGCAACCATTAATTGGCTTACAGTATCTTAAGAAAAAAGAAATGAAAGCATTAAGTTATTTTCTATCGATATTCTTTCTATTTTTTAACACTATTTATCCGACAAAACGAATCTTTTTATCTTTATCCATGTTGTGGTTTTTTTGAGCAAAATAAACTTACAACATGAGGTGAAACTTTCGGGGAGTAATCCCTTTAAAAATTAAATCGATTTATTTTAGTCGGTTAGCAGTGAAAAATTGTATTTATTTTTTTTCTGTATATTTTGATAGTACGGTAAACAGCGATTCAATACTTATAAGTTTCAAAATATAGTCGTTAAAGTTTTCATTCATTATTTTTTGTTTATCAATCATTTATGCATACGCTGTGTATGCTATTACCGGTATTTCACTACTCATTGATTTTATTTGTCTGTTAGCTTCATAACCATTCATATGGAGAATTTTTATGTCTATAAGAATAATACAGTTTTTGATGTTGGAGTTATTTTTAATAAAGTTAATTGCTTCCTTTCCGTTTTACGCCCATTGTATTTCTGCCCCGTAGAACTTAAGTATATTTTTTACAAGTTCAAAGTTTGACGAATCATCTTCGGCCACAAGGATGGTAATAATTTTTAAAAATCTTTTTAGAATATTTTCTTTTTCTTCTGATTGTTTGGTTTTGAATTATCAGAAGTAACAGGTAATGTAAAATAAAAGACAGAACCTTTATAAAGCACAGACTCTACCCATATCTCACCACCCATCAGTTCCACCATTTTTTTACAGATGGTAAGGCCTATGCCAGCGCCCCTATAAAGTATATCAGTATTATTCTCTATCTTATAAAAAGGGTCAAATATTTTGTCAATTTCTGATTTGTTCATGCCAATGCCTGTATCGGAAACGAAAAATTGTACAGATTTTTCGAGCACTTTATAACCGAATTTAATACGACCAGATTCAGTAAACTTCAAAGCATTATTTAACAGATTAATGAATATTTGACGAAATCTTGCTTTATCATAATATAGTTCCAACCCGTTATTTTGGGTCTTATTTACATATTCAAATTCAATCTTTTTTTCATTATTGAGTTTATAATGGTTTTCAAGTTCATTAAATACATCATCTAAATTGAATTTCTTATTTGAAAAAGCGATTTGGTTGGCTTCCAAAAGGGAAATTTCCATTATTTCATTCATCAATAAAAGAAGGGAATTTGTGCTGTTGTTTATAGTTTTTATAAAACCCAACCTGTCTTCTTTTGTAAAATCATCTTCTCCTAAAAGTTCTGAAAAACCGCAGATTGCATTTAATGGTGTCCGTATTTCATGACTGAGATTATTCAAAAAAGCAGTTTTTAACCTATCTGATTCTTCAGCATTGTTTTTTGCTTTCAGTAATTCTATTGTTCTTTCATCGACAAGATCTTCAAGATAATTACGATATTTCTCCAGTTCAATATTTTGATTTATAATTTTTTTCTGCTTTTCTTCAAGTAAAGAATTCTTCTCTGATAATTGAAATGTGCGTTCCCGAACCTTTGTTTCCAGAATTTCAGTTTCTAAATGATGTTTGTAATCACGCCTCTTAATATAAATTATAACAGAACTAGCCAGCAACAGGAAAATAATAATATAAAACCACCATTGCTTCCAGACAGGAGTTTTTATGATGATATTTATGTTCAATGGAGATTTTGTAACTACACCATCTCCAGAATAAGCCATTAAAATAAAGGTATATTTCCCATCATTTAAACGTGGATAGGTAAGGCTTGTAGATCTGGTATTTTCAGGTGATTGATCATAGCCTGCCATATGATATTGATAACTGACAAGAGCAGGTTCTTTAAGATTTATGCCTATAAATTCAATTTTAATTTTGTAATTACCGGGAGGAAGAATTAATTTATTACTATAATCAACTTCTTCATCATTTACCTTAAATGAAGTAATATTTAAAACAGGAGGTAATAATATGGGATTTTCCAGGATTGGATCATAAACCAACAAGCCCTCGTTAGATCCAAACAAAATCCTGCCTTTATTATCTTTAAAAATGGCATTTCTATTAAATTCACAATTACTGGTAATGCCGATATACTGCTGTATTATTTTCACCGAAAAATCAAATGTTCTGACTTTGCTTATACCGCCTTTGTGGCCAACCCAAATATTTTTATTTTCATCACCAATAAGCGAATAATCATAATCGGATAAAAGACCTTCCTTTGATGTTATGTTTAAAATAGAATCTGACTCGATTTGAAAAATACCGCTCCCATTGGATCCCACCCAGATATTTGAGTCATTATCCTCGGCAATTGAACCTAATGAAGAAATTCCCTTTTCTGAGGATATCATTATTTTCCCAACTTTTCCATCCTGAATGAAGGCAAGGGTATTGCTGAGTGTTGAAACCCATAATATCCCTTTTGAATCGAAAAATAAATGATTTATAAAATTATGTGGCAGACCATCCTGAATAGTATACCACTCAATTTTATTGGAAGTTAATTGAATATTACACAATCCTTTTTTTGTGCCAATCCAAACCTGATCCTTTTTTCCTGTAATGGTAGTTATTGAATTTTCAAGTATTCCATGTCCGATTTTATAGGAAAGAATTTTCTCTTTTCCAATCAGCATCCGGTAAATTCCATTTTTGTCCGTTCCAATCCAAAGTTCTTTTCCCTCATTAGAATAGATGGCTGTTATTTTATCCTGAGGCAAACCAAAATCAGCAGAATAAAAGCTCAGAATTTCTCCGCTTGATGGATTAATCTTTAACAGACCTTTTTCAGTCCCCACCCATCTATAGTTATTGTCAGCAAAAATTGAATAAATACCGGCACCATACTGAACTTCATCGAAGGTATAAATCAAAAAAGTTTTCTCTGTTATCTGTGTTAAACCGTTGCCATAATTACCACTCCACATGTTTCCTTCCCTGTCTTCGTAGACTATTTTCACATAATTTGATGAAAAACCTGTCGATGTATTAAAATAAGTTGCACTATTAAATTGACCTGACGGGGAATAAACCAGCTTAATAAGACCGTTACTATTGGTGCCAATCCATAAATTTGATTTGCTGTCTTCATATATGCTTTGTATTCCGCCAAGATCCAGGTTAAGTTCTGTACCTATCTGCCATACTTTAAAACTCTTTCCCTCTGGCATTAACTGAAAAATGCCGTCTTTTTCCGTTGCAACATAAAATCCGGAATCGTTCCTCATTTTAATGATACCAGGAACTTTAGACTCGGGTATTTCATTTAAATGTTGAATTATTTCAACCTCACCTGATTGATGCAAGCGACAGTAGCTTAAACCATTAATGGATCCGACAAGGATTTCATTATCCGTAATAAATTTGAAAGAGAAAATGACTATTTGATTTTTAAAACTTAGATTTTGTTGATTATCGATCTTTTCATCCACTTTTACCAGGCCATTGGCAAAGGTGCTTGCCCAAATTTGACCATTCGGACTTTTTTCGATATCTGTTATGCTTGACTTCTGTTTTAATGCAGTATTCCGTTTAAATACTTTTCCATCATAACGGGACAATTGACCATTCATATGACCAAACCAAAGTTCATTTTCATTTTTAAAACTGCAGGTTATAAAATTGTCAGCCAGCGAATCGCTGGTTGTAAAAGATTTAAAGTTAATGCCATCGTATCTTGATAATCCGTTTCCGGTTCCTATCCACAAATACCCGTTATTATCCTGAATAATTGAATAAACATAAGGCTGCGCCAGCCCGGCAGTATATTCGCGGAAAACATAAGGTTGTGAGTATCCTTCCTGAAAGGTTAAAACCAGTAAAAAAACATAAAAGTATCCTTTAGGTTTTTTATAAGTCAGTTTGCTAATGTTTAATAATCTTAACAACATCATTGAATTCCTTTCATCCGTATCTTAGGCGCATATACAGGAATACCACCTATTGGAATAACGAAAAATGGTAAAGACAATCCATATTGATTTCTGACCACGACAACTACGTTATTATTTAATATCATCATGGACTGATTTTTTATAAATTGGATTTCAATACTGGCATTCTTTTCTTCTTCCAGAATTGGAAATTTTCTCATTATCCAATTATTATCTCCGGAAATATCACATAAAACACCATTCTTTGCTACTGAAATTATTCTGATAATTCCATCGTTGTCCCAATCGAAATTTGAAACTTCAATTGAAATGGTTTTGTCATCCACGAAAGGATATATTTGAGAAACCTGACTTTGGATATTTGACAATCTGAAAGTGTATTCGTAGGTAAAGATATTGCCACCCTCAACTGCTAAATTATTATCAGGACTAGCACTTAAAAAATATCGATATAAATTTCCATCATCACCTGATTCTCCCTGTGCAATAATTTTAAAAATACGCCCGTCAAATTTCTCAACATATTCTCCTTCAAAAGGATTAAAAGGTCCAAACGTATAGTAATTTTTGTCGTATTTCGATTCAATGCCAAAGGTCTTGGTAGCCAATAAAATACCGCTTCTGTAATTCCCGATCGGATCAATTGCCTGTGCATCTTTATCTGACCAGCAACTGTTTCCTCCATAAACTGAAAAACTTATAAGGGTATTAAAAATATCCTTAGGTTCATCCAATTCGCCTCCGGTATCCGGATCATAAACACGGATATAAACAGGATCGGTCTGTGAAGCAGGAATAAGACAAAAGAATATCTGACAAAAATCATCATCGCCCCATGATTTTTTTGAATCTGCACCAAAAGTTACCAAATACGGGATATTTTCATCAACCGCCGGAGCAGATTGAGAAAAGGCGTAATTGCCACAATTCAGAATTAATACTATTGTCAAAACAAGTCTTAACATGGCTTCTGTTCATTTCGGATTATTCATAAATATAAACTCTACCCGTCTGTTCCAATAACTTTCTTTTTTTATGTTCTTTGCGATAATTGGCCTCAATTCACCATACCCTTTGCAATGTATGATTTCCCTACTAATTCCCCTGTCAAGGAAATAAGAATATAATTCCTGCGACCATTTTTCTGTCATTTCCAGGTTATTCCCGGCTAATCCTCTGTCATTTGTGTGCACAGCGATTTCAAGTTTAAGGTCCGGATTTTCCTTTAATAGCTTAATAAAGGTAAATAAAATCGGATAAGATTCAGGGGCAATTCCTGCATCGTTCATTTCAATTGTACATTCTCTTACTTCGTGAAGGCTTTCAACTATTTTATATTTCTGAAGTTCTGACAGGTCATCCAGTAAATATATCCTTACCATCAAAGAATTGAATTTTTTTACTGTACTACTATCCCTCCTCGCATTCCATGATCCACAGGTATCCGAACCTGATTTTTTTTGCCATTCAATGGCATAAAATTCATCAGATTCACCGATCTCTATTGCTGTATGCATAGCCAATTCCTGATAATCATCAAAGATTTTTATCTTTTTATATACGCATACTTCGGAACTATTACCGAGGCTATCTTTTTCACCCAGCAAACCTAACTGCACAGTATATTCACCTTTCGTAGTAAAGACTTTATTGACTGCAGGCCCTCTTATTGTAAATCCCTCACCAAAGTTCCACATATAGTCTGAAATTCTAAAGTCAGGAAGATGGGTCTTTAATCCGTCAAATGATATTGCCCTATCTACAATACCTGCATCAGGCGAATTAATATACACCTGATTGATCTTTTCGAGTTCAAACTTATAGAAGGTATGGCTAATCATTGAGTCACCCCTGAGACTATCGATGATAAAAAGGTTGACCGTATATTCTCCCGGGCCTGGAAAGCAATGTTTTACTTGTAAACCTGTTTTTTTAATTCCGCTGCCAAAATCCCACTCATATTTTACAGGAAGGGTATCATTATCACTTTGGTGTTCATCATAGAATAAAAAACAATAATTATTTTTTTGCATACTGTCACAATGTGCAAATTGTACCAGGTCAGCAGCAAAGCTGAAAATATCATCTGTATTCAGCCTGTTTGATGAAAAATAGCCATTTTCAATATTCTCATCTGTTACCAGGCCAAAATCATCATAAGGTGAGTTAATTTCGGCATCAAGATGTATCGGGCTTATCCATCTTCCATCAATTTCCTGGCTATAGTACAAATCTTTTCCTCCGAAACCTATATGACCGTCGGATGCAAAAATGAGTTTCCCCGATTTACACGCAAAAGGATATGATTCATTTTTTGGGGTATTTATGGCGGGCCCCAGGTTTACCGGTTTATCCCAGTCATTGTGGTTCCAATCGCAATAATAAAGATCGGCTCCACCGTATCCTCCGGGCATATCGGAAGCAAAATACAACCTCTTCCCATCAGGTGTTAATGCAGGTGTTATAAAGGAATATAAAGGATTATTATAGGTAAAGGGCCTGATATTTGTCCATTTGCCATTTATTAACTCTGCAGAATAGATGCCCAATTTATTTGCAGTATCAGAAAAGTTTCTTATTTGCTTCTTAATATCGTTATTTCTGCAATAATAAATGATATTGCCCTCTTCATTAAATGTTACAGGCCCGTCATTAAAATTGGTGGTTAATTCCTTTGCCAGCATTTTAACATTTTTCCAATGAATACTGTCTTTAACTTTTACATAACAGATATTAATGAATTTATTCTGTTCACTTTGATAGGTAATCAAAGAATTGTTTTTCAGGTCAGAACAGAAGACAATCCCATTTTTGTAATAAACGGGTGAAAATTCATGATTTGTTAATGAGCTAAAAGGAGCTAAAGTTACACTATAGCTCATGGTCTGGGCAAAAAAGTTATTGTGTAAGGATAAAATAATCAGAATCAATATATTCCTGGAATGTGTGAACATTAATAAATATAATGAAGTTTTTCAATTCTTCCATTATTGACCCTGATCAAAATTGTCTTGGACCGGCAACTTCTGCAGCATAATTAAATACATAGTTGAGCATGATTTCATGCGAACCATTATTATACTGTCCAATTTTACCTATGCTAAAGCCATATGAATAAGCGATCCTGAGTTGATTGTTTATCTGACATTGGAGCATTCCAACCAAAATATTTTTACTACGATAGGAAATACCCAGCCAAACCCTGTTTTTTATAATTACCTGGGAATTAATATCTATTTGAGTAGCATTTCCCTGATGATATTTAACCAATAATGAGGGGAAAAATTTGATATTCGGATCTAAATCAATAATATACCCGGCATTACAAAAATAATTATACTCTGTGAAGTCATTTCTGATACTATATTTATCCGTTTTAGAGTCATACACATGACTCAGAAATAAAGGTACGGATAATCCAATAAAATATTTTTTAGTAGTGTAATAAATTCCAGTGCTGAAATTAGGCACAACAGCATTGGAAAAATTGTCAGTTAACAGTTCATCATCAGCATCCTGAGCATCCAGTTTATTCCATGCAGTACTGGTAAAAGTCAAACCGAAACCTAATCCAAAAGCCAGTTTGCCATAACCCAGGTCTATCCTGTATGCATAATTTCCTATAAAACTGGTTTCATTACTGACCCCAATATTATCATTCACGATGAAAAATCCCAGACCAACCCTCTCATTATTGAGTGGAGTGTGGATTGCAAGGGAAACGGTTTTTGGAGAACCTTCAAAACCAACCCAATAATTACGATAAAGAATTGTTGTACTTAATGCATCCTGGCTGCCCGAATAAGCAGGATTAATGGCAAGGGCATTATGTACATAGTGATCAGATATTGTATATAATTGTCCACAAACATGAAGTGGAATTAAAAAAATCCATATACCTAGAGTTAATCGCCTCATATTACCTTTTAATTATTACAAATCCTTTAGTTATTTTCCCATTGCCAAGCTTCAAAACATAAAAATAGGTATCGTTTGAAAGTTCGTTTCCATTAATATTTCTTCCATCCCATTCATTCATGTAGTAGGTATTGTTATATACTTCATTTCCCCACCTGTTAAATATAATCAGCTCTACCGGACCGTTTTTCTCGATGTCATTAATTACAAAGAAATCGTTTTTAAGATCTCCGTTAGGGGTAATAACCTGGGGTACAAATAAATCGTTAACATCAATAATTACACTGTCTGAGGCTGTACAATTTTCTGACTTGATAGTCCATAAAAAGATATTTTCCCCCGCCAATAATTCAGATACAACAGCAAACGGAGAATTCACATCATTAATATAACCCGAACCCGATATTAATGACCACTCACCGGTTTCGGATGGTGATAATTCCGCCTGCATTTTGGTTGAAAAGGCATAATTCAATTCCTGGTCTATACCCGCATTTACAGCCGGAATTTCATGGAATGTAATGGCAACATCTGAACTGGCCGGACAGTTTTCATTTACAACCGTCCATGTAAATTGATAGCTTCCGTAGTCACTTATTCTAACAGCTGCAGAGGGATCACTTTCATCCGGAGTGAAAGTTACATTTCCCGTACCAGAAGTTACGGACCATGTACCGGTTCCGTAATTTGACGTGGCATTAAGCGTGTAATCCTTCCCGCATACATCATCATCAATTCCGGCATAGGCTTCCGGTTTTACTGTAATTACTATAGACCTATTGGCTGTATTCCTGCATCCATTTACATCAGTTACAGTTACAGAATAGGTTCCTTCA
>CAZQCO010000055.1:22374-22519 GCA_964592225.1 uncultured Bacteroidales bacterium
TCAGGGTTGCAGTTTCCCCGTCACAGATAATCCCGTCATTGTCTGTAATGCCTGAATTATCTGTTATGGTAATTACAGCAGTAGGTAAAACATTTACTGTAACTACCTTGGCTGCAGAAGCTGCACTCTGGCACCCATTTGCATT
>CAZQCO010000055.1:22619-26531 GCA_964592225.1 uncultured Bacteroidales bacterium
GGGTAACACTATCACCGGTGCAGAAGGTTAACGGACCCGATGCGGTTATGGTTGGAGTTGCCGGTAAAGCATTTACTGTAACTACCTTGGCTGCAGAAGCTGCACTCTGGCACCCATTTGCATTGGTTACCTGAACAGTATAACTTCCTGACGAGGTAACGTTTATACTGGCGGTGGTTGCACCTGTTGACCATAAGTAAGTTGTTCCTGCACTTGAAGTTAGGGTAACACTATCACCGGTGCAGAAGGTTAACGGACCCGATGCGGTTATGGTTGGTATTGCTATTGTACAAGTAGATTCAAAGAAAGGATATATGGGATCATTAATAATATCGATCATATTCCCATAGCTGCAGGTCGAATTCGGGTATGGAATTGTAGGTGGCGCCGTGCAATTGAGTGCAGGGTAATCCGAATTATCGTCGGTTAATCCTGAAGGAATTGTGCCGCCGACAAATACCTTGACAGGATTGTCATTACCGGTTAATTTACCATGATTAATATCACCGTCTTTAATAATGTCGCCCGTGATGATAAGATAACCTTTTACTTCTATTTTTGTATCGTCGCTGATTGTTAGGTTTCCCCAAACAATAAGAATTCCATTGTCATTTACTTTTAAATCATTATTATCGTTAATTATCAAATTTCCTTTTATAACCAATGTGTCTTCAATAGTAAGCATACTGGAGCCTGAAAAGGAGAGAGAACCATTTGCTGTAATATACCCGTTAATGTTAATATCGTGCCCGCTAACATCAGTCTGGGGTATTGTCCATATAGGATTCCAGCTTGTAGGTGTTTCCCATGCACCAGTATAATTATCCTTGCTTGAATAGGATTGTGAAAAAATTTCAAAGAAGACAGAAAATAATAAACATACTGTCAGTCCAAACTTTTTCTGCATAATACTGCCAGCGCTGCTTTTAAGTATACTGAACAGATTCTGAAAAATAACAAGAAATGGAGAAAACAAGCGCTTAATTACTCGCTTATTGACAACCCTTGAAGGTAAGAAATGGATGGGGTTATGTTTTTTATGATTCATATCCGGATAAAACCACAGTAACTTTATAATTATTAAATGATTATCAATGTTGTACAGTACGTTAAAATGTTTAAGTAGTTCTATTTTTTACAGCAATAAAAATTATTGTTGTATTAACATCCGTTTTTTATAGGGTAATTTTTTACCATCACTATTGAAACTATTGCTTTCTTACTCAATAGGCTTATTGCTATTCAAATATTTTATACTTTGATACCATCAAAATTCCTAAATTATTTAGATAACGATTCGATTTTTAAAATCCTAATTTTAGTATCTTCAATACTTATTGAGATTCATCCAAAAACGAAACAAATAGTAATATCAGCGTCATGAAAACCCGCGGTGAAAAGCAGTATATAAATATGCCGGTTTTTGCTGCCAGACTATATGATAATCTGACCAGTGTTAAGGGAGTAAACAAAGGATTTGAAGAGATCTCAGCTTTTATAGACGGCCGGATTAATCAAGGCAGGTTATTGGACATCGGCACCGGACCGGGTCGATTACTACACGAGGTTCACAAAAGAAATCCGGAAATTGAATTGTATGGTATGGATATCTCAGCATCGATGCTCGAGGTGGCAAAACAGAATCTTCAGGATATAAAAAATGTCGATTTACAGCTTGGCAACATCATAAAAACCGAATACCAGTCTGACTTTTTTGATTGTATTACAAGTTCAGGCAGCTTTTATAACTGGGATCGACCTGTTGAGGGATTAAATGAAATATACAGAATTTTAAAACCGGGCAAAACAGCCTATATTTTCGAATCATTTAAAGATTATGATCAAGTTTTATTAAGTAAAAGATTAAAGGAAAATCTCAAAGGATATAATGCTATGCGTAAGATTCTATCCAAATACTTTTTAAACAGGCAATTACGCATGACATACTCGCTTAAGGAGTTTGAGGAGATATTGAAACAAACCATTTTTAGCAAGAGTTACCATATTGAGAAACTGGAACTTGGAAATTTACCTATATATGTTCGATTGGAATTAGAAAAACAGCAAAGCTGAAAGTGTCATTTATCAGGATTTTACTCGCGCATATTTTATAAATTTAGACAATATACGGCCCTGAATTCTAAAAGAATAAAAAATGAACACTGCAAAAAAACAAATAGAGGACCTTATACTTGATTATTATCATAAGGGTCATGAAATTTCCGATGGAGAGATGTACCGTTCCATACTGCACCCCAACTGGCATATATTCTGGATCAATCAGGATAGTAAAATTGATTGTACCGATAAAGAGAATTATATGTCGTGGTACAAACCTGAGAATCGTAATAAAAAACTCAAATGGGCCACCGAAATCCTCTCTGTCGATATAGAAGACGACATAGCTATTGCAAAGATCAGGCTATTTAACCAGGATTTCGGATACCTGGACTATTTTAGTTTAATGAAAGAAGAGGGTAAATGGTGGGTAGTGAATAAAATCTCTAAAAGTTTGAATAGAAAGTAAAAACCATTAAATAGTTGTTAGATATGGGTTTATCCCAGTATTTCCTGATTTGATTTTTGAAAAATTAATGCAATTCTTATACCTTTATCGAATACAGTATTAAAAATTGTCGTTTTAAATTAGTGTTACTCAACATGTATTTAAGGATAATTAAACTTGGTTTCATTCTATTGTTCCTAATACCTTCCTTTAGCTTAGAGGCTCAGAATAATCTTTCAGATGAAAGTATTCTGATACCTGGAGGTAATTTTTTAATGGGTAAGGATTCGGAGAAAAGTTACGATTTTAGTCCTGCTCATACTGTACATATTGATTCATTCTACATAGACAAATACGAGGTTACGAACTCTGAATATAAAGCCTTTTGCGAAGCTACCGGTTACCGCTTACCTGAATTCTGGAATACTGACGCTTTTCGATGTGGCGATAATTATCCTGACTTTCCTGTTGTGGGTATTAACTGGTACGATGCCATGAGGTATGCCGAATGGGCAGGGAAACGACTTCCTACAGAGGCTGAATGGGAATATGCGGCCCGCGGAGGATTAATCGATCGGGATTATCCGACAGGCGATACGCTGGGTCGAATTGAAGAAAGGAAAGAACAGGGAAACTGGATGAACAGAATTGTTGAAGTTGGTCTATTTAATCCAAATGGTTTTGACTTGCATGATATGGATGGAAATGCATGGGAATGGGTAGCCGACAATTACAATGAACAGTACTACAAAAACAGCCCGATAAATAATCCTTCGGGTCCGATGGAAGGAAATAATAAGGTGATACGGGGAGGAAGCTGGCATTCGGGACCCATGTGTAAAAAAGTTTATTTCCGTAAAGGCTTACCGCCCAATTGGGTCGACTTTGCCGTAGGATTTCGCTGTGCAAAAGATAAATAGAAGATCACTTCGTATGTAGAAAAAGAGAAAGATAGATGTTAAGTAAAATCGGCATATAATTATTAAAAATTATATAAGCACCAACAGGCGTAAATAATAATAAAGCATGGAACTAACTGTATTCTACGATAAGGATAGTGATATTATAGTTACCAGAGCACTTGCTGATATAACAATGGAAAATATACGCACAGCTTCAATTAAAGCGCTTGAGCTTTCTAATGAGCATAACTGTAATAACTTGTTAATCGACCTTTCAGAATGTCCGGTAGGACAAACATTAATGGATGGTTTTTGGGGTATGCAGGATATGGGAAAATCTACTGGTTTGACACACAAGCATTGCTGTGCGGTTATTTATAATCCGGATCTGTATCCTGAGGACCGTGCGCAGTTTATTGAGAATGTAGTTGCCAACAGGATTAACCCCAGCCTGAAAATGTTTAAAAAATCCGATGAGGCTATGAAATGGTTAAGAGAAAAAAG
>CAZQCO010000056.1:0-26203 GCA_964592225.1 uncultured Bacteroidales bacterium
ATGATATTCCTGCAACGATTTCACCTTGTATTCTCCGTTTCGCCGGTCCTTAATACCCTTTGTAGCAGCCAGAGCAGCTGAAGTTGTAGTTATATACAAAATTTTGTATTTGATGGCATTTTTCCGGATATAAGAATCGTCATATTCACTAAGCTTGCCGGCAGGGGTGTTAATTACCAGGTCAATCTCACCGTTTTTAATGGCATCGACAATATTTGGCCGACCTTCATAAATTTTTTTAATTAAGCGGGATTTAATACCATGTTTTTCAAGGAATTTTTTTGTTCCTTCCGTAGCCAGAATTTTGAATTTCATATCCCTGAAATTTCTGGCAGTCTCAATTATACGTTCCTTATCCCTGTCGGCAATAGTTATCAGCACTGTGCCTTTGATAGGTAAAGAAGTTAGAGTAGCTTCCTGCGATTTGAAAAATGCCAGTCCATACGAATTGGCAAGGCCAAGCACTTCACCGGTCGATCGCATTTCTGGGCCCAATAGCGGGTCGACATCAGGAAACATGTTGAAGGGGAATACAGCTTCTTTTACGCCAAAATGTTTTATTTTTTTGTCTTTCAGGTCGAAATCAGCGAGTTTTTTTCCCAGCATGATCTCTGTGGCAATTTTTGCCATGGATATATTGCATACTTTAGATACCAGCGGTACGGTACGTGATGCCCTGGGATTGGCTTCAAGTATATAAACTACATCGTCATAAATAGCATACTGTATATTCATTAAGCCCACTACATGAAGCTCTGTAGCTATTTTACGGGTGTATTCTTTGATGGTTTGTATATGTTTTTCGGGAATGATAACAGGTGGTATTACACAAGCAGAATCGCCCGAATGTATCCCGGCATATTCTATATGTTGCATCACTGTCGGAACAAAAGCATCTGTACCATCGGCAATAGCATCGGCTTCCGATTCTATTGCATCTTCGAGGAATTTATCAATAAGCAAGGGCCTGTCGGGCGACACATCAACTGCTGCCGTTACATATTCAGAGAGCATTTCTTCATCAAGAATAATTTTCATAGCTCTGCCACCAAGAACATACGATGGCCTCACCATTAGTGGATATCCTATATTTGCGGCTATTTCAAGGGCTTCTTCCATCGTACTTGCCATTCCCGATTCCGGCTGAGGAATTCTTAATTTTTGGATAACCTGCCTGAAACGATCCCGGTCCTCTGCCAGATCAATGGTTTCCGTGGTAGTGCCAAGTATCTTAACACCGGCTTCAGATAGTTCATTAGCAATATTCAAAGGTGTTTGTCCGCCAAACTGTACGATAACTCCTTCGGGCTTTTCTTTTTCATAAATACTCAGTACATCCTCAACGGTGAGAGGTTCAAAATAAAGTTTATCAGAAGTGTCATAATCAGTCGAAACCGTTTCAGGATTGCAGTTCACCATTATAGATTCAAAACCAGCTGCTCGAATGGCAAAAGCAGCATGTACACAGCAATAGTCGAACTCAATTCCCTGACCGATGCGGTTTGGACCTCCTCCCAATACCATGATTTTTTTACGATTGCTGACAGCAACTTTATCAGGTGCGTTATAGGTCGAATAATAATATGCCGCATTTTCAACACCACTAACCGGAACGGCTTCCCAAGCTTCGGAAATTCCAAGAGTAATTCGTTTTTCTCTGATGGTCTTTTCGGGAATTGCCAGTAATTTCGATAGATATTTGTCGGCAAAACCGTCTTTTTTAGCCTGAATAAGGAGACTATCCGGTACGAATTTCCCTTTGAAAAGAAGCAGTTGTTCTTCCAGATCGACCAGCTCTTTCATCTGCTTAATGAACCAGGGTTTAATGTAGGTTTTTTCATATAACTCGTCAATATCAGCTCCTTTGCGCAATGCCTCATACATGATGAACTGCCTTTCGCTGGATGCATGATTGAGCATGGTCATAAGCTCATTAAGGGATTTGTTATTAAAATCCTTTGCAAAACCTAATCCATAGCGACCTGTTTCCAGTGAACGAATAGCTTTCTGAAGAGCTTCTTTATATGTTTTTCCGATGCTCATCACTTCACCCACTGCTTGCATCTGGGTTCCAAGCTTATCTTTTAGTCCATCGAATTTTTCAAATGCCCAGCGTGCAAATTTTACTACAACATAATCACCGGAAGGGGTATATTTTTCGAGCGATCCATCTCGCCAATAGGGTATCTCGTCCAAAGTTAATCCTCCGGCAAGCAGTGAAGAGACAAGGGCGATAGGAAATCCTGTGGCCTTTGATGCCAGTGCTGAGGAACGCGAGGTTCGTGGATTGATTTCAATCACAACAACCTTTCCTGTATTTGGATTGTGTGCAAATTGAATGTTAGTGCCTCCTATAACCTCGATAGCCTCAACGATATCGTACGAGTATTTTTGGAGACGCTTTTGAAGTTCAGGATCTATAGTCAACATGGGTGCAGTGCAATACGAATCGCCGGTATGCACGCCCATTGCATCGACATTTTCAATAAAACAAACCGTGATCATCTGGTTTTTTGCATCACGTACAACTTCCAGTTCAAGTTCTTCCCACCCCAGAACGGATTCTTCAATGAGAACCTGGTTCACAATACTCGCTGATAAACCTCTGCCAGCTACGGTACGTAATTCCTCGATATTATAAACCAGTCCACCACCGGTACCTCCCATAGTATAGGCTGGCCTGACAACAACGGGATATCCAAGCTCTTCGGCAATTTTCTCAGCCTCTTCAATGGTATTCACTGCTTTGCTTTTTGGCATTTCAATACCCAGCCGGTTCATGGTTTCTTTGAATGCCGTTCGGTCCTCTCCCCGTTCTATTGCATCAATGTTGACACCAATTACTTTAACACCATATTTGTCCAATATACCTTTTTTAGCCAGCAGGGAAGAGAGGTTCAGGCCTGTTTGTCCACCCAGGTTTGGCAGAAGAGCATCGGGCCGTTCTTTTTTGATGATTTCGGTTAATGCATATTCGTTGAGTGGTTCGATATAGGTTATATCGGCCATTCCGGGATCGGTCATTATGGTGGCCGGATTAGAATTTACCAGAATTATTTTGTAACCTAATGAACGGAGAGCTTTGCAAGCCTGTGTACCAGAATAGTCGAATTCACAGGCTTGTCCGATGATAATAGGTCCTGAGCCAATGATTAATACTTTGTTAATATCTTCAAGTTTTGCCATAAGCTTCTTTATGATTTACTAGTTTTTTCAGGGATTTTATAAAAATTCATAAACATCGCAATATAAACAATCAATTTGATTGTGGAAACAGCCTGTTATTGATGGTTGAAAAAAAATGAAAAGTTTAAATTGAATGTTACCAAATATGATACAAAAGAATAATTCTTTCGGTTTTATTAATTTACATACGAAGTATAGCAATGATATTATATAATATTTACCTCAGGTTCAAGAATAATTTCGAATTTATTTTTTACGGTCTTTTGAATGTGCAGAGCAAGTTCCAGAATTTCATTACCGCTTGCATTTCCCAGATTAACCAGTACCAAAGCTTGTTTGGAATGTGTTCCTGCATTACCCATACGCATGCCTTTGCATCCAGCCTTTTCGATGAGCCAGGCGGCAGAGAGTTTTGTTTTTCCTTCTTCATCAGGAAACAGGGGCATATCAGGATATTTTTCTTTTAAGCGCAGGACCGATTCTTTTTTTAGTACAGGATTTTTAAAAAAGCTGCCTGCATTTCCTGTCGATCTGAAATCGGGAAGTTTTAATTCTCTTATCCGGGTGATAAGTTTTCGGAGTGCAGCAATATTTTGTTCAGGCAATTCACTCAACTTTTCAGCAATATCTCCATAATGTGTAATAAGTTTGTGAGGAGATTTGTCGAGCCTGAAGAAGACACGCGTTATGAGGAACCGGTTTCGATAGTATTCCTTAAATATACTGTTCCGGTATTGAAACCGGCAATCATTCTTAGAGAAAGAAAAGAATTGTTGTTGAGTCAGGTCATAACCTTCAACTTTTTCAATCACATCACTTACTTCAACACCATAGGCACCAATATTCTGTACCGGAGCTGCACCAACGCTTCCCGGTATGGCCGAAAGGTTTTCAATACCACCCCAATTGCAAGATACCGCATATGAAACAAATTCATCCCATAAAATACCGCTGCCGGCACCTACGATAACGGATGAATCATCTTCTTCCATAATCTCAATACCCTGTATTTTTATATGCAGAATCAGTCCCTCATATTTTTTAGTAAGTAAAATATTACTGCCACCGCCCAATATCAGTACTTCATTCTTTAAAAAAATCGGATCATTAACGAGTTCGGGCAGTTGATTTACCGAATCGATTTTGATATAATATTTTGCATTAACTTGAATTCCGAAGGTATTAAGTGATTGAAGCGGATAATTTGTTTTTATCTCGGGCATGCTTTTCAAATTCTCGTAAATATACAATAGTTTTGTGATCTGCCGGTTAAGAAACCTGGCACTATAGCATAGATAAAAAACTTGTAGAATTAAAATATTCAGGTATTGATAAAGGTTATTTCATTTGTTTCTAATGATATTGTAACCGATAACCGGGTGCATAAAATAGCTAGTTCTCTTGAGGCTAATGGATTCGAATTGAAAATAGCAGGACGTAAATTCAAATATTCCAAAAAACTCGCAACACGTTCATATACTACACGGCGTTTCCAACTTTGGTTTAATAAAGGATTTCTTTTTTACGTAAACCTCAATATCAGGATATTCTTTTATTTACTCCGATCAGAGACTGATATTATTCTCTCGAACGATTTGGATACTTTACCTGCATGTTGGCTGGCCGCTTCATTAAAGCGTAAGAAACTGGTATTCGATAGTCATGAGCTGTTCTCTGAGGTTCCGGAGCTGGTTCATAGGCCTTTAATTCGAAATATTTGGTTATTGATTGAAAAACTGCTTATCAGGCGTATTCGATACGGTATAACAGTAAGTAATTCCATTGCCGATCATTACAATAACAAATACAGAAAACAGTTTGTGGTAATAAGAAATGTCGGACGATTCAGGTACGATGTGGATTTTGAAGATATAACAAAGGACAGGAACCAGAGTACAATTATTTATCAGGGAGCTTTAAATATGGGCCGTGGATTGGAGCTTGCCATAAAGAGTATGCAATTTGTGGAAAATGCTAAACTGCAAATTATTGGCGATGGTGATATCAGGGACAAGTTAAAGCAAATTACTTCAGATCTGGGATTAGAAAATAAAGTTGAATTTATAGGTCGTGTGCCAATGGAAGAGCTTTGGAACTATACATCAAAAGCTCATATAGGTATATCGCTCGAGGAAAATTTGGGATTGAATTATCAATTTGCTCTGCCTAATAAATTATTTGATTACATTCAGGCACGTCTGCCGGTGGTAGTTTCCGATCTTCCCGAATTGAGTGCAACTGTTAATCAATATGGTATTGGAAGTATTCTTAAGGATAGAACACCTGAAAAACTAGGAGAGGTTTTTACAAAAATGTTAAAAGATGAACTTCCCGTCGGCATGTATTATACAAATCTTGAAATTGCAGCGAGAGAATTGTGCTGGGAAAGAGAAGAAGAAAAATTAATTAGAATATTTAAGCGTGTAAGTACTTCAGTCTGAGTTTGTATTTTCCTAACACATAGAAAAGTCCGAAATAAAGCCCCAGAAAGAGAGGTATTGAAACGATAAGCCATATACCTATAGCCGATAAATTGATCAGCCAGAATTCTTTGAGTGTATGCCAAAAATCGTTTTTCAAAAGATGTGTATATTGCTGAAAAGAAAAACTACCTTCTGATGCTTTTAACAGAATCCTTCCCATTTTATAGAAGGGAATAATGAGGGCTATCTGTAATGGAGCAACAATATAGTGTGCAATCTGCATAGCAATCATATTGAGGCGAAGAGAAAGCGCAACTAAAAATACAAGTAATGTAGTAATACCATATAAGGGCATTAAACCAATAGTAATCCCTAATGCAATGGCTACCGATAAACGTTCAATTGAGATACCTTCTTTTATTATTATTATTAGTGGGAATACAAATTTGCGCTTTGCCCAACCCAAAACAATTACCTTCATTAATGCTATCCTTCTTTGCTATACCAATACGCTAAATATTGATTGAGGTTACCTGATTTGATTAAAATAATTTTTAAAGTGCCAAAAATAGTAAAAACTTATCTTGTTTATGTAATTATTAACAAGATATAGAACAACTTTAACAATATTTTCGTAAAGGTTTTTATAGGATTTAACAATCACTTAATATTGTAATAACTATCTTCACTTATTTCCAGGCCATTATGCGCATAGTTTATATTCTTATTGTGTTGTTATTTGTTAAGTTAGATGTTTACGGACAGCTAAAGATTAACGAATTCCTCTCATCGAATGTAAACGGAATTCTCGATGAGGATAACACTTATTCCGATTGGATTGAGGTTTATAACTCAGGTGGAACGGCTATTAATCTCAGCGGCTATTCTTTATCCGATGATCTGATAATGCCATCTAAATGGACCTTTCCTGATTTTACTCTTTCTGCATCGGATTACATTCTGGTCTTCGCATCGGGGAAGGACCGTAAGGATTTACCGGTTGTCTATCAGACTCTGATCGATATGGGGGATGAGTGGCATTATGTTATACCTGACTCCGATATCGGAACAAGTTGGCACGATATGGGTTATGATGATTCAGGATGGTTGCTGGGGGAAAGTGGTTTTGGTTATGACGATAATGACGATTCTACGATAATTGCTACAACATTAAGCATTTTTATCAGAAACGAATTTACGGTTTCAGATGTGGCCGGCATTGAAAAACTGGTTTTGCACATCGATTATGATGATGGATTTATTGCTTACATAAACGGGCAGGAAATTGCCCGCGCAAATATTGGAACTCCCGGCGAAGTAATTCCCTACGATCGGCCTGCTGATGAGAATCACGAAGCTGTGATGTACCAGGGAAGCGATCCTGAATACTTTGAAATTTCCAATCCCGGAAGTATCCTGGTGGAAGGCATCAATGTAATTGCTATACAGGGGCATAATATCAGTCTTACTTCCAGTGATATGTCACTTATTCCTTTTTTATCGATAGGAAGAATGGGCACTGGAGTTAAAGATATATCACCTTACCTCACTTTTCCGTCTTCGGGAGGGTTACACACGAATTTTAAGATTAAAGTTGAAGGGGAAAGTCTTTATTTGTTCACTCCCGGCGGTAGCCTGCTTGATTCAATTGGGGGAGTTACCCTCACCAATGATATATCATATGGCAGGCAGCCCGATGGTTCATCACATTGGGTTTATTTTGCCGAACCAACTCCAGGCAATAGTAACTCTACACAGGGAGTTGAAGGAGGTATTACCGGGAATGTGATTTTTTCATCCCAGGGAGGTAAATATCTGAGTGGACTAACATTGACCATATCCGCGGAGAATCCGGAGGATACAATATATTACACTACTGATGGTTCAATTCCCGATCGTTCATCGCAACTCTACACTGGATCTTTTTCTATTGGAAGCCCGACAGTGATTAAAGCCAGGGCTTTTAATTATACCAGTTTACCGGGAGAAATTACAACCAACACATATGTAACCCAACTTAATCATGATCTTCCGATAGTATGTATTTCGACTGATCCCTATAATCTGTGGGACGAAACGAATGGCATATTTGCTTACGGTCCAAATCCCGGCGGATATCCTTATTTTGATGCCAACTTCTGGCAAGACTGGGAAAGGCCCATACATTTTGAATTTTATGATATTCAGGGAAATAAGAGAATTGATCAGGGTGCTGGAATTAAAGTATTTGGAGGATGGTCAAGAGCTTCCGATCAAAAATCAGTAGCTCTTTATGCACGAAGCATATATGGTAAGGGTTCGTTCGAACACAAATTTTTTACCGATAAACCTATTGATAAATTTGAGGCAATAGTATTACGAAATTCGGGGAATGACAATATGGGGCTTCAGTTTCATGATTGTTTTATGACAGGATTAACTCGCGAAATGGATATCGACCGACAGGCATTTCAACCTGCAGCCATTTATATCAATGGTGAATATTGGGGATTACTCAATATAAGAGAGAAAGTCAACGAGCATTACGTTGCTGAGAACTATAATCTGGAAACGGATAATATTAATCTCCTGGAACAACAAAGTTCCGTTATACACGGCAGTAATACCGATTACCAGCAAATCCTTGATTTTCTGAATACCAATACTTCTCTTTCGAATAACGAGCAGTATGAGTGGATAAGTGGGCAAATCGATATTAATAATTTTATACAGTACCAGTTAACACAGATTTATATAAATAACCAGGACTGGCCCGGGAACAATATCAAATACTGGAATACCATAACTCCCGACAGTAAATGGCGGTGGATTTTATTTGATACCGATTTTGGTTATGGAATATGGAATGTAAGCGATTATCAGTTTAATACACTGGCCTTTGCGTTGGAACCAAACCACCCTGACTGGCCGAATCCTCCTTGGTCTACCTTAATGCTGCGTCGCATGGTTACCAACCTCGATTTCCGGTATAATTTTATTAACCAGTATTGCGACAGGTTAAATGTCGATTTTCATCCGGATCGTGTTTTTTCTGATCTGGATTCGCTTAAAAATCTATATAATAACGAAATTCAATATAATTTTAATCGTTGGTGGAGTAGCTATGGGGAATGGCTCAGCACTATTGATAATCGTAAAACATTTGGACAGTATCGTCCGGCTTATGCACGTTCGCATATGCAGCAGGAATTTTCACTGGGTAATGAACTGGACATTACGGTGGATGTCTCTGACGAAAGTGAGGGAAAAGTTAAAGTAAATACCGTCTTTCCTAAAACCTATCCTTTTAACGGGATATACTTCGAAAATATTCCCATTAAGCTCAAAGCTGTCCCAAAGCTAGGTTATAAATTTGTTCGATGGGAAGGAGCTAATACTACAAGCAATACAACAATCCAATACAATATGGCTGAAGAAGCCAGTTTTAACGCAGTTTTCGCTGAAGCTGACGCATCTGATATTTCCATTGTTATTAACGAAATCAACTATGCTTCATCCGACGATAGGGATACCAAGGATTGGATTGAGTTGATGAATAACGGAAATACCCCCGTTGATTTTGAGGATTGGTTACTAAGCGATTCGGGTCCTGATACAGGATTTGACTTTCCGGCAGGTATTGTAATACCTCCCGGCGAGTATGTTGTCATTTGCCGCAATTTGAATGATTTCTTTGATTTTAATTCAGACGTGCATAACGCTATTGGCGAGTTTCCTTTTGGTCTTAGCAGCAGCGGCGATATGATAAGACTTTATGATGATGAAGGTACTCTGATGGATGCTGTCGATTACTATCCTTATTATCCCTGGCCTGAAGAGGCTGTAAATACAGGATCGTCTATTGAACTGATCCATCCCGATCTGGATAATACAAAAGGAGAGAACTGGCAGGCCAGTGCATTTGGAGGGACTCCGGGAAGGAACAACTCAGGTTACCTTGATATCGATATTCCGGTTTCGGTTCCTTTTGCCCTTAATTTTGAATGTTTTCCGAATCCCTTCCGTGATTATACAACCATTCAGTTTACTGTGAACAGGGAAGATCACTACCGACTTGAGGTATTTGATATAAACGGAAGGTTACTGGATGTCCTCACAGATGAATACCTTGTACCGGGAACATATTATATTGACTGGTTAGGAACCGGGTCTGCCATGAATGAAGCTTCCGGAGGAGTGTATACAGTGAGGTTATCGACAGGAAACATAATTGAAACACGAAAATTACTAATAATAAAATAATATACAATGAAGACAAGATTTATTCCGGGGATCCTTCTTATAATGCTAAGTTTTACAGCCTGCGAAAAGGGGCCTGGTGAAGGTGGCACATCAACCATAAGGGGTAAGGTAATTGTATGGGAATACAACGGCGATTTTACCATAATGCGTGACGAATACCCGGGAGCAAAGGAGGATGTCTATATTGTTTATGGTGATGATTATGTTTATGGCGATAAATTCGAAACGAATTACGATGGGACTTATGAATTCGACTATCTGTTAGAAGGCAACTATACAATATTTGCTTATTCAAAAGATACGACCAACCTGATTACAAACGAAGAAATTGCCATAAAACGTGAAGTGGAAATTACCGATAAAAATCAGATTGTGGAGGTGCCTGATATTATTATTATAAAGTAGAATAGCATAAGTATGTGCCGGGAAAAATATTTTCTGTTTCTATATATTCTTTTATTTTCTTTCAGTGCTCGTGGGCAACAAGAGGATTTTCGAACATGGATTAATGTCGAACTGGAAGGTGAATTATTTAACCTGATCGATTTTTCCGTTGCTCCTGAACTAAGATTATGGGACAATTGTACCCGGCTTGATGGTATCCTTGGAGAGTTGGATGTATCAGTTCCACTGACAAAATTCTTCAGACCTGGGATCTATTACCGGTATGAACTTGACCGGGACAGACGGGATAATTTTAATAATACCAATCGTTTTGGTGCATATGCTGAGCTGGATGAACGCATTGGTGATCTGAGAATGGCATACAGAGCCATGTATCAAAGAGAATATACAAATATACATACCGATGCTTTGGGCACCATCCCTGTTTCGGTGCACCGTCATAAGATTACCTTAAAATACCGTAAAAAAGGATGGGACCTTACACCGGGTGTTTCCGTGGAAGGATTTTTTACACTGAGTCCAAAATGGAACACCAATCAGGAAAAACTCCGATTAACTGCAGGAATCAGATACCGGTTAACTAAAAAAATAAATCTCGGAATTGATTATAAGTTTCAACAGGAGTTCTATGAAAGAAATCCGCTGACTTCCCATATCCTTTGCATTGGGGCAAATTTCGAACTTTAGTTCCTGGAATTCTTAACTATTGAATCCCACATGGAATATTTCAGGAATGATGAAGATGCTCTTCTTTTTTATTTCCAAAAATCTGATGTAGATCCTGTTTGTACAATTCGTAATGTTTTTCACAATCTTTCATCAATTCTGTAATAGCCTGCTGTGTGGTGAGCATACCACGGTTAACTTTTCTGTTGAAAATACTGATTTTAATTTTGAGCAAAGGACTGGTTAATGTAGGTTGGAGCGAGCCTGTGACAAGATTATACCACTCCTTTCGGTCAACGGAAGTGATCATAATATTTTAAGGGTTTGGTTGCAAACTAAATTAATAAAAAAGTGATCCGGATAAACACTAAGTCGTAGTTTTTTGTTCTAATATCAGAAAAATTGAAAAAGGATACTATTCGTTCAGCGGAAAAAACAGAATGGATCAGGGAATGATCATGCAATAAACGTGTCGAAGAAATCCCAGTCTGTAATACCTTCAGTGTTGAAGATCAAAACGTTGATTTTGTTATCTATTGCCAACTTTTGGTTAAATTAATGATATGCTTTTATTGAGCTACTATCTGCATATTATTGTAAATTCGTAACAACACAAAATTAATCATCATGAAGACAATACAGATTACTATACTATTTTTAGTTGTATCACTGACTGCATATGCAGTTGACTCCGAGATTAATCAGGTTGTGGTTTACCGGCAGGGTGCAAGAATTACTCATTCAACGCAATTTACAGTTGTTGCAGGAAACCAGGAGATAATCCTCGATAATCTCACTCCTACGATCGATCCAAACAGTCTCCAGGTTCAGTTGAGAGGAAATGCTATATTACTTTCAGCTACAGTGCGTACCAACTTTATGGGATATCAGACTTTACCCAAACGTTTAAAAGAGCTTAAAGATTCTTTGCAGCTGGTGAGTGACCGGATCGATTGGTTAAGCAATGAACAATCCATATATCAGGGAGAAGAAAAATTGATCGTCGATAATCAGAAAATAGTAAATGAGAAAGAAAAGATTACAGCAGCTGATCTAACCCAGCTGGCCGATTTTTATAGGAACAGGTTGACAGTGATACGTAAAAAGATTTATTCTAATAATATTGAATTGCGTAATCTCAGGGAGAAGAAGAAGCATCTCGAACAGCAACTTCAGGAAATGAATTACCAGAAAGGAAAGCAGATGGGGGAGGTAGTACTCAATATTTCATCGGAACAGACGACAAGGATTGCAGTAACTTTTACCTATCTGACCCGGAATGCTGGTTGGTCACCTCTTTACGATCTTCGCTGTGCAGGTACAACTGGTCCGATTGACCTGGTATATAAAGCCAATGTTTTTCAAAATACCGGATTCGACTGGAAGGGAGTGGAACTGGTAATATCTACGGGAAACCCCACGGTAAACAATGAACGTCCGGTATTGAATCCCTGGTATATCGACTTTTATCAGCCTTTACCCACACCAGGTTATGGAGCCTATAAAAGTGCTGATGCTGCACCTATGAGGGCTATGAATATTTATGCCGATGAAGCTGTAGCGGGACCAGAGCTGGAAGAAGCTGCTCCTGTGCCCTATCAGGTCAATCAGGTTTCGAACCAGATGGCCACCGAATATGAGATTAAGATAGAACAGGATATTCCGGCCGATGGAAAACAACATATTGTTCCTATCAGAAATTTCGAATTACCTGCTGCTTATACCTATCATACGGTTCCAAAACTCAACCAGCATGCATTTTTATTGGCCAAAGTAGGTGAGTATGGTCAGTTTGATTTACTTCCCGGTCAATCCAATATTTTCTTTGAAGGCATGTTTGTAGGACAAACCTATTTGAATCCGGAAGTAACAGGCGATTCACTGATCGTTTCGATGGGACGTGATGATGCCATATCGGTTAAACGGAACACGCTGACAGATTTTACTTCTGCCCGGGTAATTGGGACCAATAAAAAACAACTTAAAGGGTATGAAATCATTTTGCGAAATAATAAGAAAATACCGGTTACTATTGAAGTACTCGATCAGGTTCCTATCTCGCAAAATAAAGATATTGTAGTGGAAATAGAAGAGATGGAAGGAGCCAGCTATACGGCCGATTATGGTAAATTACTCTGGAAAATTGAACTGGCTCCGGGCGAGAGCAAAAAGATACGATTTGTTTATTCGGTGAAATATCCAAAGGATAAACAGGTTAGTGGTATATAGTAATAATAGAATGCAGAAAAAATGGAGTATGATTTTTTCATACTCCATTTTATATATTAAAATTTTCACGAAGTACTGCTATAATTCCAGCTTATATATACTGTAGCTTATCGGAGGTAATTCAACTGTATAGTTTTTTTCTTTTTTTTTTACCTTGATTCTATCACCTGTCATGAGTGTTAACTTAGAGGCTTTGATATTTAATAAAAAATCTGCTTTTTCTGGTCGATCGGCAGGATTATAAATACATAGAATTACATCATCATCCAGAGCCCGTACAAAAATGAAAGGGTAGGTATTTTCCTTTGCATATAACGGAATAAATTCAGCATAACTTTTCAAAGCCGGTTCATTTTTCTTCAGTTCAATCAGAATTCGAAGTTTATTAAGTAATGAATTCGGATCAAGCTCCTGATCTGCAACATTAGGTGCATCGGGTGCAGGATCGACGGTCAGGTACAATTGTTCCGGACTGGCAGTTGAAAAACCCAGATTCGTTCCCGGATTCCATTGCATAGGAGTCCGGTTTCCGGCACGGGGTTTATAGGCTCCTTCAACATAAGGTAAATCGTACAATTGACGCATTCCAATCTCGTTTCCATAATATACAAAGGGAATACCCGGCATGGTAATGCCGAATGCATAGATCATTTCAAGTTCTTTATCACTTCTTTCAACATTTATCCGCGCATTATCATGGTTACCAAAGGGAACAACAATATATCCCATGTCTCTTGTAGCATCGTATTGTTCCATATAGCTGTTTAGAAAATTCATGATATTGCCATTTCCTTCCTGGTCGAAGAAACTATGCCCTTCGGAATAGCCATTCAAAATTCGCCAGCTTTCTTTCTGGGTAAGATCATTATATCCGTTGAACCAGTGAAAGAAATCGGCATGAAAGGCATTATTCAGCGCATCTTTAGGACCCGACCATTCGGCAATCATAACTGCATCGGGATATTCGTTATTTAATATTTCCCTGATTTCCTGCCAGAATTGCAGGGTGGCATTATCTTTAGTGCTATAAAACTGATCATTGCCGACTACATTAGCATTTTTAACCAGGGCACCGGCCATATCAGCCCTGAAACCATCGGCACCCATGTCCATCCAAAAGCGAAGTATATTTTTCAATTCTTCACGCATAGCCATCACATCGGGGTGGTCGACAGGTAACATCCAGGGTTCTTCAGGTTTGGTAAAACCAAAATTTAATGCCGGCTGACACCAATAAAAATTTCGCATAAACTGTCCGTTTCGCCGACTGTATCCTTTAATGAAGGCATCCTTATATGCATCGGGAGGATTTTTCCAGGTATTATCGTTCCAGATATACCAGTTGGTATACTTATTTGTATCCTGCTTTGCCGATTCTTTAAACCACGGATGTTCAATGGAGGTATAACTTATTACATAGTCGAAAATAATACGAATGCCTCTTTTATGGGCCTCCTCAAATAGTTTCCGAGCGTCATTATTAGTACCGTAACGAGGCGCTACTTTGTAATAATCGGAAATGTCGTATCCGGCATCGCAGAAAGGTGATTCGAAAAAGGGATTTAACCAGATAGCATCAATCCCAAGGCTTTTTATATAATCGAGCTTTTCGATAATTCCCTGTAAATCGCCAATTCCATCTCCATCTGTGTCATAATATGTTTGTGGGTAAATCTGGTAAAATACCGCTGTATTTAACCACTCAGGACAATCCGGAACGATGGGTTTACCTGTGATAATGATTTCGTTTTCCTGACTTAATAGGCAATTCAGGGTCAGGAAAATTAGCGTAAATAGAGAAATAAAAAATTTAATTTTTCTCATGGAGTTGAAATTTGGTTTTGTAATACTCTGATCAAGTTTATCATCTACAAAGAAATACATCTTAATTTATTCTACTATAGTTAGCTTGTTAATGATTAAAGAGCAATTTGTAAAGTTAAAATAGCGAAATTAACTCAGAAGAGCTAGATGGAATTAGTAAATAGCTTACAAAAGTAATCCAATGCTTATAATAAGCGATTTAGAAATAAATCAGTAATGAAAGGCCTGATAATCAATATGAAGTCTTCTTTTCAAGGTTAGTAACCTGGTTAATAATTTTTTTAATTTTTAAGTGCATAAACCAGCTTCATATTGTTTTTTATAGTAAACTTTGCTCATTATAATGATTTAAATTGACAACTTATTTAAAAGCTTGATTATGAATTTAATAATTGAGTCGAAGTTATACAAAATTCTGAAGGATCGGGAGTCTTTCTTGGTCATAGGAGGTTTATTCCAACTGTTTACTTGAGAGCCATGCATGCTTTTTGGGGAATGATGAAGTATATCGGATATACTGAAATCAAAATAGCATTATTTTCAATAGGTAGAAATAAGACTAACGGTTGTTCTGTCGGAACTTATTCAAACAATTTTTTATAAATTCTTATCAAATGAATTTGAGGGTTATATTATTTTCTTTAATACTGGCAATTACCCTGTTATTATTGATGCAAAAGTCGTTTCGTAATAAAATATATTATGGGTTTAAGGAAATTAATGAGCACAGGCAATTATTGATCGTGTTGATAGCCATACTCGCAACACTTTTAATTTTTATTTATCCCCATTTTAACAAAAAAATCAAGGATTTCAGAAAAAATATTTAGGAATGGGTAGCTTAGTGTAAATAGAGTCGAAGATTAATGCTTATTTTTTAAAATCAATAAAAAGTGAAATAATGAAAAATGGACAAAATACAAACCAAAAAAGTAAAAAAAACGGTACACAACATATACATTCACACGGACCTGTAAAAAACCTTGAAGACTACCTTCTCCCCGATTGGTGGCAGCGAATATTTAATTCGATGTATCTGAAAACCGATGCCGATGTAGTTGATGATGGTGAAATCACACGTTTTGAGGTTGATATGTTTTCGGACATCCTTGATTTAAAGGAAGATTCTATAATACTTGACCTCGCATGCGGACAGGGTCGTCATGTACTTGAATTGGCCAGGAGAGGTTTAACAAACCTTTATGGTATGGATCGTTCACATTACCTGATTCGAAGAGCAAAACAGACAGGTACTGCGGAGAAACTTTCTGTGAACTTTAAAGAAGGCGATGCACGTAAGCTGCCGTATCCAACTGACACATTTGACTTTGTGATGATTTTAGGGAACAGTTTCGGATATTTCGAGAGTATTGAAGATGATGTTAAAATTCTGAAAGAAATATTCCGCGTATTAAAGCCTTATGGACGATTTTTGATCGATGTGGCTGATGGGAACTACCTGAAAAAGCATTACAATCCCAGAAGCTGGGAATGGATCGATAAAAACCATTTTGTATGTCGCGAGCGGTCGTTGGCCAAGGATGGTGAACGGTTAATTTCGCGCGAGGTAATTAATAATATAAATAAAGGTGTACTTGTCGATCAGTTCTATGCGGAAAGGCTTTATACTAAAGAGAGACTTCAGGAAATACTCGGTGCGGCAGGTTTTAGTAAAATTAATTTTCACGATAACTATAAAACCAGTTCGAAAAAAAATCAGGATCTGGGACTGATGGAACGAAGAATTATAACAACTTCTGAGGTCATTAAAGAATGGTCGGCCCCAAAACAGAAAGTGGAAGTTAAAAATATAGTGGTTATTATGGGCGATCCTCAAAAGCCTGATATCATAAAACCTTCCACGGTTTTCGACGAAGATGATTACAATACAATTCAGCAATTAAAAATAGCCCTGAGTTCCCTTAAAGAGTATCGGTTTACTTATGTCAATAATCATAATATGCTGATAAGTGACATGAATAAACTTAAGAGTAAGATCGATTATGTTTTTAATTTGTGTGATGAGGGATACCTGAACGATGCGCGCAAAGAGCTTCATGTCCCTGCTTTATTGGAAATGCTTGAGATTCCCTATACAGGTTCCAATCCACAATGTCTGGCTTACTGTTACGATAAATCGCTGATCAGAGGTATTGCACAGGAAATGGGGGTTCCGGTTGCCGATGCCTTCTATATAAAGCCTGAAGATAACGTATTTGAAATGAACATTGCTTTTCCTGTTTTGGCTAAACCCAACTTTGGTGATTCAAGTTTTGGGATTACACAGAAAAGTGTTGCCTACAATGTTGAAGAGTTAAATGATGCCATTCTTAAGATCCGTGAACAATTCGGATACGATAAACCCTTACTGGTAGAAGAGTTATTGACAGGGAAGGACTTGACCCTGGGAATTATTGGTAATGTTCCCGAATCATATTCTGTGTTGCCTATTGTTGAGGAAGATTACTCACAGCTTCCGGAAGGACTGCCCAGAATTTGCGGTTACGAGGCTAAATGGCTTCAGGATTCACCCTATTTTCAATTGCTTCGTTCTATACCGGCCGTATTACCTGAATCAACTGAAAAGCTGATTATTGAGTATAGTTTAAAATTGGGTGAACGATTAGAATGCAGAGATTACAGCAGGTTCGACTGGCGCCTGGACAGCAAGGGGGTTCCAAAATTACTGGAGGTAAATCCGAATCCCGGTTGGTGTTGGGACGGGCATCTGGCAAAAATGGCCGGCGCCAGCGATATAAGTTATGCCGAGATGCTTAAAAACATTCTTCAGGCTGCTGAGCTTCGTTTTAGTAATAATCTTATTCAGGCAAAGAATAGCGTAAAAAACAGTCTCTCCGTACAATCAAATTAAAATATCTACCTGAAGATATGGAAGGGAGTAATTTCAAATTTTATAAGGATGGAATGGAAATACTTTTTAGTGATTGCACGGAAATAAGTTAATTGAAATGTATTCAAAAGAAATAGTATAGAATCTTAATGATTTGATTTCAGGAGTATGCTTATTCATAAAGTGCGGGCGGTAAACCAGGTTTATCGTGAACTGGACGAGGATATCAGGTGTTTTAAAAAGGTATCAAAACTAACATGTGTAGCAGGTTGTAGTGAATGTTGCCTGAATCCTGATATCGAAGCTATGATACTTGAATTTCTTCCTGCAGCCTATATATTATTTAAAAGTGGAAAGGCCGAAGAAATATTACAGCGAATTTATTCAACAGGGGAGAACAACATTTGTATCTTTTACAATCCTTTCCTGAAAGATGGAGGATGTTCTGTGTATGAGAACAGGGGGCTTATTTGTCGTTTGTTCGGATTTGCCGTTAAACTCGATAAAAACAGTCAACCACATCTTATTAGCTGTAAAAAGATCAAATCTTCCATCCGGGAAGAGATGGTATTGACGCAAATTAAAAAGGCACCGGTAAATTCGGCATACTACCTGAGACTTTATGGCATCGATCCTGTGCTCGCCGTATCGTACTTTCCAATTAACCAGGCAATTCAAAAAGCTCTTGAGTTGGTATTATTTCATAACCAGTTCAGAAGGAGGAGACAAGCATCATAAATTCAAATTCCTGATGCTTAATTTGAATTGAAGTAAAGGATTAAACCTATCTGTTTTCTAAAATTGGCTTGCAATTTAGAAATAGAAAATCCTTATGGTATAAGTTGTTTTTGTATTGAAAACTGCTAAATAAATTCTATTAACTTAAAAATAAGTTGCATAACTTAAAAATAAGTTGTATGTTTGGAGTGCTGATCAATTAAACTTGTAATCGGATGCTTACACTAACCAAAGCGGAAGAAAGAATAATGCAGATTCTCTGGGATATTGATAAGGGATTCATTAAAGATATGATTGAATTTTTTCCCGATCCCAAACCTCCGTATAATACCGTATCGACTATAGTACGAGTACTCGTAAAGAAAAATATGATTGGATTTAATGCCTATGGGGGATCCTATCAATACTATCCTCTGATTACCAGGGAACATTACAGAAAGAGCCAGATGAAAAAACTGGTTAAAGACTATTATAATAATTCACTAAAACAGGTAGTCAGCTTTTTTTCGGAAAAGAAGGATCTGGATATTAATGAGGTGAATGAGGTAATGAAAATGTTGTCAGATATAAAGAAACAAAAAGAGGATAAATCATGATTTCCCTTCTTTTATATCTTTTTGAGAGCAGTATATGTCTAAGTATACTTTTTGGAATGTATTTGTTATTTTTTCAACGCGAGACCTTCTTTGAGTTCAATCGTCACTTTCTTTTGGGAATTATGATATTCTCACTTATTGTACCTATTGTTCATATATCCTTTTCATCGGAGAAAATACACACAGTAGAATCGTCGGTACTGGAAATACATAAAGTCCGTTCGTATTACAGCAGGTTGATTGCACTGACCGATCCTAATTTCAGGTTATCGGTTGATCAAACCTCTTATAGTAAAGCTTTTGAGGACTTTCCTGAATTGATGAACACGAAGAATTCTACAAACATAAACATAAATATAAACTCCGAAGAAACCGGACTTGCAGGCAATGTATCTTCTGTCTCTTTCAACAGTAAGGACTATTTCCCCTGGATTAGAATTATCCTGTGGGTTTACCTTACTGGTATTGCATTATTCTTCTTCCGCCTGGTTGGTTTATTATTCTGGTTGATTAAAACAATCAGGAAGAATCCACGCATCCGGGACGGAAGGTTTATTATTGTTCAACTACAGGAGGAAATCCCTCCCTTCTCATTTTTCCGGTATGTGTTTGTAAACAAGGAGGTTTATGAAAAACAAGATTTCGAAAAGATCCTTGCTCATGAATGCATACATGTCCGGCAAAGACATTCTTTCGATCTTCTTCTTGCGCATAGTCTGAATATACTTCAGTGGTTTAATCCTCTTGCATGGCAACTGCAGAAGGCCATTAAGACAAACCATGAGTATCTTGCAGACAAGCAGGTAGTAGATCAGGGATTTGAGCTATTCGATTACCAGTCATTACTTTTAACTCAGTTGATCAGCATTCGCTCAGTTGAGCTGGTGAATAATTTTAATCTTTTATCCATTCAAAAACGAATAGCTATGATGACAAAAATTAAATCAGGTTTTGCAGCAAAACTTAAAGTCTTGCTGATAGTTCCTTGTGGTATCGCTCTCTTCTTCTTTTTTGCCAATCTGACATTTAAGGGTTCCGGAAGGAGTTTTTCGAATTATGTATCTTTCAAACACATAAATGAAATATCAAAATTCCAAGGCATCTGGGAAAATCTTGACAGGCAGTCATATGGCAGGCTGCTGGCTTTCGGGGCAAATTCATTATCGATTCTCGAAGATGAAAGTAACCTGAAAGAGTTTAAGGCTGGTATGACGAAGGATAAAATTTCCCTTGAATTGTGGCCGGGTGAAGTTGTTGAACTTAATTATGACTTCGATGGAAATGTGCTTCAGATATGGTGGAGCGACTCTGAACCTACCCGTTATAAAAAAGTAGAGCAGACAAATTCGCTAGCCTGGGCCATCGGATCAATGGCAAATGAAATTGATCTGCCTGCAATTGAAGAATATCTACTGATTGACTGGCCGGAATATTTCAATCTGGCATATACTGGTAAGAAATTGATGGTGCGTGATAAGGAAGGCAACCTGGCCGATATTAACAGGTTGCTTAAAAATCAGAAAGCCAGCCTGAATAAATTGGCAATGAAAAGAATGACTGTTAAATTGTTCATCGATAGAGACGTGTTGATGAAAGACATGGATGTCATTATACAATCGCTCCGGGATAATAATTTATTTAAGGTTGTATTTATGGCAGTTCCGAAAAACGGGAAAGGATCTGTTTTGCTCTCACATGCCTACGGAAGAACCCTCAGGTTGCCGCCATTGGAGGGAATTGAAATTCTATCAGATGATGAAATTAAAGAGCGAGGAATAAGTCTTTTTACTATAGATGCATTTGATAAAAATATCTCGCCTCAGAAACTCAGGCCGCAATTAATGAAGATCATGAAAGAATCGCAAAAGTATATTACACGCATAGAATATAATGGATTGACAAGGTATACAACTGTGTTGGCTTATTACGATCTGGTATTCGGTCTGCTGAACGAGTTGAGGGATGAGTATGCTTTAGAACATTTTAAAGCCGGATATAATGAATTAACCGAATTTCAGCAGGATGAGGTGAGGAAAAGATACCCCGCCACAATAGTGCTTAAAAATATTGATGAAGAACTTTCTGTTATGCAAAAGTAAAATGGCCGGGGAATTTACATTTTAAATAAGGCGCCTCAAAACGGGGCGCTTTTTTAAATTATAATCGTAAGTAAAAATTACAAGTTAACTGTTAAAGTTTGTTTTGCTCTTTATTTCCAAAATATCTCTCTATGATTTGTTCCACTTCATTTAGCCATTGTTTTCGTTGTTCTTCAGTGCTTGTTACAACAACACTGAACATCCTGCGATAAAAGATCCTCACTCCACAGAGAAAGAAAATACAACTCTTCCAAAGTGTTTCCAGTGGATCGAGAAAAATATTTTCTTCCCTTTCCTTACTAGTATTTGAAGTGTTAAAAACAAGAGCAGTATGGGTTTTAAGCAAACCTATAGGCACTCCTTCTCCGGTATTACCTTCCTGAAATTCGTAGGCAACTCCAGGTCGGAACACTCTGTCGATCCAACCCTTAAGTATAGCGGGTGGCATGCCCCACCAGTTCGGATGAATAATAATAATACCTTCAGCGGCAAGTAATTCGTCACAATGCTGGCGAATCGATTTTTGGCTGGTACTGTTTTTTAAAATCTCCTTTTCGGGCAGAACCGGTTTGAAGTTTTCTTTATACAGATCATGAAAAATTACTTTATGTCCAATATCCTTCAAGGTCTTCCTGGCAACTCTCGCTATAGCGTGATTGAAGCTGCTTTTTGAGGGGTGTGCAAGAATTATCAGAATTGTCATATAGTAAAAATAAAAAAAAGTCCCTTCATTCAAGGGACTCTTTTCCTATATTTCAAGAAATATCTTTATTATGGAAGGGTTTTACCCAGAATATAATCCTCAAGCTGCTTGATAGTATTTTTATGACTCTGAATAATTTTATTTACGATATCACCTATAGATACAATTCCGACAAGTTTGTTATTTTCCATAACAGGTAAATGACGCACCCGGTGATCGGTCATTATTTGCATACATTCGGTAGTAGTGGTTGTAGGTTTTACATAAAATATACGTTCCGAGAGGAGTTCACCTACCTTTGATTCTTTTGAAGATTTCCCCATTAGAATAATCTTTCTTGCATAATCGCGTTCGGAAAAAACACCAACGACTTTTCCATCTTTTTCAACCAGCAGAGCACCTATATTTTTTCCGGCCATCTTTTTCAGGGCTTCATAAACTGTGGCTTCCGGATCTATTCTTAAAACCTCATAGCCTTTTTCGTCTAGAATATCTTTTACCGAATACATAATCTGCAATTTAAGTTAGAACTATTTCATTAAAAATACATCCGTAATATAGTAAAAATCAAATTCTCGTCAAAGAATTACACAATCATTAGTGCATTGTATTTGAATAATTCAACTGATCAAAGGTGTTTGAACCTTCTGATTTATATTTTTTATGGTAATTCTTAGTATTATTATTGTTGAGCGCTTGATCGATTAAGTTTTTGATCTGCTTTTTTATGATGCCGTATTTTTTCTTTATCGGTTCTGAGAACTCAATACTAAACAACAGATCCTCAACAATTTCGATAGCAAGGATATGGATATCCCTGGGAATCTTTATATCCATATATGCACCAAACTTTAAAGCCGTCAGAAATGAAATATCGTGAAAGCTGGACACATGCAATGTATCTTTAAAGTCATCTGGTGTATAATGGTAAACACTGCCCGGAATACCATTTTGTGTTTTGATCGCATCGATAATAATCACTTGTTCATAGCCTGATATAAGCTCAACAATCTCCAGTCCTCCGTTGCATGAAGATAGAAAATCAATTCCGGACGATTTGTAAAGTTCTTTAAATTCTGTAACCAGCCGGATACCAATTGCATCATCGCAGAGCAGTTCATTTCCCAGACCAAGAATCAATATTGGACTTTGTCTTTGCATATCCGGCATTACTGATTATCTCTTCTGACTGATCTTATCAAATTTCCATTTAGATCCCTGAAATTAACGATTAATGGCATCTCTCCGGGCAGACTATGAGTGGCGCACGAAAAACAGGGATCGTATGCCCTGAAAGCCATTTCAACCATATTCAGGATACCGCTATCGACAGTAACACCTTTTTTAATAAGATGCTGAGCAGCTTTTTTCAACGACATGCATATGGCAGCATTATTATTCGTTGTACCTACAACAATATTCACTTTGGTAACTATTCCCTTTTTATCAGTCCAGTAGTGATGTGTTAGCGTGCCCCTTTGTGCTTCAACAATACCAATTCCTTCACCAATTACTTCTTCGGGTATAACACGGATTTCTTTGCCGGTTATTTCAGGATCTTGCGCCAGGAGGAGACAATTTTCCGAAGAATACAACAATTCAATTAACCTGGCCCAGTGCATGGCCAGAGTTGAATGAACAGGTTTACCTCCAAGGGTTTTATACATACCCTCGTATTCCTTTTGTGCTAACGGAGTTGCCATTCCATCGGCTACATTCAAACGGGATAGGGGAGTGGCATGATAAACTCCTGAATCATTTCCCTCATTGAATCCATTCCAACCCTTTTCTTTCAGATATGGAAATTTCAGATAGCTCCAGGGTTCGACTCTTTCAGCAACAAAATTCATATATTCATGCGGGCCATATTTACATAATTCTTTTCCTTCCGTGTCGACAACCCTTACTTTTCCATCGTAGAAATTGACCTTATTATTATCGTCGACAAGACCCATGGAATGGATTTTCAATGAGTAAGGACCATTCAGTATCAGGTCCACATAGGATTCATTACCCAATACAACATCATTGAAAATCTTCAGAGAGAATTTTGAGAATTCTATAAATCCTTTTGCCCGCTCAACAATATCATCTCTTTGTTCTTCAGTAAGTCCTTTTTTAACTCCTCCCGGGACGTTCATCACCACATGAGTCTGATGACCTCCAAGCAAGGCCTGTATTTCCTGTGCCAACCGACGCTGTTTAATTACTTCGGTACCTACTTCTTTTCCTACTTTGGCTATTACCCCAAGGATATTTCGTTCTTCAGGTTTGGCTGTGGGGCCCACTACAAAATCGGGTGCAGCGAGTGCATAGAAATGTGCAATATGGCTGTGAATAAAATGAGCCATATAAAATAATTCGCGCAGTTTTCTTGCGGTAGGAGGAATCTCAACTCCATATACAGCATCGGCAGCTTTTCCGGAAGCCATATGATGACAACCCGGACAAACACCGCATATTTTGGTAACAATTTGAGATAACTCTTCTACCGGACGTCCTTCACAGAATTTTTCAAATCCCCTTAATTCAGGAACCTGGAAATATACGTTCTCTACGTCGCCATCATCATTGCAGAAAATCTCAATCTTGCCATGGCCTTCAAGTCGCGTTATCGGATCAATGGTATATTGTTTCATCAGGTATGAGTTTCAATGAGTTTACGACGAAGTATAGATCCAGGCAGACTGAAACGATAAAAGGTACCTGCCGGATCTTCGATCTGTTCAACAATTTTTGCAATCTCATCCGGATCGTTTGAATCGATCATGGTGGCAATAGCCGACATCATTTTTGCTCCGGGATCAGGGGATGTTGAAGGTGGACCATAGCAACCCCGGCACGGACTGTTGCCCTCAATACATCGGTAACCACAACCGGAACGCGTGGCAGGACCCATGCAAATCAATCCCTGCTCCAGGAAACAGGTGATGCCATCATCAATAACCTCGGTCGGGCGTTTGAATTCTTTAATATTTTTCTTATCTGTTTTTATCCGTTTGCATTCATCGCATTGTGTTTTCTCGGTCGCACCTATAACCGAACCGGTTGGCGGTAACTCTGCACCCGTGACAATAGCCATAAATACTTCAATCAGACGTTCGGTTTGAGGTGGACAGCCAGGCAGGTAGTAATCCACATCCACAACCTGATCCAGCGTACGTACATCATTGTAAAATTCCGGGAGAGTAAGTGTTCCTTCAGGAACTTTATACTTGGTTTGAGGCTCAATTTTTTCTTTATTGACGGTTGTTTCAGTAGTGTGATATACTCTATCGAAAATCTGTTCCCTGTTATGAAAATTGCCCAGACCAGGAATTCCTCCCATGTGGGCACATGAACCGTAGGCCACTAATATTTTGGATTTTTGACGCAGTAATTTTGCAATATGCTCATTTTCACTGTTTCTTACTGCTCCATTATATAGGGTAACATCGATATAACCGTCTTCCATGGCCTCTACATCGGCGTATTTCGTATCAAGCGCTATGGGCCAGAAAACAAGGTCGGCAGCTGCAACAACATCAAATAACTTTTCATGCACATCGAGCACCGATACACAGCAACCACCACATGCAGCCCCCCAGTATATCGCCAATTTAAGCTTTGGTTTTTCTTTATTCTGTTTCGACATATTTTTATCTCTGCGATTTAGATATTCTTTAATCTTCTTTTAAAATTCTGATACACCTGAAATCTTAATTATTCATCAGGTAAGCGTTTCCATCACTTTCTTTATCTTGCTGGGTCCCAGCTGCCGTATGGTCTCTGTAAACTCATTGGCCAGGGCAGCAAACTGTTTTCCTTCACTGGCACTGATCCATTCCAGCCGGAGCCTCGCTTCTTCAATTCCCATCTGCTGAATATATTTCTGCAAGAGGTGATACCTTCTCAGGCATTTATAGTTGCCTTCGTGGTAGTGACAATCGCCCGGATGACAACCGCACATTAATACTCCGTCGGCACCCTCACGAAAGGCTTTTAAAACAAAAGTAGGTTCAATGCGTCCCGAACACATGATACGGATAGTACGGAGGTTGGGAGCATAGGGAATGCGCGAAGTACCGGCTAAATCAGCGCCTGTATAGGAACACCAGTTACAAAGAAAAGATACTATGGTTGGTTCAAATGCCATGATCGTTTTTATTAAATAGGTTCTTTTTCTGTTTTAAGCAAACCTTCTATTTGCGAAAGTATTTGTTTGTCAGTGAAATGACGGCTTTCAATGGCGCCCGTCGGAC
>CAZQCO010000057.1:0-25854 GCA_964592225.1 uncultured Bacteroidales bacterium
CCAATGATGGGATTTGAACCCATGACCTCTTCCTTACCAAGGAAACGCTCTACCACTGAGCTACATCGGCTTAAAAGTTGGAAATTTCAATTCGAAAAAGCTACAAAATTAATGAATTAATTAAGCTTATCAAACTAATCTCCGTAAAAATCAGAGATTTCCAACCGATGAACAAGATATAAAATAACTCAAGGCAGGCAAGTTAGTCAAACTTCCTGAAATGATCTAATAATCAAACACATAAAAATGCACTTGGTTTGAAAATAAGACCACTCATCAGAGCTCAAAAATCATCATATCAAAGTACCCTATTCGAGCGGGAGACGGGATTCGAACCCGCGACCCTAACCTTGGAAGGGTTATGCTCTACCAACTGAGCTACTCCCGCCTGTTAAATTTTTTCTTTTCATCTTCTCAATGAACCTGTTCAGTTCTGATATTCCCGGCCAATGTTACTGACCTTCCCTTTTCTTGTAAAAAAGAGTGCCGCATGAAAAATTAACATACTCACACTCAGAAACTTGTGGGGAGAGGAGGATTCGAACCTCCGAAGGCGTACACCAGCAGATTTACAGTCTGCCCCAGTTGGCCACTTTGGTATCTCCCCCGATCTTAATGAGCCGATGGAGGGATTCGAACCCCCGACCAGCTGATTACAAATCAGCTGCTCTGGCCAACTGAGCTACATCGGCTTATCCCCTTAAAGAACACCGATTTCAGGAGTCACCCCCCAAAATCGGTTGGCAAATGTATGAAATATTTTATTCATATCACACAATAATTATTTATTTTTTGTAATGCCCTGACTACGCGCGTTTCCTCTTGTTTTTATACCTTGTAATTTGTCGTTTTAGGGCACTAATTGCATCATCTGTTGATTCTTCAAAAGATTTACTTTGCTTTTTCGCAAAAAGCTCGTTACCAGGGATATCCAGCCGGATTTCCGCTACTTTGTTTTCAAGGTTCTGTGTGTTCTCCAATTTTAAGAAAACTTCGGCACCAATTATCTCATCATAAAATAAGCCTAGTTTCTTGACTTTACTATCAACAAAACTTTCCAATTCTTTGGTGGGTGAAAACCTTAGCGAATTAATTTTAATATTCATAATATAACCCTCCATGATTTATGCTCTTGGATGAGCTTGTTTATATATTGATCTAAGTTTTTCGTAAGTAGTATGTGTATATATTTCCGTAGCAGCAAGATTCGCGTGTCCTAGTAATTCTTTTACTGCATTGAGATCGGCTCCGTTATTTAACATATGTGTTGCAAAAGTATGTCTTAACAGATGCGGACTTTTTTTATCGAGTGTAGTTCCTTTTATTAAGTGTTTACGAACAAGTCGCTGTATCATTCTACTGTAAGCAGGAGTACCATTGTCATTTATAATCAGAAAATTATGTGATAACTGGCCCATTTGTTCAGACCTGATTTTTTTATAATCATCCATTAACGAAATAACATGTTTCGTTAGCGGGACTATCCTTTCCTTATTTCGCTTTCCCAGAATTTTCAATTCACCCTTTTGAGCATCATAGCTATCCTCAGTAAGGTTGATTAATTCAGATAATCGCATACCTGTTGCATAGAATAATTCAAGTACAAACCGGTCCCGAATTCCTGAAAAACTTTTTTCGAATTGTTCCTCTCCAAATATAGTATCAATAGTAGTTTCCTTTATAAACTCAGGAAGCTTTTTATCGATTCGGGGTAAAATAATCCCTTCGACAGGATTGACTGTAATAAACTGGTTTCTGAGACAGAATTTATAGTAGGCATTTAGCGATGCTATCTTTCTGCGTAATGAACGTGCTGAAATGCCTGAATTAAGTAAGTGAAGTATCCATTCACGAATGTCGGATTGAGTGACAAATTGAATATCAGCTGAAGATGACTGATCCTGACAAAATGCTGCAAACTGTGAAATATCATCAGAGTACGCCCTGACTGTATATCGGGAGTACCTTTTCTCTACTTTTATGTAATTAATGAATGGTTGAAGTGTTTTCATACTCAGGGATAAAATTTAGGTTATGGCCGGTACCTTTTTCCTGGATTATCCCTAAGTATTGCTCACTATTCCTCGCTCTGTTGTATTTGCTGGATGTAAACTGCGCGCTTAACTACATCTCTTTTTATTTCAGAAGGTTTTTTGAATGCCTGGCGAACTCTGAGTTCTTTTATCACTCCAGTTTTTTCAAATTTTCTTTTAAACTTCTTTAATGCTCTCTCAATGTTTTCGCCTTCTTTTACAGGAACTATAATCATAGTTTACAGATGTTTAGTAAAATGAGCCGCAAATTTATTACAGCTGATTGGATTTACCAAATTAATTCATTTAAAAATTATATGAAATAATAATCCAGGATCTATTAATAATACCGGCACTTATCGTAATAAATAAGTTTTGTTATCTATAAAAATAGAGAATATTTTTCAAAAAAGAATGCATTTCAAACAAATAATTATTCAAATTATCTCTAGTTCACAGTCAGATATGGAAGCAAGTGATAGTAGGTTTCTTCAGGAACTAAATAATTTGCAACTAATTGATTTACTGAGGTAAATGGGCCTATAAGTCGACGATAACTTATTATAGCTTTAGCCTGAAATCTATTTAAATATGGATGCTGTTCAAACTCTTCAAGGGATAAGGAGTTTATATTCATCTTGTTAATCAGGGATGTATCTGTTTCAATATATTTTGTTAGTATTAGAAATAGACTGTCGGTTATTCCATATACTTCCGTAAGTTGTTCTGATGAATAGAATCCTCCTAATTTATTACGGTACTTAATTATTCTTGCTGCAAGCACAGGACCTATTCCGGGTAATCTTTCCAGAACCACCGAATCGGAGCGGTTTAGCTCAATGCTGAACATTTGGTCCGGGATTTTCGAATTACTAGCAGGTTTAGTTTTTTTCGGGCTGAAATAAAGAAAATTTTTCAAAGTCGAATACAACGAAGAATCGAAACCATATACTTTTAGCAGATCATCGGGTGTGGAATAGACACCTCCTTTCTCCCTATATTTAATAAGCGTGCGGGCAACTCGAGAAGGCACTCCGATAGCCGTCAAATCGTTGTATGAAGCCGTATTCGGATCCACAGGTCGGGAGATTACTTTAGGAAGTTTGCTTCTACTGGCTAAACCTAAGGAGTTATTGAAATGTCCCTCTGATTCAGATGTTATTGTTGTATCATTGGGATAATAGGATTGCAGATCATACTTATCCAACTTCTTGTACATTACAGATTTTATAACAAGAAGTACCATAAGTATTATCAGGAGAACAATGATTCCTCTGGTTTCCGCTTTTGAAAAAGAGAAAAACCCTTTTATCCATTCAAATCGATGCATAATATTAAAAGGACCTCGCTGCTATATTAATTACCTGATTCGTTTTAAATAACTGTTTAAATCTTGCCTTATTTCTTTATTGAGGATTAATAATCCTATCAGGTTTGGAAATGCCAGACCAAGTATCATCATATCCGAGAATGTTATAACATCAGTTAGATCGGTGGCAGAACCAAGAATAACAAAAAACAGGAAAAGAACCTGATATATAAATGTAGGGATTTTAATGTTTTTCCAAAACTTGGAAGATAAAAAAATAAATCCTTTCAACCCATAGTATGACCAGGAGATCATGGTAGAGAAGGCAAACAGAAAAATAGCCACTACAAGCAAATATGGATACCAGTTGTAAACCTTTGCAAACGCGGCCGAAGTAAGTGGAGCTCCATTAAGACCCGAATGGGTTTCGTAAACTCCGGTGAATATGATTACCAGAGCCGTCATTGTACAAATGACAACCGTATCGATAAACGGCTCAAGCAAGGCTACCAGACCCTCGCGAACAGGTATATTGGTTTTGGCAGCAGCATGGGCAATAGATGCCGATCCAATACCTGCTTCATTGGAGAAAGCACCTCGTCTGAATCCCATAATCATAACTCCCAGAAAACCTCCTTTAGCAGCTCCCATATTAAATGCCTCCTGCAGGATCATCCGGAAAACCTCAATAATCCTGTCGTAATTTATTCCTATGATGGTGAGGGCAGTAATAACATAAAAAACTGCCATAAAGGGAACAATCCGGGCCGTAACCCGAGCAATACTCTTTAAACCACCAATTATAACAAGTCCTACAAATAATGCCAGAATACTACCAATCATTATTCCCTTGCCTCTAAAAAAGGGAACCACTTCACAAAGTTGAGCAAAAGATTGATTCGATTGAAGCATATTTCCCCCGCCAAATGAAGCTAATACTATTAATACAGCATATAGAATGGCCAAAAAATATCCGAGATATGTAAGATTTTTCTTTCGCAATCCATCCTCAAGATAATACATAGGGCCGCCCGATACTATCCCGCGATTGGATATCCTGCGATATTTCAGTCCTAATGTACATTCTGAGAATTTCAGGGACATTCCCAGCAATCCTGCCATAATCATCCAGAAGGTCGCTCCCGGACCTCCGACAGCAATAGCGATGGCTACGCCTGCAATATTACCCAAACCAACTGTTGCAGAAAGTGCAGTAGCTAAGGCCCTGAAATGCGACACTTCTCCTTTTTCACCGGGTCGATCGTATTTTCCACGAACCAGGCCGATGGCATGCCTGAATCCACGAATATTGATAAAGCGCATCCGAAATGTAAAATAGATGCCTCCAAAAACCAACCATACAACAACAAATGGAACTTCATAGGGTAGGTCTATTCCCAATGCTTTAGCCAGATCCCAAAAAATAATTTTCTCCAGCACATTTACTGCAGGTACAAAAGCTTCATTTAACCGATCTGTAATTGTGCTTGTCAAGATTCAATTCAAATTGAATGCAGGATAATCGTAAGTATCCTATAAAAATTATTTTCCTGAAAATAGGGCTGTTATGAAATCAAGAATTTTCAACCCCTGTAAGAACACAATAAAAATGGCCAGAGGAGCAACAAATTTCACAAGGATCATAAATGTTCTTAATAACCAGCCTTTAAGTTTACCTCCGTGGGCTACCTCACGAAATACTCTATACTTACCAAATACCCACCCAATAAATAATGCTATAAACATCCCTCCTAGTGGAAGGAGAATATTTGCAGAAATATGATCGAGAAAATCAAAAATATTCCGTTTTGCAATTTCAATATCCGAAAAAATTCCAAGGGAGAGAGAGCATATAATACCCAAAAGTGTGATAAGTGCTGTGGCAAATATTGTCGAAATCTGACGTCTAATTTTAAGTTCCTCGGTGAAATAGGCAACAACCACCTCTAGGATTGAAATGGCCGAAGTCAGGGCTGCAATAGTCAGCAGAACGAAAAAAAGAATAGAGAATATATGTCCGCCGGGCATCTGCATAAAAACGTTCGGTAAGGTAATAAATATCAATCCTACACCTTGTCCCGGTTCGATATTAAAAGCAAATACAGCAGGGAAGATGGCGATTCCGGCTAAAATTGCAATTACAGTATCGGCCACTGTGACCTGTATCGCCGTATTGATCAGATTATCATTTTTATTCACATACGATCCGTATGTAATTAATGTTCCCATACCCAGGCTTAATGAAAAAAAGGCATGCCCCAGTGCGCTTAAGACTCCTTCAAAACTCAGCTTGGAAAAATCGGGACTAAATAAAAAATGCAATCCTTCCCCAGCCCCTTTTAAAGTTACAGCCCGTATATCTAGAATAATGATTAGGACCAATAACACAGGCATCAATACTTTTGAATACCTTTCTATACCTTTTTGAACACCTATAATTACAATAGCACCTGTAACTATCATAAAAATGACCTGGTAGATCAATGGGTTTAACGGATCGGCAATGAACGTATTGAAAGACTGTGCAATATCGCCGGGTGTGCTATTGTGAAAATGATTAGTTATTGAAAATAGAATATATTTTATGCTCCAGCCGGCAACCACTCCGTAGAAAGAAAGAATCAGAAAGGCTGCTGCAACGCCAAACGATCCGATCATCATCCATGGGGTACCGGGTGCTAGCTTTTTAAAAGCCCCAAATGCATTTCTTCGAGATTTTCGCCCAATAATTAACTCGGAGAGCATAACCGGCAAACCAATGGCCAGAATAAAACCAAGGTAAACGAAAAGAAAAGCAGCCCCACCGTAAACACCGGTTATATAGGGGAATTTCCAGATATTTCCAAGACCAATGGCCGAACCGGCTGCTGCTGCAATTAATCCGAATTTACTGGAAAATTGTGCTCTTGGATGTCGGTGACTTGTCATGAAATATTATTGACAGATTGACAATCAATTCACAATATTATTAAAAAAGGTATATAAAAAAAAAGCTTCCAAAAATTGGAAGCCTTAAAATCACATTTTGAAGTATTTAGTTTCGGTCAAGACAATTCAGATCTTCAAAAGCTATCTTTAACCTGTCCACCATCGATTTTTCACCTTCCCGCAACCAAACTCTCGGATCGTATTTTTTCTTGTTGGGTTTATCATCACCTTCAGGATTTCCAATCTGGCCCTGCAGATAATTGTGGTTTGCGGCTTCAAATTTTCTGATACCATCCCAAAACGCCCATTGTGTATCGGTATCGATATTCATTTTAATAACTCCGTAGGATATAGCTTCACGGATCTCTTCCCTGCTTGAGCCGGAACCTCCATGAAAGACAAAATTAACCGGTTTAGGTCCTGTTCCGAATTTCTTCCGGATGTATTCCTGGGAGTTATTGAGAATTTTAGGAGTTAATTTTACATTTCCCGGTTTGTAAACACCATGCACATTTCCGAATGCAGCGGCAATTGTAAAGTTATCACTCACCTTCTTTAGTTCTTCGTAAGCAAAAGCGACCTCCTCAGGTTGTGTGTACAATAATGCATTATCGACACTTGTGTTATCCACTCCGTCTTCTTCACCACCTGTCACCCCAAGCTCAATTTCGAGGGTCATACCTATTTTACTCATTCGTTCCAGGTATTTCTTACTTATCTCAATGTTTTCTTTAATCGGTTCTTCAGAGAGATCGAGCATGTGAGAACTGAACAGGGGTTTACCATGAGCCCGGAAATATTCTTCTCCTGCATCGAGAAGTCCGTCAATCCAGGGTAATAATTTTTTCGCCGCATGATCGGTATGCATCACCACCGGTACTTTATAAAGTTCTGCCAGACGATGAACACTCTGAGCTCCTAAAATTGCACCTGCGATTGCAGCCTGTTGGTTGTCGTTCGATAAAGATTTACCTGCATAAAACAGAGCCCCTCCATTAGAAAATTGTATCATTATCGGGGAGTTCACTACATGTGCTGCTTCCAAAACAGCATTAACGGAGTCTGTGCTTACCACATTAACAGCAGGCATTGCAAATTGATTTTCTTTAGCAACAGCAAATACTTTTTGAAGATCATCGCCTGTTAACACTCCTGGATTTACCACATCAAATACTCTTGTCATATTTATAATTTTAAAATTATTAGTAAGGTCGGTAAAAGCCTAAAAAGACAATTAACCGGTAAATTTTATATTTTATTCAGAACAATTCGCAAATTTAATGACATAATCCAAATATTGATCAAATAAGCTTGATTTCCTGCTTTTGCAATCCCATAATAATCCGTGAATTCTTACATAATTTTTAGTTTGCTTCAGACTCAGCAATAGTAGGTTGAAATTTGCACGAAAAAATCCTTTAGAAAGGGTATCCTATCCCAAATTGAAATGATAACCGTGCCTTCTGATTATCTTCCAGTTTTATTGGAAAGAACTTATAATCTAATGATCTGTTAAAATCAATCCAGCGGCTACCATCTTGAATGGCCGGATCGCGCATCTTAATACCAAAATCGGTTCGTAGAATGAGAAAAGAAAAATCGAACCGGAAACCGAGGCCTGTTCCCACTGCAATTTCTTTGTAAAAACGATTCCATTCAAATGACATGCCGGGTCGGTCTCCAATTTCATAAATGGTCCAGATATTCCCTGCATCGACAAAAAGTGCGCCTTCCATCACCCAGAAAAGTTGAAAGCGGTATTCCAGATTGGCCTCAAATTTTACATCTCCCAACCGGTTAACATAGAGACTATCGGTTTCTTCGGAACCGGGACCTAAATTGGTAGCGCTCCACGCACGCACTCCATTAGGGCCACCTCCAAAATACATTTTTTCGAAGGGAAGTGTTCGCTGATCGCCCAGCGGATAACCAGCACCGACAAAAAGCCGGTATACCATACGGTTACCCTGTGCAACCTGTTTGTTTATCCTGAAATCCGCATCACATTTTATATACCGGAAATAGGGTGCCTTAAGAAAATTGGTATCATTCTCATTGGGAGTTAATTTGGCTATGCCATATATTACATTTCCTGCTGATTCGACATTGGTACGGAAATAGATAAAATCACCTTTGCGTTCAACAACCTGTGTCGAATATTCGAAAGTATACCGGGTGGCCAGGATGGTATGATCGACAAAGCTATTTTCGATTGGAGTTCCTATAATTTGGTTACGTTGATCCGGATCCCGGATTCCTTCGGGAAGTAAAACATAATTAAATTCTAACGGATAGAATTGATGAGAGTTAAATTGATTGCCCTTTATTTTATAGCTTAGAGATATGCTAGCAATGGTACGTATATAGAATGGGTGATCCTGATAATTGTACGAGATATTGAATAATGTTTTAGGATTATACCTCATGGTAAACTGCCGGGCTTTAAAAGGAACAAGAATTTTGGGTACACTCAGTATTGATTCTACACCTCCTTCCCACATTGGAGCCAGATAATCGTATCTTTTCATACCTTCAACAGCCCCTGTAAGCCGGACCTGTAGGTTTTCAGCGCCTCTTAACAGATTATAATTATTATATAATATATTGGCACGGGCTCCAAAATCGCCGGCAGTATTTGTTCCAACAATCTCATACTGATAGAACTGAATTTTTCTTGGAGATAATTCAATATAGCTGTCGATATATCTGAATTCGCTGGTATCAGAACCGTCTTCTTCCAATTCTTTAAAGTGAATATTAATCAGCCGAAACAATCCAAGGGAAGAATAATTGTTATAAGTTTTTTTAACATCATTTATTTTATACAGTTCTCCCTGCTTGCACCTGTTGGGCCAAATAACAATATCAGGTCTGATTCTCAACTTGTCTGAATAGATAATAATATTGCCGTCCTTGTTTATGGTATCTACAATATGTACAGTATCGCCGGTAGTTGTTGAGTAAAGCTCGTAATTAGGATATATGTAAGTTGAATTGATCTTATACTGGTTATGATGTTTTACTTTTGTTTCAGGATCAGGTATACCTATAATGTTTTCCCTGATAATAATTTTAAGATCGACAAGTTTCTTACCAGCTACTTCGACAGCATCGAAAAAAACATATTCTTTTGAAAACCTGAAATAACCATTGTTTTTGAGCAAATCTTCAATACGCTGACGTTCTTGCTGTAATATCTCTTTATCGAATCTGTCACCAACTTTAATCAGGCTATTAACCGTATCGCCCAGTATCAGATCAGCAATATCCTGATCTTCGAAACGATACGTTATATTGCTAATCCGGTGAGGTTCATTAAGTACAATAGTATGATACACTTTTGCTTTCTGTTTCTTTAACAAAACTGTATCAGTGATATAACTATCAAAATAGCCTTTTGTTTCAAGATAATTTTTAAATTGTTGCGTTGTTCTTTCAGTGAGCAAAGGATCCCAGATAACAGGCTCCTCTCCGATTTTCTTTAACCATCCGCTGAATCCCTTTTCCTTTTCGGGTGAAGCCAGATTATAAAGAAACAGGTGAAACTTAATTCCCAGAATTGTCTTATTGGGTATCTGCTTTTCGTAGGGTTTTAATACTGCATTGTCGATATCCTTTGAACCTATATCGATCCTGGTTTTATTAAGAAGATATTCATTTTCACTTAATCTTCGTGTTGGAGAACAAGACCAGCCGAAAACCATTACAATTATTACTAAATTTCCGAATATGATTTTATTTGACAACCCTGTAAGCAATTCTATTTCAGCATTAATTTACTACATTCGCTCAAAGATAACTGATTGTTTCATCTAAAAAACAGAGATATCGAAAATTAGCAAACAAAACGAGTTCTTTCAATAAATGTACTACACTGAATTATGACCTCAAAATCGCATCTTAAATATGTACGATTGTTACATCAGAAAAAATATCGTGAAAAGGAAAATGTATATATCGCCGAGGGAATTAAAATAGTGAATGAGGCACTTCTGTCCTATTCCCCGGTTATTAAAATGCTGCTATTTACTCCTGAGAACAGGTCGCAATTAAAACCGGAATTGATTCCAAAAAATATACAGGTGATAGAATTACCATCTGATGACTTCCGGAAAATAAGTATTCTTAAAAATCCTCAGGGCGTTCTGATTGTTATTCAAAAGCCTGTAGCACGTTACCCCAAACCTTCAGAATTTGGAAATCTTGTTCTTATTCTCGACAGTATCAGGGATCCGGGAAATCTTGGAACTATAATCCGGCTGGCCGACTGGTTTGGTATCAGAAACATCTTTTGTTCCGAAGACACTGTTGAATGTTATAATCCGAAAGTTGTTCAGGCTACCATGGGAGCAATCTTCAGGGTGAATATTTACTATACCGCATTGAAAGAATTGCTTTTAAGCCTGCACGATTCGGGATTTACTAGCTATGGGAGTTCATTGCAGGGAGAAAACATTTATACTAAAAAACTTAAAACTCCTGCTGCGGTAATCCTGGGTAATGAAGCTCATGGTATTTCAACTGATCTTCTTCCTCTAATCAGGGAAAACATTTTAATACCTAATTTTAGCAAATCAGTTAACTGCTCGGAATCATTAAATGTTTCGCTGGCAGCAGCCATAATTTCTTCGGAATTCCGGCGACTTAGCGTATAAAATTATTCGAAGTGAAAGGAAAGGATCACCAGATGAGATGTCAGCTTATCGATCGCAGCTGTATATTTTTCAAAATCGGCAGGCAATTCACCATGACGGTCCTGATTGTCCAGAATATTCGTTAATCCGAAGGAATACTTAATTTCTATACCCAGTTTGAAGTAGGTGAGGTAAATGTCAGTCCCGAATCCAATTTCCCCATATATATCCAATGGATTGATCATTATGAGTTGTTCTTCAATATCGTATTCGCGCTTCACAGCAAGATCGTATCGCAGGTTGGCACCGCCAATTAAATAGGGCCGGAAATTATTCAAACGTTTCGACTTGTATTTCACTAACAAGGGCAATTCCAGATAAGACGATTCAACCTTATAATTATCAAATGTATAAAATGCAGTGGTGTCGGATTGATGGGTATTCGCAAAATACATATATCGTTCACCAAATGAAATTCCGGGTAAAGCGCGTAAATCAAAATATTCAGCCAGTCTTAAATTGGCAATGGCATGAATATTTATACCCGGAATAATTTCGTCCAATCCAATATAAACATGATTGTCAATTGCTTCCTCCGAGAGGGATATACGATAGTCCATCATGTTCATTCCAATGGAGAATCCGAAATGAATAAGTTTCTCATCATGGGTGGGATCGTTTTTCACCTTCGGTTTTTGCGAAAACACATAGATTGGAAGACAAAAGAAGACAGCTAAAATCAATAATATTTTTTTCAATGTAAAAATGTATTTCTTCAAAAACGAACAGACCTCTAAAATAGTATATTTATCGATAACAAGGAAATTCCTTTAACAAATCAAATTCACGAAATCGGAGATATTAATTACTTTTAGCAGTCAAAAAAAATTGAGAAAATGTATACCTACGAGTATTTATTCGATTTTACTAAACAGGTTTTTAAAAAAATGGGGTGCAACGATCAAGATGCCACTGTCACTGCCAGGGTTTTTCTTGCAGCAGAACTAAGAGGGCTGGCTTCGCATGGGATGATCAGGATAAAGGATTACTTCCAGCTATGGGAAAGTAAACGGATCAATTCAAAACCTGATATTCGTATAGTACATGAAAGCCCCAGTACGGCGGTAGTCGATGGTGATGGTGCCATTGGAATGGTAGCCGCTACAAGATCGATGGAAATTGCGATAGAAAAAGCCGACAAATGCGGATCGGGATGGGTTTCGACACGAGGTTCAAATCACTTTGGAATAGCAGGTTACTATGCTATGATGGCCCTGAAACACGATATGATAGGCATGTCGATGACTAACGCAAATCCCCTGGTTGCTCCAACTTTTTCAGTAAGTCGCTTCCTGGGTACCAATCCTATTGCTGTGGCCATCCCTACGGGGAATCAACCCCCTTTTGTAGCCGATTTTGCTACCACACCCATAGCTCGCGGTAAACTAGCCGTTGCTGAAAAAAAAGGAGAAAAAACACTGACGGGATATGTGCAGGATAAAAATGGAAACCCTTCTGATGATCCTTCGATATTAAAAGAAGGAGGTTCAATGCTACCGCTGGGAGGCGACTACGAACATGGAAGTCATAAGGGTTATTGTTTAGGTTCAATTGTGGATATTTTCAGCGCCGTTCTTTCAGGCGCAAATTTCGGCCCCTTTGTGCCGCCTTCAGTGGCCTATTTGCCCGTGCTCGATAAAAAAGTCGGTGAAGGTACAGGGCATTTTTTTGGTGCCATGCGTATCGATGCCTTTCAACCAGCAAGTGAATTTAAGGCCAAAATGGACAAATGGATCAGCACTTTCCGTGAGGCAAAAAGTGCTCCGGGAAAACCCGCTGTTAAGATACCAGGCGATATCGAACGTGAAAAAGAAGAAATCATCCTCAAAGAAGGAATCAGTATTATCCCGGCCATTGCTGAGGATATGAAGGAAATAGCTGATAAATTGAATATTATGTTTGAAGTAACGGATCCTTAATTCTGAGTTCCTTATAATTCACAACTAATTAAATTGTCATTTATTCGTTTTTCATAAATCCTTGTTTTTCGAGTACTTTCAACAGGGCCTGTGAAAAAGCAATATTATCTTTCTTGGTATAACGATTATCTGTGAAAACCTGAGCAAGAGTTTCCTTTTTATTTTCTATCAGCAATTGTTTTATCGATTCCAGCGATTCTTTCTCTTTATAGATTCCGTCAATATCTTCCGGAGTATAATCCTTATAGGTTTCAGAGTGAATAACTCCCTCAACCGGCAACCTGTCCGTTAATCCCGGGCTTTCATCAGGATATCCTATTGCCAGAGTAGTAACAGGCACGACATACTCAGGAAGTTTGAGGATCTCGATTATTTTTTCGGCCATATAGGTTGTTGTTCCCAGGTAACAAATACCCAGACCAAAAGCTTCCGATGCAAGAGCAACATTTTGTGCCACAAGCAGGGCGTCGATGGCTGCGGTAAAAAACGATAAAAAATTGTCGTAACCGGGTATTGCCTTCCGCTGTCCGCACCATTTATTAAATCGGTTAAAATCGGCACAGAAAGTTACAATTACGGGTGCCTGCTTTACCATATTTTGTTTAAAATGAGCTTCCCAGAGTTGTTCCTTCAATTTCTGCCCGGTAGTAATAATCATACTATACACCTGCATATTTCCTGTTGTCGATGCACGCGTACCGGCATAAATGATTTTATCAAGGATAAATTTATCAACCTTTTTATCAGAGAAATTCCGTATCGAGCGATGTTCGGTTATTGTATTGATCATATGGAATAGTTATTTGATAGTACTGCAAAACTACATACTTTGAATCGTAAATTATAAACCGGACCTGTCCAAATAGCCTGAAATTATCGGTTTATTTACTAAAATATGACAATTCATTACATAACATATAATAGAAGAGTTATCCGCCACGTTTCTAAAAAGTATGCATTAATCCACAAAAAAAGGAATTTGAAAGAAAAAATGCAACCTGGGTATATTTATGCCGTATACCCTTCGGAAAAGAAAGAATATTTTATTAAATTTAAGGATAGAACAAAATTTATGAACATGAAAAGAATCGTAAAATTAATCGCGGCTGTTGTTTTATTGGCTATGCTGTCTGCAGCATGCAGTCATTATGTTTGTCCCGCTTACTCATCAGAAAAAGCAAGCGAGGAAAATATAGCAGAACCAAGCTAATGTAACAAATTATTCTTGTTGCTATCTTTACCCTATGCAAGTTTCACTATTTTAATATATCATGAAAGTTAAAACCATCTTAATTAGTATTACTCTTATTGTTGGGTTATTGTTTGCATCCTGTAGTGCCTCGAAAACTTGTCCTGCTTATGGAAAAGCGGATATCGAGCAGCAGGAAGATATCAATAGCTAAGGGGAAGTCACCCGAAAACTTACCCTGCATAGCATAGATTTATTAAGGGGATTATTATAATTTTGCTGTTATCGAATGAAAACGATAACAGCAATATTATTTTTAATAGGCACTATAAGTCTTCCCCTTTTCTCACAAGGCGAAATTGACGATGAGGAAAAGATATTTTATCGAAACGAAAAGACCTATGCATTTACTCTAAATTCCAACGGATTAGGTGCCAATTTCCGGTATGCCCGCCGTGTCAATGCATTTAAAAAGACAATCTACGAGGTGGGGCTTAATATGGTTAAGCATCAAAAGGAGATCAAAATAAGTATTTCAAACTCTCAACAACTGGGCGGCAGCTTTGTCTACGGTAAATTAAATAGTTTAACTACGCTTCATGGCGGAATAGGTATGCAAAAAGAAATATTCCGTAAAGAAGATAAAGGCGGAATTTCGATACGGTATTTTTATGCATTTGGCCCCTCCATTGGCTTTCAGAAACCTGTATATTACGATGTAATCGTTTATGAAGAAGATAGTCAGGGAGTAAGTATTCAGGTACGAAAACGCATGAAATTCGAATCGCATATTATTATGATCGAGCGAAGGGCACCTTTCTATGTTGGCTTTAAGGAACTTTCCATTGTCCCGGGAGCTTACGGAAAATTCGGTTTTACTTTCGAGTTCAGTAAATCAGATGCCTCCTTTAATGCTATTGAAACGGGTATAGTGGTGGATACTTTTATTAAAAAAGTTCCCATAATGGCCAATGAACAAAATCACTGGATATACCCTGCTTTTTTTCTAAGTTACAGGTTCGGAAGAATTGTTGATGCCCAGTTTAAAACCAAATCCAATAAGATTGATGAAATTCTGATTGATTAAAATATTATCGAAGTAATCAGAAGAATAATGCTCTTCATATTTTACTATTTTAACTTAATGTTATTTCTTTCACAATACTTCAGATTCGAGGGGGATCCAGCTTGTTGAATTAATTATTATTTACTACTTTCGCACTTCAATTTCGAGGATATACTCAATAATAACAAGCAATAAATTTTATAAATTATGGGAAAAATTAAGATAGGAATCAATGGCTTTGGAAGAATCGGCCGGTTCGTGTTTAGAATTGCAGTGACAAAAGAAAATATTGAAATTGTAGGCCTGAATGACCTCATCGATGTCAATTATATGGCCTATATGCTGAAATATGATTCCACACACGGACGATTTAAAGGTACAGTCGATGTTAAAGATGGTAAACTCGTTGTAAACGGTAAAGCTATCCGGGTTACTGCCGAAAAAAATCCTGCCGATCTGAAATGGAATGAAGTGGGTGCCGAATACGTTGTGGAATCAACCGGTTTATTTCTTACTAAAGAAAAAGCACAGGGACATATCGATGCAGGTGCAAAAAAAGTTATCATGTCGGCTCCTTCAAAAGACGATACTCCAATGTTCGTGATGGGTGTAAACCACAAAGCTTACAAGAATGATATGGCTTTCGTATCAAATGCTTCATGTACCACTAACTGTCTGGCACCTGTTGCAAAAATATTAAATGACAAGTTTGGAATTGTTGAGGGCTTAATGACTACTATCCATGCCACCACAGCCACTCAAAAAACTGTTGACGGACCTTCTATGAAGGACTGGCGGGGTGGTCGCGGAGCTGGTCAGAATATTATACCTTCTTCAACAGGAGCCGCTAAAGCAGTGGGCAAAGTTATTCCCGAATTAAACGGTAAACTTACCGGTATGGCTTTCCGTGTTCCGACTCCCGATGTTTCGGTTGTAGATCTTACAGCACGACTGGCTAAAGGAACTACTTATGAAGAGATCTGTCAGGCTATGAAAAAAGCCTCCGAAGGTGAACTTAAAGGAATTTTGGGATATACTGAAGATTCTGTGGTATCGAACGATTTCGTTGGCGATCAGCGTACTTCAATTTTCGATGCCGGAGCAGGTATTATGCTCTCACCTACATTTGTTAAGGTTGTATCCTGGTACGACAATGAAATGGGATATTCAGCCAAAGTAGTTGAATTCATTGAGTATATGGACACCGTGAAATAAGAAGAAGACTAACTTTTAAATATAAAGTCACTTAAAATTGCATAGCAAACTTTACATTACCATCGCCATAGGCGAAGGTTTTACATTGAATTAAAAAAGGCTGCTCAAATGAGCAGCCTTTTATATTTTCAGTTTCTATATATACTCTATCAAATTAAAAGGAATTTTAAGGGAAGTCTTATAATGTTCGCCTAAACTATGAATAGCTTCATCATCTTCTTCATAATACCAGTTAATATCTATTTTATGCCCTTTCTGAACTTCCTCTTTCATCACTCTGAAAAGTCCCAGTAAGTATTTCGAAGAACCGCTGTTTACATACTCGAGATTTAAATCAAACGTAGTATTCGGCCGGGGACTTTTAAAATATTCGCGTATCCAATCAATGAGCTCATCATAAAAATCACCCGGATTTTCAGGAATAGAACGACCTTCAATTTTAAGATTTCCGCTTTCAGAGTCGAACAAAACCGAAGGAGTATTTGCTCTTCTTTCAATCTCAAGTTTTTCCATGGTTTTTATAAGATCCGATATTGAGTTTAAAACAATCCATTAAATATACAATATTTTACTGAAAATGGTTATTTATTATGAACAGGTATAATTAACCGTTGTTTTATTTTAGCAGGATCGATAATTAAATTTCCTGATGGATAATATATAATGAATTGCTGTTTCGGCGCAGACTTTAACCCGGAAATTCGTTAACTTGCAAAGCCTTCATAAATGAGAATACTAACGAATATTTTTAACTCATGATTTTTGATCTCGAAATGATACAACGAGCTTATGCAGCATATAGCAGCAAAGTTGAATTGGTACGAAAATCGGTTAACAAACCGCTTACGCTGACAGAAAAAATATTATATTGCCATCTTACCGAGCCTGCTCTTAAAGCCTACGATAGAGGAAAGGATTATGCCAATTTTAATCCCGACAGGGTAGCTATGCAGGATGCTACTGCCCAGATGGCCCTCTTGCAATTTATGCAGGCAGGAAAAAATAAAGTCGCCGTTCCGTCAACGGTTCATTGCGATCATCTTATCCAGGCAAAGGCAGGTGCAAAAACCGACCTGACTATTGCCAACGAAACAAATAAAGAAGTATATAATTTTCTGAGCTCAGTCTCGAATAAATACGGAATCGGATTCTGGAAGCCCGGAGCAGGAATTATTCACCAGGTTGTTCTTGAAAACTATGCCTTCCCCGGGGGTATGATGATCGGTACCGACTCTCATACGGTGAATGCCGGAGGACTGGGAATGATTGCCATTGGCGTTGGCGGAGCCGATGCTGTGGATGTGATGACAGGTATGCCCTGGGAACTTAAATTTCCAAAACTGATCGGGGTGAAACTTACCGGTAAGATGAGTGGATGGACATCGGCAAAAGATATTATTCTAAAAGTTGCAGGGATACTCACTGTAAAAGGAGGTACTGGTTGTATCCTCGAATATTTCGGAGAGGGAGCAACAACGATCTCCTGCACCGGAAAAGGTACCATCTGTAATATGGGCGCCGAAATAGGAGCCACCACCTCCATATTCGGATACGATCAGAAAATGGCCGATTATCTCCGGGGCACTGACCGTAAAGAAGTTGCCGCTATGGCCGATAAGATGATGAACCAACTTACGGGAGATGCTGAAGTATATCAGGAACCCTATAGTTATTTCGATCAGGTTATTGAGATCGATCTTTCCCAATTGGAACCCCATATTAACGGACCCTTTACTCCCGACCTGGCCACTCCCCTTTCTGAGTTTTCGGCTACCGTGAAGAAAAACGGATGGCCCGAAAAACTGGAAGTTGGCTTAATAGGTTCGTGTACCAATTCCTCCTATGAGGACCTGACCCGCGCAGCTTCAATTGCCGAACAGGCTATTGAGAAAAATCTGACCTTTAAATCTGCATATACGGTAACACCGGGTTCGGAACAGGTACGTTATACGGCTGAACGTGATGGCCTGCTCGATAAATTTGAAAAAATCGGAGGTGTGGTGCTGGCCAATGCCTGCGGACCCTGTATCGGACAATGGGCCAGGCACGGAGCCGACAAGAAGGAGAAGAATTCCATTATGACTTCGTTTAACCGGAATTTTGCCAAAAGAAACGATGGAAACCCGAATACGCATGCTTTTGTCGCATCGCCCGAATTAACCACTGCATTTGCCATTGCAGGCAGTCTTGGTTTTAATCCGGTTTCCGATTTCCTGATCAATGAAAAAGGAGAAAAAGTAAAACTCGAAGAACCAAAAGGTATTGAGATGCCACCCCTTGGCTTTGAAGTTAAAGATGCCGGATATCAGGCTCCTGCCGAAGATAACAGTGCAGTCGAAATTAAAGTTAATCCCGCTTCCGACCGGCTTCAGTTGTTGGAACCTTTTGCACCCTGGAACGGAGAAGATCTGAAAGGACTCCGTGTGCTCATTAAAGCGAAAGGAAAATGTACTACCGATCATATCTCCATGGCAGGCCCATGGTTAAAGTATCGCGGCCACCTCGATAATATCTCGGATAACCTGCTTATCGGGGCCGTCAATTATTACAACAATAAAACCAACCAGATCAAAAATTTCCTTAGCGGAGATTACCGGGAAGTACCTTATGTGGCCCGGGCCTACAAGGAAAAAGGAATAGGAACCATAATCGTCGGTGATGAGAACTACGGAGAAGGTTCATCGCGCGAACATGCCGCCATGGAACCCCGGCACCTTGGAGTGAAAGCTGTTCTGGTAAGGTCCTTTGCCAGAATACACGAAACCAACCTGAAGAAACAGGGTATGCTGGCATTAAGCTTTGTAAGCAAGGCAGATTACGATAAGATCCGTGAAGACGATCTCATCGATATTGTTGGTCTGACTGAATTTGCTCCCGGAAAAAACCTTACAGTCAGACTGAACCATTCCGATGGAAGCTCAGAGGAATTTGAAGCCGCTCACAGCTATAATGAAAATCAGATCGACTGGTTCAGGGCTGGGTCGGCGCTCAATACAATTCGTAAACAACAGGTATAAGTATACATGATGAATTCTATTATGAAGAATTTTAAAATACTGCTTTTCTCAGTGTAACCCTGTGTTTGCTCTGTGAACTCTGTGTTTCAATTTATTTTTACCACAAAGTGCACAAAGTCCTTCACTAAGTTTCACAAAGAATTACAGATATTTCTTTTATCCCTGATAATACTTTGAAGTCTGATCGAAATCTTATAATAGTCTGCGGTCCTACCGGAATAGGCAAAACCAAGCTTGCTATTGAGCTGGCCAAAGAACTGGATTGTGAGATCCTATCGGCCGATTCCCGACAGGTATACAAAGAGATGGGTATTGGCACAGCTGTTCCCACAGCCGGTGAGTTAAGAGCCGTTCCGCATCATTTCATCCGCACCCATTCCATCCACAATTATTACAATGCCAGCATGTTCGAGGTGGAGGTGCTTTCTTTCCTGAGCGATTACTTCACCCGTAAAAATACAATGATCATGGCAGGGGGTTCGGGATTGTATATCGATGCCGTGTGCAAGGGGATCGACGAATTACCTGCTATCGACCCGGAGGTGAGGGAAAAATGGCAGGAGCTTTTTAAAATTAACGGACTGGAATTTCTTCAGGAAAAAGTCAGGACCAGCGATCCCGGATACTTTTCTGCTGCCGATACCAACAACCCGAAACGTTTGCTTAAGGCGCTGGAAGTGTTTGAAATGACCGGGAAACCCTACTCATCATTTTTGAAAAAAACACCACAGGAAAGGCCGTTTTCCATCCTTAAGATCGGGTTGAATATAAAAAGAGAGTTGTTGTACGACCGTATCAACCAGCGGGTCGACCGGATGATGGAAGCCGGGCTGGTGGAAGAAGCAAAAAAACTATACCCTTACAGGCACCTTACTCCGCTGAATACCGTCGGCTATAAGGAACTCTTTGCGTATTTCGAAGGCAGTGTAACACTCGAAGAAGCAACAGAGCAAATTAAAAATCATTCCCGTGCCTATGCCCGCCGGCAGCTTACCTGGTTCCGCCGCGATAAGGATATGGAATGGTTCGAGCCGGAAGATAGGGAGAGTATTCTCCGGTATATCGAAAGCCAAATACGAAATAAAAATTAATGGCTTAAAAATTAAATCAAACTTTTATTTCATGAAAACAAGATTACCTAAAATAGCAATAAAAGAAATATTTATAAACTCAGTGGTTCTCAGTGTCTGCTCAGTGGTACTCAGTGTAATTCTTAAAAATATTACACAGAGCCTCACAGAGATTTCACAGAGTTACACAGAGTGATAAAAAACTAATAGTTAAAATGGAAACCAAATCCTTGTTTAATATCCGGGTATACGGCCTTTTTATCAACGAAAGGCAGGAGATATTGCTGGCCGATGAAGAACGCTTTGGCATGAGCATGACAAAATTTCCGGGAGGTGGCCTCCGCTTTGGCGAAGGCACCATCGATTGCCTCAAGCGTGAGGCCCTGGAAGAATTCGGGCAGGAAATTGAAATTATCCGGCATTATTACACCACCGACTTTTACCAAAAAGCCCTGTTTCATGAAAATCAGCAACTGATTTCCATCTATTACCTGGCAAAATTTATACAGTCTGAAAAATTCCGTATCGCACAAGAACCTTTCGATTTTAAACCGGGACAGGAGGAAATCCTTTCCTTTCGCTACAGGAAAATTGAGGACATAACAGAAGAGGAATTAAGTTTTCCGGTTGACAAATATGTTTTAGGTTTGTTAAAACATGAAGGATTATAGAAAAGAGGAAACTAATCCTGAATTACGCTGTTTCATTCCTTGCTTTGCCGAAGCGGCTTAGCGTAGTAATAACCAGCCGGAATGTTTACTTCTAAAAGTTGTGCAACGGTTACGCTTGTTAGCTGGCGTAATTATTGTATAATTAATTTTTTAGTTACATATCTTTCATCAAAAAATAATACTTTAATGAAATAGTTACCTTGCTCCAAACCTGCTAAGTTTATAGTAAATTCCGGGGAGTTTATAAGTTCATATTTTCTTAAATGACCATTCAAATCAAATATTTCAATCTCTTTAATTTCATGTGAACTTTTAACAATAATGTACTTTAGGGCAGGATTTGGAAAAAATACTGTCTCTTCGGTTAGGATTTCCCGTATCTGTGTTGGTTCTTCATGAATTGTTAACCTGAAGACATCCGAAATGCTTGCATCGGCTGTATCGGTTGCCGTTATTTTTATATTAAAGCTTCCTGCTTCTTTTAACCTCCCTGAAATTGTATTTGTGAGCGGATCAAAAGTAAGCGAATCAGGCAGATCGTTACCATCGCTTAATGAAGCTGTTAAAGAAAATGTTTCATTGCCATCATCATCAAAAAATGTAGTGTCGGGTATGGTATAGGAATATAAATTACCGGCAGTATCGGTTTGATTAGGTATCATATTTAAAACATAGGGATCGTAATTTGTGAATTTTAAACTATCAATAAACGAACTTTTAACCCAATATAACTTTGATGAATTAGCACCTACCCCTCCATCCCTTCTTGTAAAAATAAGATATTTCCCATCAGGGGTAACAGATGGCACACATTCCCATTCCGTTGTATTTATTTTTGGACCTAAATCTTTAGAATTTGTCCATTTCCCGTCTGCTTTCTTATAACTTATATATAAATCAAACTCTTCATCCATACCTGTTTTTCTGTTGGAAGAAAAAATAAGATAATCCTCATCAGGAGAAATATAAGGATCTATATCAGTGCTTCCTGAAGTATTTATGGGATTATTCATTCGGGTCGTCTCCAAATAATCATCACCCTCAAGTTCTGAAAAATGTATTGCGCCATTCCTGGCGAAAAAAAGTGTATTTCTGTAAGAAACCGTTGGTTCTCCCTGGCCATCTGATGAACTTACAGGGTAAGGAATTTTTACCGGTTCATTCCAAACGTTGCCATTCCGGATTGCATACCAAATGCTCCCGAACGATTCTGTTACATGAACGGCAAGCAGATAGAACCGGATACTATCCGGCGAAAAACAGGGCCCGAAATTGTAATTTTCATGGATATTTTCACCTAAAAAATACAGATCAGCCGGATCAGTCCAATGATCGTTTTCATATTTTGTATACTTAATCTTAAAACTATTCCAACTGCTGTTAGTCTGTACAAAACAAAATTCACTGCTATCCATCGAAAAGCTCGAACTCTGCACAAACCGACCGTTCGTAGAAATAAAATCGGGTGAAAAAACAACGGCTGAATCACCCGGAGGAGTTTGTCCGAAATAAACACTGTCTGCTGGTACTTGAGCGTCAGCACCATTCACTATAATACCGGTTAAAAATAAAATACTGATGATTTGTTTAATTTTCATGGATATAGGATTTATATTAATGCAACAACCATTTAAAGACGAATTATTCAGTACTTACCCTAATCAAGTAAGATTATTTAGAATCATTTTATGTGTTTACTTGAGCAATTATCAATTTAGGTCTAATTGTAAGTATCAATTTCTAATTTATATGACCCATCTTTCTGCAGTCGCCAAACATTTACATAGTTGAATGTCCATTTTGTTGAATCAGCTAATAGTGTGAACCCTTGACCTGTTTCATAAATAATTTCACGATTCCCTCTTACATCTTTGATATTTAAAATTAAGTCTATTGGTTTTTCCTTCAATCTGAGAAATTCTCCCCATTCTTTTCCAATTTCAATTTTACCTAATAAAATAGGTTTTTGAGGGATTACATACTGAGCACTGTCTGAATACATATTGGTTAGAAATGCTGAATCTCTTTTTTGAATTCCAATTCTAAATTGATTATCGCATTCTTTTACTATCCTTAGCATTTCATCTTTTGATACTTTCATGTTATCAGATTGATTGTATTTGCATGAAAATAAAATTGATATTCCAATAATTAATAAAGCATTTTTCATAATTTGTCTTAGATTGAAAATTTAATATTTAGTCCGGTAATAATTTTATTAATACTCAATCCTATAAGTGCACTTCTGCTTGGCGCTAGCGTTCAGTATATGAAAAGTTAGGCGATTGCGGGCTTCAGACTTATCAAACCGAGACAATTTTGAAGCGGGCTACAACCCTTGAATTTACTACTATCTCGGCTATTATTTTTATACATTGTTGTGTGCTGATTTTTTATTAATCTATTATTTGTTTCAAAAAATCCCCGTCAATAATCAATACTTTTACTCCATTTTCTGTAGATGAGCGGTGAGAACTTAGTTCATCTGTAACGACATAGGTCATTCCTTTTGTCAAAATGAATTTTTCACCATCATTTAGTTCGCTCACAAAATCTCCTTCTAAACAATGAACTATATGTCCCTTGGCACACCAATGGTCTGCAAGATAACCCTTTGAATATTCAACTATTCTTAATCGGAGTCCTTCAAATTGCATGGTTTGCCAATAGGCAATCCCTGTATCTCCTTTATGTTCAGTCTTTGGAATTTTTGTCCAATCAATGGTTTGAAATGGAATATTCTTTTTATTCATTTTTATAATTTTAGGTTTTTGAAATATCAAATACTGAAAAACATTCTCTAATTATATGATTCCATAATCTTTTTGTCCTCAGTCATTAATGTTCTGCATATTTTATCCATTTTCATTGTTTTCCAGCTAGAGAGATTGTTATGAGTACTATAATATTTCAATGGTATTGGGTGAGTCCCTATTACAACTGGAATTTTATAATGTGTCTCAACGAACTCTTTAAATTGATTTATGTATGGACATGGAGGATATCCAACAACCATTCCTGTCGCAAAATGAATTACTTCTGCTCCATTTTTAATCATCTCTTCAGGTACGTATTCAATATTTCCACCTGGGCAACCGCCGCAATTTGAGAATCCAACCAGTTCCAAATTTTCCTTCTTTGGATATTTAGCAAATCCCCCAACATGTTCTTTCAATGCTCTAAGACATTTGCCTCCACCACAGGTTATGTAACGTCCACAAATGATTATTCCAATTTTAGTCATTTAGTTCTCCTTTCTTAATCGAATATTGTCCTTTTTATAATTCATCTCCGTTTATTAGCAGTCTGGCTTGTTTTGCCGGTATGATGTCGTAAGCGTTGTGTCGATTTAAGCTTGATTTGAAAGATACAAAAAAGCGGCCTGTGTTCCTATCCCCTTGGTACAACATAGCCTATTCACTACACCAGCTGTTAGGCTCTGGCAGTCTATTCTCCAGCTTCCATCAAAATAATCTCAAATAAGCTCTCACTAAATCTGAAGTTAGTAGTTTTAATCTTATCCAAGATTGGTCTTATTGTTGCTATTAACCCAACTTGCTTAGCTTTTAAAATCAATCCGAATGTGCCAGAATATTTTAATTTAAGCCGATCAGCTACTTTTCGGCCTTAAAGATCATCAATGATTAATATTGTATTATCAATCTCAAGCGCCAATGCTATTGCACTTGCTTCACCTGGATCAAGATCCATCTCAAGTATCTCCTGGTAATGATTATCTGTGGGAGATTTGATTTTAATCCAGTCAGGTAATCCTTTTCCAAATTCCTTTTTAATAGTCTGGGTTATATATACTTTATCAGCTAAACCTTTTAATAAATCAAGTTCATCTATCTTGTACAAGAGAATCAAACAGCTGGCATCGGAAATAATTATTTCAGAACTGTGCTGCATCTCTGAGGATATCTGATGGAGGGTAGTTAATTAATGAAACATTAAAATCTGCCAATATCTCAGCAAAGGCAACTTTTGAAAGGCCTGCTAATTCGGCTGCTTGTCCTAAAGACAGTTTCCCAGACTCATACATCTTTGCAGCTAAAAATCTCTTTGTCTCTCTTTCGTTGAGATTCAGACTGTCAGGTATATTTATTGTCAAATGTTTCATGTCACAAATTTAATAAAAAATCCAATAGGTTTATTTAGTACCGCATCGGCCCTCTGCTTGAGCCTAACGTTTTATGGTATGGTGTCGTGCGGGATTAAGAGGCGATTTCCTATCAGTATACACTGACCTTTTTTACGAGCCACAAATGTTTGAAAACCGCTGAAACCCGCATGCACTATACCATGTGTTGCCAACTGGGCTTTATCTAAATAGTTTTATATAATTATCAAATGCATATACTCTACTTCTTTGTCCTCCAGTCTTTTCTTGCAATATATTAAGTTTCTCTAATTCTGAAATCAATTTGTAAGATGATGGCATTGAAACCGAAGCAATCTCACTGACCTTGTCTGCTGTAATCATTGGTTTTTTATACAAATAATCTATTACTTTTTTAGCCTTTAATGCTCGGCTCCCCAATTTTTGTATGTCAATATCAATTTGCTTTTGAAGTTGTAGTATATTATCAAACGTGACAATTCCATTTTTAGCGGTTTCAATTACTCCTACAAGAAAGAATTTATACCATTGCCCTAAATCATCTTTTTCTCTTACGGATGTTAGGTTATCATAGTATAATTGCCTGTTTCGTTCAAAAAAATCAGACAAATACAATACTG
>CAZQCO010000058.1:0-4768 GCA_964592225.1 uncultured Bacteroidales bacterium
AATTTTTTCTCCGGATGAAAGTCAATTACCCTGATTCCTGCCTTTTTAAATTCTTCAATATAGTTGGAATCACCGTAGGTCATAACGGTAATATCGAATCCCAATTTTGCCAGACCTATAAACATTTCAGCTTCGGGACGTGCAGAATGGTATGCCCTGAAATCACTTATTACCAATACTTTTATCGACATACAAAAGACATTTTTGAAAAATTTTAAAGTGGAAATATAATCATTATGTCAACGCCAGTGCAGAAGAAAGAAACCAGGCTTACTTCAGTCCGCGTTTAAAATCCAATAACTTAAGGGCATCTTCCAGATCGGATTGACTGTCAATGACTATAGTGATGCCACGTCCCATTTTGTTTTGCTTTGCTCTACGGTATTCCTTCATGATGTTTTCAGGTAAATTACTTTTCTCTATTATACCTTCTACTTTCTTACCAAACCAGAAGCTCATTCTGAAAGTGTTTTCCACAACTGTTATCCAGCAAATATTTTTTTTCTTTATAGCCACTGGCAACAACCAGCTTTTAGCATCAGCATAGTATTTCCATTCTAACGTTACATCCTTGTGATTTTCGGATAAATATTGTATTAATTCACTCCAATACACCATATTATTTCCCAGGGCAGAAGCTATAAGTTGCTCATCGGGTTTAATCAATTTATCAGTGAAAACACGTGCATCCATAATTAATTGCTTTTATTAAGTGACAAATATAATCATGATATTAACAGCTAATTATATAACCTAAAACAATAAAATAAAGGAATAACTACTTAAATGAAGGATATAAATTCTAAAATGCAGCCTTTCAAATCATATAATTCTAAATGAAATTCATTATATTTCCTGCCTAACCTAATTAGACAGATATGCTAGCCGAAAATTTTTCAGTCTATATTAATGATGGTATCCGGAAATTTTGGAATATAATAGCTCTTACTGATTATCAGGGTGAAAGTTATTCCTATAGCCAGGTAGCCGAACAAATAGTAAAACTTCATTTGTTCTTCAAGGAGGCCAATATACAAAAAGGTGATAAAATTGCCCTTGTTGGCAAGAACTCTGCACGATGGTGTATTGTATACCTTGCCACTGTTACCTATGGAGCCATTATAGTGCCTATACTGCCCGATTTTACTCCTAAGGATATTCAACATATTATTGATCACAGTGATGCTGTTCTGCTGTTTAGCTCTGATCCTATCTTCGAAAATCTCGATTCCTCAGTTCTGAAGAAACTGAAAGGAATTCTATCGGTAAACACCTTTGGACTACTTCATGATTCAGGGAATGATTTGCAAAAAAAACTAGAAAAAAGTGATTCTGACTTTCAGAAGAAGGCTGCTTCAGGATTTGGTCCCGATGATTACCTGCCACCTGAAATTCCGAACTCCGAGCTGGCGGTAATAAGTTATACATCGGGTACTACCGGACATTCGAAGGGAGTAATGCTTACTCACAACAGCCTGGCAGCGAATATACGTTTTGCGCAACGCAACATGCCACTCAATCCGGGCGATCCGATCGTATCTTTTCTCCCACTTGCTCATGCCTACGGCTGTGCGTTTGAATTTCTCTTTCCATTTACTATCGGCTGTACCGTGACGATACTTACTAAGACTCCTTCACCACAAATTATTATGCAGGCGTTCCAGGAGATCAAGCCTGCACTTATTCTGTCGGTACCCCTGGTAATTGAAAAGATCTTTAAAAAGCAGATAATACCGATTATTAGTAAACCGCAAATGAAAATTTTACTTGCCATTCCTGGTATTAATAAACTTATCCTAAAAAAGATCAGAAAAAAACTGGTGGGAGTATTTGGAGGTAATTTCTCTGAGATTGTTGCCGGTGGTGCCCCTTTTAATCCTGAAGCCGAGCGCTTCTTCAGGAAGATAAAATTCCCATTTACCGTGGGTTATGGAATGACCGAATGCGGGCCGCTCATCAGTTATGCTGCATCAGCAATTACCCGGCCCGGCTCATCGGGCATTGCTGTGGATACGCTCGAGGTTAAAATTGATTCTGATGATCCTGAAAAAAACGTGGGTGAAATTATTCTTCGTGGCGAAAATGTAATGACTGGATACTATAAAAATGAAGAAGCTACAAAGAATCTCATCGATAAAGAGGGTTGGATGCATACAGGCGACCTGGGACTTATTGACCGCGATGGATTTATATATATTAAGGGCCGGAGCAAAAGTATGCTTCTCGGATCCAGTGGCCAGAATATATATCCCGAAGAACTTGAATCGGCTCTGAATAATAAATTCTGTGTAGCAGAATCGCTCGTTGTACAGCGAAATGAAAAACTTGTTGCGCTGATCTTCCCTGAAAAGGATACTATGGAGAAAAACGATATCTCGCCTGAGAAATTACAGGAAATTATGAAAGGCCATATAGAGGAGACAAACAATTCCTTTCCGAAGTTTATGAGTATTTACAGGTTTGAAATTGTGGAAGAAGAATTTACGAAAACACCCAAGCGAAGTATCAAGCGGTTTCTTTATGAGTAGATTTTAATTTTCTTTCACTTTCGCGGAAAATTTCGAGATACTATAAGACCTAATATTACAAATGAATCTTAATACTGATCAGCGCACTGTTCTCACATTAGATGCGGGAGGAACTAATTTTGTATTTACTGCCATACAGGCCAACCAGGAAATAGTTTCTCCGGTAATACTTCCTTCCAATGCTGATGAACTGTTGCACTGTATTAATACCATTGAGGAAGGATTTCATGCTGTTATGGTGCAGCTTAAACAAAAACCTGTTGCTCTGAGCTTTGCTTTTCCCGGGCCGTCCGATTATAGGACCGGTATCATAGGAAAATTAAACAATTTACCGGCATTTAAAGGTAGGGTACCGCTGGGACCGATCTTGAGAAATAAATTTAATATACCCGTATTCATTAATAACGACGGCGATTTGTATGCCTATGGCGAAGCCTTGTCGGGATTTCTGCCTTATATAAACAAACTTTTGAATGAAGCGGGAATCAAGAAAAGCTATGATAATCTGATCGGACTGACACTGGGTACCGGTTTTGGCGGTGGTATAGTAAGGAAAGAAGAACTGTTACTTGGCGATAATTCCATGTCAGCAGAAGTTTGTTTGTTACGAAATCGTGTGAATCCTGATACCAATGCCGAAGAAGGAATCAGCATAAGAGCCATACGCCGGGTTTATGCTGAAGAGGCTGGTATCGATCCTTCCCTCGTACCTAGTCCAAAAGAAATTTTTAAAATTGCCTCCGGTAAGCGCAAGGGTAATAAAGAGGCAGCTGTAAATGCATTTCATCAGCTGGGCAGGGTTCTGGGCGATGTGCTGGGTAATCTGTTAACAGTAATTGATGGAGTGGCAGTCATAGGTGGAGGACTTTCAGGAGCTATGTCGTTGATTCTTCCCGCCATGATCGAAGAAATTAATTCGCATTATGTATCCTATGCCGGAAACAATTATCCGCGACTGGTACAGAAAGTGTACAACATCGACGATCCGAAAGCATCAAAGGAATTTTTAAAGTGGGAGGAAAAAATAATTGAAGTGCCCGACTCAGATGAAAAAATCAGTTACTATGCCGATGCCCGCATTCCTATCGGTACATCGATTATAGGCACCAGCAAAGCCGTTTCATTAGGGGCCTATGCCTATGCCTTAAAAATGCTCGATATCAATAAATGCTGATATTCTTAAGCAATAAAATATTCATATAGTATCAACAACGCATTAACTGTGTATATTCTTTTATTCATTAATCCACGGATTTTACTTTTTTTTACTAATTTAAGATCAAATTAATAGGCACGTTTGTCATGCAAAGAATAATAATTTTCCTGTTAACCTTTCTGCTTCCTGCTAACCTGTTTTCCATTCAAAATAAGTTCGACTATCTCACTCCCGACAATGGACTTTCGCAGGCGAATGTTGAATGTATTTTTCAGGATAGCCAGGGATTTATATGGATTGGAACGTTTAACGGTCTGAACCGTTACGATGGATATGAAATAAGAATTTTCAATCACAATCCGGATGATACCCTGTCATTGTCACATGAACATGTAAGTGCTATTTGCGAAGACAAGGAAGGAAACCTCTGGATGGCAACCTATGGAGGTGGCATCAGTGTTTATGATCCGGGAACAGAGACATTTCATAGAATTGTAAATGTTAAATTGCAGGGACAAACTTATGCTCTACGGCAGATGAATGTTATTCAAGCTGGTCCTGAAGGAAACATATGGGCACTTGACGAAAACCTGGGAGTATTTGTTTTTAATACTGAATTTAAACTGATTAAACAATATAGTAACGATCCTCAAAATCTTAAATCTATTCCCGCATCGTTCTATTTTGGTCTGGTTTTCGATAAAGAGGGTAATGGCTGGTTTGGAGTTGGAAATAATATGCTTTGTCTGAAAAAAAAGGACAGCGATGATTTTAAAGTTTTCCGGTTCGAAGACAGGGTTGCTTCGGCCGATGACGGCATCAGATCGATGTACCTCGATCGTTCAGGGAATATCTGGATTGGTACGACCAGTCAGGGTGCCTACAAATTTAACCCGATATCGGAACAGTTTATAAATTACCGTAAAGAATCCGAATTATACAGAATAGAAGCCAATACCATTATGTCATTCGCCGAAGATTGGGAGGGAAATTTATTGATCGGAACTGATGGAGGCGGTTTAAATATTATTGATAATATCAGCGGCGCTATTACTGTAATAAAATACGATCCGGGCATTCCGGA
>CAZQCO010000058.1:4868-25649 GCA_964592225.1 uncultured Bacteroidales bacterium
TTGATAATATCAGCGGCGCTATTACTGTAATAAAATACGATCCGGGCATTCCGGAATCGTTGGGTTCCAACGCTGTTTACAGTATCTACTTTGATAAATCTGAAAATTTGTGGATAGGCACTTACTCTGCGGGAGTTAATTTTCAGAGCCGGTATAAAAACAAATTCAAAAAGTATGTCTCCAATCCTCTCGATTCTAATAGCCTGAGCTACAAAAATGTTACGGCATTTCTCGAAGACAGGGACGGTGATATATGGATTGGCACTGATGGTGGTGGACTGAACCGTTTTAATCCGGTAACAGAAGAATTCGAACATTTCAGAATGGACCCGTCAAATCCGGACTGGCTTCAGACAGATGTCATTATCCACCTTATGGAAGATGATGAAGGCGATATCTATATAAGCAGCTATAATCACGGCCTGACTATTTTCAATAAGAATGAAATGACATTTAAACAGTACCTGCCCAATGATACAGTCCCGACCAGCATAGCAGGAATTCATCCCTGGTATACTTTTCAGGATAGCTACGGTTCTATCTGGGTAGGTATGTTAGCTGTGGGCCTCGATAAATTCGACAAGAGCACAGGCATGTTTAAGAATTATGGCTCGGTAGTAGATGATCCAACCACACTTAACAGCCCCAATATAAAAATCATTTACGAAGATAAAGATCATCGTCTTTGGATAGGTACCGAAGGGGGCGGATTAAATCTATACAACAGGGAAGAGGATAATTTCACGCGTTATAGTTATGATGCTGAGAATAAAAATGCCATCAGCAATGATGATATACGTGCATTATATGAAGATCAAAAGGGAAGATTTTGGGTGGGAACAAGCAAAGGACTATGTCTTATGAACCGCGACAGCGGAACCTTCAAATCCTATTTTGTTGAAGACGGACTTCCGGGAAATACTATCGACGGAATACTTGAAGATAATAACGGGTATCTCTGGTTGAGCACCGATGCGGGTATTTCAAAATTTAATCCCGACGATCTTACGTTTAGAAACTACGATAGAACCGATGGATTACAGGGTAATGAATTCAACTATACCGCCTCAATTATTGCATCGGACGGTAGTTTTTATTTTGGCGGGAAAAATGGATTTAATGTTTTCAAACCGGAGGAGATCATGGATAATCCTTATCCGCCCGACATTGTAATAACCGGAATTGAGATCCTGAATAAACCTTATACTACTTACCTGGTTAAAAGACGGGGTAAAAAAATCAACAGAGCTGTTTCTCTAATCACAAAGTTTAAATTCTCACATAAGCAGAACATTCTATCCTTCAAATTCGCTGCTCTCGATTATGGCAACTCTGCGAAGAACCAATATAAATACATGCTGGAGGGCTTCGATAAAGAGTGGAACAAGACCGATGCTAGCAAAAGATTTGCTACCTATACCAACCTTCCCGGAGGTGATTACGTTTTTAGGGTTATTGCTTCCAATGGAGACGGAATATGGAATGAAGAAGGTTTATCTATAAAAATTACTATAACCCCTCCATTCTATAAAAGAACCTGGTTCATTTTATTAGTGCTGGCAGTTATTATATGGCTGGTAATAAGATATATCAGAAGACGTGAGGAAGTACTAATGAGGGATAAGGAAAATTTGGAGAAAAAAATACAGGAGGGATTGAAGGAGGTTAATAAGCAGAAGGAAGAGGTAGCCCAGAAAGATAAAATACTGCAGGAAAAGATTGAAAGTGAGAAGGAACAGAATTGGTACAATATTGGGATGTCTAAGATGAGCGAGGTGATGAGCAAACACAAAGATGATCTGCACCAACTGGCTCAGCGTATTATCACCGAAATTGTAGAATATATTGAAGTACAGCAAGGGGCTATTTACCTGCTCAACGATGAGGATGAAGGGGATAAATACCTGGAACTCCTGGCATCCTATGCTCCTGACGATAAAAGATTAATTGGCACACGTATCGATCTTGATGAGGGCCAGGTAGGAACTTGTTATAAAGAAATGAGTGTGATAAAGGTCGATAACCTGCCTGATGATTATGCACTTTTCAGTTCGGGTTTGGGTGAATTGCCTCTTAAAGATTTAGTTGTTATTCCGCTGCGCCTGAATGAGATTGTTATCGGTGTGGTGGAACTGCTTTCTTTTGCACCTGTTCCTCAATACAGGATTGAATTCGTTGAAAAATCAGGTGAAACACTGACTTCCATTCTAACTGCCCTAAAGGCCAATTTCCGTACGCAGAAGCTGCTTGAAAAGCAGAAGCTGCAGGCAGAAGAGCTGGGAGCCCAGGAAGAAGAATTGCGGCAAAATCTGGAAGAAATGCAGGCTACACAGGAAGAGCTTGGCCGGATGAAGGAAATTGAAAGAAAAAATGAAGAAGAGCGGAAGAAAGCTGAAAAGAAATTAATGGATCAGTTAAAGAAACAGAATGAAGAACTTAATTTTGAAAAATCGTTGATAGATGCGCTCATGGCTAATGTTCCTAATTATATTTATTTCAAGGATCGTAACAGTAAATTTATTAAAGCCAGCTTATCGCTTGCCAAAATGTTTAAGCTAAAAAACCCGGAGGGACTTATCGGAAAGTCAGATTTTGATTTTTTCGATGACGAACATGCAAAACCAGCTTACAAGGATGAACAAAATATTATTAAAACAGAAAAACCAATCATTAATTTAATTGAAAAAGAGGTAAAAAAAGATGGAAGCATAAGCTATGTTAATACCTCCAAAATGCCTTTATACAGCCAGGATGGAAAGATAATAGGAACTTTCGGTATCTCGACAGATATTACCGAATCAAAGCAACTGGAAGCTGAAATTCAGATGCGAAATGAAGAGTTACAGGCCCAGGAGGAAGAACTACGGCAAAACCTGGAAGAAATGCAGGCTACCCAGGATGAACTTCTGAGAATGAGGGAAATTGAACAACATCAGCATGAGGAATTGAATTTTGAAAAATCCTTGATGGATGCACTGTTGACCTACATTCCTAATTATATTTATTTCAAGGACCTGGATAGTAAATTTATTAAAGTAAGTCTGTCGCATGTCCGGGCATTTAACTTGAAGAGCCCCGATGAACTCATCGGGAAATCGGATTTCGATTTCTTCGATGAAGAACATGCAAAGCCGGCTTACGATGATGAACAGAAAATTGTAAAAACTAAAAAACCTATTATAGACCTTATTGAGAAAGAGGTTAAAAAAAATGGGTCGATAAGATATGTAAATACTTCCAAAATGCCTCTGTATGATAAAAACGGGAAAGTAATAGGAACTTTCGGTATTTCTACCGATATCACAGAGTCAAAGCTATTGGAAACTGAAATTCAGATGCGAAATGAAGAGTTACAGGCACAGGAGGAAGAATTGCGTCAGAACCTGGAAGAAATGCAGGCTACGCAGGATGAACTGACCCGTATGAGAGAAATTGAAGGACAAATCTCTGAGCAGCTGAAGATACAGAACGATGAGTTACAAAATAAGCAGACTGCCCTCGAGAAAGAACAATATCTTTTCAATGCGCTGCTCAACAGTGCTAACGAACATATTTATTTTAAAGATAATAAAAGCCGGTTCATACGTCTTAGCAAGTCGATGCTTAAATTATTTAAAGTCAAGAGTTTAAATGAGCTGCTTGGAAAATCGGATTTTGACTTTTTCGACGAAGCCCATGCCAAACCTGCCTTTGAAGGTGAACAAAAAATTATTAAAAGTGGTAAACCTATTGTAGACTTAGTCGAAAAAGAAGTTCATAAGGATGGCTCTGTTAGCTGGGTATCGACCAGTAAAATGCCTCTCAAAGATAAGAAGGGCAACATCGTTGGCACATGGGGAATATCGAAAGATATTACTGACACAAAAATACTTGAGGAAGAAATTAATAGATCGAAGGAAAGACTTTTCATTTACGAACAAATGCTGCACGCCCTGATTAACAACCTTCCGGGTAGGGTGGTAGTAACCGATAGTGATGGTATTGTTTATAAGGCTAACGATGCTTTTGCCCGGTCGATAAAGAAAAAAATGAAAGACGTTGAAAAGATTACAATGCTCAATTTGTTGCAGGATAAAGAACAAAAACAGCAATTTAAAGATAAGCTGGCCGAAGTTAAAAAGAAAGGAAAGATTGAGTGGACCGAAAAAGATATAGGAAAAACAGAAGTCAGGAAGCAATTTATTAAACTGACCATTGAAGAACTTAAAAAGGATTACTTCCTGCTGTTAGAGATGTAAGGCTAAACTCCTCCAACTGTCCTGGCCGGGGAGATGCAGACTAGTTTAATTGCTTATGAAAGGCTCGGGTTAACTGTAAGCTGTTGTGTAATGTACACTTCATTTAACAGTGTATTACTTTCTAAGTTATTCAAAGCAGGGAATAACAAGTTTGCTGAAGCGACTACGCAATTTTAATTACCTACTCAGGGTAAATCAGTGAATGAATGGATCGTTTAAAGATCCCATAAATCTTCAATTTACAGGATAATTAAACCAGTGAGTACAGTATCTTTTTCAGTGTACCCGGTTAACTTACTTTGCAATTTCTGTTATTTTGGTAACAGGTATTTGCTTCACCATGGCCAGGAAAGCTTCTTCTGTTGTTGTTCCGTTATAGTTTAGCTGCAGGAGTGCGTTACTATAGGGAAGCATAAGGCTGAAGCCGGTAACATTGGCATTTTCATCCACTTTCTTTTCCAGCATGGCTTTAAAGCCTTCTACCTTAATCTTTTTCTGGTTACTGCCGGAACTGATCATAATCGATGGTAGCGCCAGAAAAGTGTTTACGGAGCCTATTAAAGGAGAATCACTGATCACGGAAAATTCCAGGTTCTCAGTGCCGGAATTGTCCCAGGTACGTTCAATGAATAAACCTGCATAAGTTGTTCCCGAACCTGCAATCTGATCGCTGGCAGCGACGTAAGCCATATTATCTATTTTTTCAGGGAGAACAGCCAGTACCTCCTGGCCAATCTTCATATCGATTTCGTGCAGGGCATTCTGAACCGCAAGACGTGAATCTTCATAATTACCGGCATCGTAAGCCGATTTTGCATTGGCAATCTGTTTGTCGAATTCCTGGGCATTGGTGAAAACTATTGTTACACACAGAAGAAAGAAGGAAATTATATTTTTCATTTTTTAAAAGGTCTGGAGTTGTAAGTTAATAATGTCGTAATGCTATAAAGTTTTAGTGGCTTATTGATCGCCAAGGGTCTTTTTAATTTTTTCATAATCGAAACATTCGGCGATGGCTATCATTTCAGCTTCCGAAGCAATATTCACTCCTTCGATAGCCACAAAGGTCTGCTGGCCCAAAGTAATGCTGATGGCATAGCCGTCAGAATCGGAATACGTGATAACCGCATCGTTGCCTTTGATCTGAACCTGTTTCTGATTCTCATCCTCTTCGTACGAAGAATACATGCCGCTACGAATGGCAGTAGTAGCAAGACCGGATGTAGTTCCGTTATAGATCGATATGGAGGCCCAGCTGTCATCCTTCTTATATTCGCGGTGAATGGTGAGACCTGCCCATGTTTTAGTCGACGAGACAACCTTATCGGCATCGGTTTCAACAGGGAGTCCCTTTACATTTTCGGGAAGTGAAACAAGAAGCTGTTCCCCTATTTTTATTTCCAGTGTTCGTAAGGCTTTGCGTAAGGATGTGCGGGCATTACGGTATTCTTCAGCATTAAATTCCGTTGAGGCTTGTGCCAGGGCAGTGGGAACATCATCCAGCGAATTATCGAGTCCCGATCCTCCCTGATTCGCTGGTCTGTTACTGCTTTCATCCGTTGATGAAGTATTCTGATCCGCATTTTCAGTATCCGAATCATTTATTTCATCGTCAATGACCTTATCGATCATGGCATTCCCAACTCTATGCCTTATAGATCGAAGGCTTTGAGAATACGAATTCAGGGATAAAAGCAAAATAATACCTAATAAAATCCAGAGTTTTTTCATAGTGATAACAGGTTTAAAGTATAGATATGCAAAGATACAATTCTACTATCATATTATTTTTGTTACCGGCCGGATTTTTTACAATTGCCTTGTAAGAATATTTTTATTTAGTTCTTACGGCTTTTTTACTGGAAACTTCGATAAGTGGAGACTATCATACCACAAAGGGTATAAATCTCTTGGTTTGTTTCATGTACTGCTTATACCTGTCGCCAAATATTTTAATACATTCCTTTTCATCATACAGTGCAGTAAGATATAGTAATACAGTCGATCCCAGAGCCACAACTAGTAACATATAAGCAGTATGCTTAAAATAGATACCCCAGGTTAAAAACAGCAATGAAGAGTACAGTGGATGCCTTATATAACTGAAAATACCTTTATCGACCAGTTCGGTTGTCTTTTCGAATTTATACAGTGTATTGTCATCCCTTTCTTTTGTGGGTTTCCCCATTTTTTTCATCGTCATTACACCGGCTATGACCAGGTAGACTGAAATTATCAGGAGTATCCATGAAATTATTTGCAGGAAACTAAATGGATATTTGAACCAATACTTGTAGTTCGAAACGAATAACCAGAGTATACATTCCCAGCTCATAAATCGGTAGAAACCGTGACTCTTAAAGTCAAATAAAGTCCGCCACGAAATGATTATTATAAGCAGACTAAGTATTCCAAAAAGTATGAATTTTTCCATTGAATTTTAGACTATTAAAAAAACCTTTCCAATCCAGGATGACTTCCTGAAGCAGCAAATCCAGGTAGTTATTTGGATTAATCCAAAGCATTTGAATTTAAAGATTCTGATATTTTTTTTGCCATTGTCTCGTTTTCAAGTCTGCTAAGAAGGACAATTTCATTTTTTATTTCTGATCGGCAAAACGCCACCAGGCCTGAGTGCCTAACAATCCCAAAAGGCTTGTTGAGAATAGAATAATATAGCTTACCATACTTAAATGAATATCCTCTGTACCTGGAGGTGAACTAAAAATACCAGGAATTGCCCATGGAAAGTATGGGCCCAATCCAACTAATCCGGTAAAATTTGCCATCATCATGGTAAGAATAACAAAACCCATAGGAAGCATATATCCGCCACTGTAACTGGCAAAAAATGCTACCGGTGTGCAAAGCAACATGGAGAGGAGAGAAACGATGGCAAATTTTCCGGCAAACTGCATGACCACTTCACCTGACCAATCTGAGATACCCACTACCTGACCAACAATAAGTCCGAAAACAAAGAAAAGGAAAGTAAGCAATGCACACCAAAGTACCACAACAATAAGTTTTGAGAAAACGATATAGGAACGGGAAACCGGTAAAGCAAGAATATCTTTAATCGTATGATCGGAATATTCGTGCCCAAATACCCAGCAGGTAACAAATCCGTAGCCTACCAGACCAATACCTGCTATGCCCTGAGTGAGCAACGTAAGATAGTTTTGCCAATTCGGATCTCCAAATCGTAACATAGATGCTTTGGTACCAACCATGCCCAGTTTAGCAGATATTTCAGGGTACTTTTGAACGAATATCAATAAACCCATCATACACGCTACGAATAAGAAAAATACGATAGATAGCCAAAATACCTTAGACTTGCGTACTTTCAGGCTTTCGACCCAAAAAGTGGCTGATAAACTTTTCATTGTATACCTCCTTTCATTCCGATTATTCGTAAAAAATAACTTTCTAGATCTTCTTCTTCGACCTTTAATAAAGTTGGTGGAAAACCGGCATTCACCAAAACTGTTGCAATATCTTCAGGATGATCAATTGCTTTTTCGTCTTTCATCTCCAGCATGTTATGGTCAGTATAATTTACAGCGTATTTATTTTGAGCAAGTATTGGAACAACTGCTTTATTATTAACTGTGTTTAACAAAAGTCGTTTTTGACAAAGCCGGCTAAGCTGAATCGTATCAACTTCCTGAATTAAACGGCCATTGTGAATAATGCCTATACGGTTGGCAAACTTTGATATTTCACCCAATATATGACTGGAAATAAAAACTGTTATTCCCCAGTTCACAGCCATATTGTGCAAGAGTTCCCTTATTTCGACAATCCCTGCAGGGTCAAGCGCATTGGCAGGCTCATCCAACAATAAAATTTCGGGATTATGCATAAGTGCTTTTGCCAACCCAAGTCGCTGGGCATTGCCCTGCGATAAGTGTTTTACTTTTCGTTCAGCGTACTGAGTAAGTTGAAGTTTATCAATTACAGCATCAACCGAGTTTTTATCAGGAATGAAACGCAGCCGGCGAACAATTTCAAGATTTTCCCTTACTGTCAGATCGGGGTAGGAGTATGGTACTTCTACCAGATATCCTACTTTTTTCCACATTTCTGTATTTCCCGGTTTGACTTTTTCTCCGTTGATATAGGAGCTGCCTGAAGTCGGACGGATCATTCCCAGGAGCATGCGAATTGTAGTAGTTTTACCGGCTCCATTAAGTCCCAGAAAACCATAAATTTCTCCTTTCCTGATTTGCAATGAAAGTTCTTCAACAGCCTGTACTTTTCCAAAATGTTTGGTTAAATTTTCTGTTCTGATGATTTCATCCATAATTTATTCCTATCAAAATATTCTAAGCTTTTATGCTTTCATATAATTTATCCCACAATGATTTAATTTCTGTTTCCATATTCTTCATGTTATCATCCAATGTAAGGTTCATAGCGAGGCCATCGCTGGTATACATAAATAACATCGCAATTTGTTTGTCATTCATTATTGAACTTATTTCCCCTGTAGCCCTTGCTCTTTCAATAACAGAGATCCATTCATTTAATTCATTATGATGATAGTCCTTCATTTTTGTCCGAAACTCAGGAAATAGCTTTAAAGCGTCAAAAATCAAAGAAAAAAAATTCATGTTAAAGAAACTTTCCACTGAGTTGTTGTTGTTTTCCGACAATGCCGCTGTAAAACCAGTAATCCCTTTGATCCTGGCCTGACAATACTCATGCAGAGACATGTTTTCGAAATTATCGTAACCGGGATTCAGCATGGAATTAAGGAAAAGAGTAATAATTTCTTCGAATAGTTTTTCCTTGCTTTCGAAATAATGATAAAAAGCACCCTTTGATAGTCCGGTTTTTTCAACTATATCCTTCATAGTAACTTCTTTGAAGTTCTTCTGAAGAAACAGTTTTAATGCAATTTTTAAAATATGTTCCTTTGTTTCATTCATAAACCGACCGTTTGGTATGCAAATGTAAAAAAATATATTGAATATTTTATCACCCTAAATGATACGTAATTGAGTAATCGATAATGTCAGGCTTGGTTGCTTTTTCAGTCACCCGATTAAAAACTGCAGGCCGAAGCTGTTACAACATCCGGATTGGAAATGACTTAAAATGCCATGATCGATCAGGGAGTGGTTTAAATAGTGAAATAAATAATGATTATTGAAGAATTGACGAATACAGGTACTATTATGACTATCTTTGCATCTGAATAATATTATATGCAAGTGTACGACCAGTTAATTTTTTCCGACATTATTTCAGATGTTACTACAAAATATGCCCACCATAATGCACTGGGCTTTGTTGATGAGGAGCCAATGACCTATGCCCAAATGGGAAAGAATATTGATGCTTTAAAAGCATTTTTTGAAGCGTTGGAGATTAAAAAGGGTGACAGGGTTGTGATCTTCAGTCAGAACATGCCCAACTGGGGGCTTGTATATTTTGCCCTGCAATGTATGGGAGCAGTTGCAGTTCCGGTTCTCCCTGATTTTAACACGCATGAATTACAGAATGTATTGCAGCATTCCGAAGCTAAAGCGGTTTTTATTTCCAGCAGTCTTGAATATAAGTTGGCTGAGGTAAAAAAGGATTTTGTTGAAGTGATCGTGCGCATTGATGATTTTGAAGTATTGGAAGGGAAAGATCGGACCGTTGTTTTTGATCAAAGCGCAGTGTGTAAAAATTCTTATAGCTCTGATGAAGATGAGCTGGCTGTATTGCTATATACATCGGGCACAACCGGCGACTCAAAAGGAGTTATGCTGTCGCAGAAAAATGTAATTATAAATGCCTTTCAGGGTGACGGTGTACAACCCATCATGGAGCATGATAAATTCCTGTCTGTTTTACCCCTGGCGCATACCTATGAGAATACACTGGGACTAATTTTACCCATACTGAAGGGAGCCAGTGTAAGCTATCTGCGCAAACCAGCCACTGCAAGTGTGTTGATTCCGGCCATGCAAAAACTAAAACCGGAATTGATGCTTACGGTGCCCATGATCATAGAAAAGGTATATAAAAGCAGCATCCTCCCCGAAATTCAAAAAAAGGCGCTTACTCGTATCTTATATAAATACGGACCTACTCGCAAACTGATCCATCGTCTGGCCGGTAAAAAATTATACAAGACCTTTGGAGGAAGGCTGCAATTTTTTGGCATTGGAGGAGCCAAACTCGATCCTGTGGTTGAGCAGTTTCTGAGAGATGCCCGATTTCCCTATGCTATAGGTTATGGATTAACAGAGACCTCTCCTTTACTGGCAGGTTCTAATCCTTCCCAAACAAAATTCCAGGCGATAGGACCCACGGTAATCCATTGTGAATTGAAGATTAACAATCCTGACCCTGTAACGGGAGAGGGAGAGATCTGGGCAAAGGGACCGAATGTTATGTTAGGGTACTATAAAAACGAAGTCAAAACCAGCGAGGTCATGACAGAAGAGGGTTGGTTTAAGACCGGAGATCTGGGTGTCTTCGATAAAAAAGGCTGGCTTAGCCATAAAGGGAGATTGAAAAATCTGATTGTAGGCGCTAACGGCGAGAATATTTATCCGGAAGATATTGAATCCCTGATCAATAATTTCCGACATGTGGTTGAATCCATTGTGATAGAAAAGAAAGGCAAGCTGGTAGCAATGGTTCACTTCAACAGAGATGAAATGGAGCAGAAGTTAAAGGAAATGAGAGCTGACTTTACCCAGAGGGTAGATGAAAAGCTAGAGGAGCTGACACGAAAAGTAGATAAAGCTATTGATGAGCTGGCTGCAGAACTTAAACTTTATATTAATACACGGGTTAACAAATTCTCCCGAATACAGTTACTGGTAGTCCATCCTGATCCTTTTCAAAAAACAGCCACTCAAAAAATCAAGAGGTATTTATACAATTAGCCAATGATTCGTATCAACGAATTCACAACCTCAAAAGAGTTAACGTCTATTTGACGATTAAAAATTTTTCTGATGGGGAACTGGTTAAAAAATATAGCCCGTCAACTAATAACAGGCTATTTTACTTTCTAATACAACTAATCTTCTTCATCAATTTCATCATCATCTTCAACACTTACCTTTTTAATGGTAATTTCACCATTTGATGAAACTAATATCTCGATTTCCGTTTCTCCCTTCTCCAATTCTATTTCATATCCATTATAATCAGGTTTCTCAAGCCCTTCGATTTCTTCAATCTCCCATCCGTTGAACTGAAGATTTATTGCTTTGTGAATTTCTGCTGGAAGTTCATTTTTGTTTAGCTCGGTTTCTGTTTCAAGCCATTTGCCGGAATTATCAAAGCTGGCTGACATTTCGATTCCATCTATTTTGAATTCGGCTTCCCATTCATTTACTTCCTGCTCCCATTTCACATCTTGTACAGTTTTAAATTGTTTTAAAAATACCTCTTGAACTTCTTTTGGCGGAGTTATGTTTTGCCCGCGAGCTCCAAAACTAATCATCGCTATAGCAGCAATCGATAAAATAAATTTTTTCATTTTACATCATTTTAAATTCATACTGAATCAAAGTTATGCACTGAATCTAAAGGAATCTTCAAGTTGCTTTTCGTCGAACAAAACTTTTTCATTTATTTTAGTGTTTGACAATCAGCTTTAACAGGCTCGGTAACACAATAAGTAACAATGGAAGTGTTATGATAAAACCGCCAATAACTGCAATGGCAAGGGGCTGATGCATTTGAGCTCCTGTACCCATACCAAGAGCCAAAGGGGTAAGCGCTGCTATAGCTCCCAAAACAGTCATTAAATTGGGACGTAAACGAACACTAATGGCTGACTCCAGTGCATTGACTACTGATATACTTTTAAATTCGGATAAAAACTTATGAATGGTAAAAATTGAATTTTCGGCAATGATGCCGATAATCATTATCAATCCGGTGTAACTTCCAACATTTAAGGGAGTGTGAGTTAAAAATAATGCAAGCACACTGCCTGAAATTCCTGTAATGCTTATAAATAATACTGTCAAAGAAAGCTTAAGACTTTTAAACATAAATAAGACGACTGTGAAGACCAGGAGACCTCCGGCAATCAGAATTTTCAACAATTCCGCGAAAGAATTTTGTTGTTCGGCAAATGATCCCCCATAGGCTATCTGATAGGAAACCGGCAAATTTATTTTATCCAGTTTCTGCCTGATGTCTTTCATGACACTTCCCAGATCCCTGTTGTTTAAGCGGGCAGTTACTATGCCAAGGGTTTGCAGGTTTTCCCGCTCAATTTCTGCCACACCGCTTTGTATTTCAAAATCGGCAAATGTACTTACGGGCAGAAAATCGCCCGAAGGAATACATATTTTAAACTGCCTGATTTTTTCAAGAGGTGTATTGTTATTCAATGGAAAAATCATCCGGATATCGGTAAGTTGCTCTTTTTCGGGAATAGTGCCTATTACAGTACCTGCCAGCCAGGTTTCGGTTTGCGCCTGCAAATCGGAAGGGCTTAATCCGAATTGTTTAAGTTTATCTTCTTTAGGTACAATTTTAAGCATCGGGCCTGCTATTACAATTCCATCAAAGACATCAGCAGTTCCTTTAATGGTAGCCACGCTATCAGCCACTTGTTTCGATAGCTCTTTTATTTTGTCATGATTATCGCCAAATATTTTTATTTCAATAGGCTGAACGCTGCTCATCAGGTCGCCGAGCATGTCGGTAATCACCTGGCCAAAATCGGCTATAAGGGCAGGCACGGTACTTTCCACCTTTCGGCGGATTTCATCGGATACTTCGTTGGTGGTTCTCTTTCTGTTCTTATATAATTCAATCAGGTAATCACCGCTGCTTGGTTCGGTAATGAAAAATCCCATTTGTGTTCCTATGCGCCGCGAGTATGTTTTTACTTCGGGAATGGCTTCAACAATTTTATCTACTTCGCCCAGCATCCGGTCGGTCTCTTCAAGCGATGTACCGGGCGGGCTGTTAAAGTCGAGCACAATAGAGCCCTCGTCCATTTCGGGCAAAAAACCTGTAGAAAGTCTGGGCATAATTACCCCGATGCTTACAATAAGTAACAAGACAAATACGATACTTATATAGGGTTTGGCAATAAAAAACTCTATCCACCCATGCTTAGCCTGTGCAACATGAGCTTCTTTTTTTATACCCCTGTTTTTCGATAACAGCAAATAGACAACCGGCAGGCCCAGCCAGGTAACGATAAATGAGCTGAGCAGGGTAATCATCATGGTTTCGGTAAGAATTTTAAAATAGGCACCTGCCACACCCGACATCAATTCAAAAGGAATTAGAATAACAATGGTACTGAGTGATGATCCTACCATAGAGGGGAATAAAAATCCAATGGATTTTCCTACCAGGTTTTTGGGCTTCTGGTCGGGAAATTCTTCGTGTGTCCGGTGTATTTGTTCTACCACAATAATGGCATCGTCGATAATTAAACCGATAGCGGCTGCAATGGCTCCAATAGTCATAATATTGAAATCAAAACCAACAGCGGAGAGAATGATAAATGTGAGCGATAAAGTAAGCGGGATGGTGATCAGGATTACGGCACTGGATTTCATCGAACGCAGGAAGATGATTACTACCACGATAGATAGCAGCAAGCCTATCCATAGCACATCGATTATACTATGGATACTGCCGTTAACAAATTCAGCCTGCTTGTAATAGGGCACCAGGTTCACTCCTTCAGGTAAAATATTGTTCAATTCCTCAACTTTCCGAGTAACCTGGTCCGATACTTCAATCAGATTGCTGTTGGGTTGTTTAAGAACTGCCACCAGGGGCACATCTTTACCATCGGCTTTTATTTTAATGTATTCATTGCGCTCCGCAACAACAACCTTTGCAATATCCGCTACTTTAATACTGCGAACCGCATTATCGAAAAGGATAAGGTTTTCGAGTTGCTCCTTGTTTTTAATGGAGGCATCGGTAACAGTTAAATACAAGCGATGATAATCGACGGTATAGCCATTCGATTGTATGAAATCGGTCTGCTGCAAAGCAGTAGCAATGTCCTGTGGGTTAATCTTTAAGGTGCTGAGTTTTTGCTCGTCTAATATCAGCCGGTATTCTTTAACTTTTCCGCCAATCACATCAACCGACGCCACACCCTTGATGCGCGAAAGATAGGGCTTGACAATATATTCAGCCAGCATTTTGAGTTCTACCTGGCTTTTTGTGTCCGATTGCAGGGAATATCCCATTACCGGTAAAATGGAGGGGTTCATTTTCTCGATGGTAATCTGAACATCGGCCGGCAGGCTGTTTTTGATCTGGGAAATTTGCGATTCTACCTGCTGCTTATCAAGGTCGATATCGGAACCCCAATCCATAAAAGCAGAAATTTCGCAGCTTCCCATGCTGGTGATACTGCGTATTAAATTTATATTTTCAACCTTTTTAATGGCATTTTCGAGGGGCTTGGTAACCGTAACCATCATTTTGTCAACGGGCTGCTCGCCATTGTCGGCTATTATTTTTATTTTAGGAAAAGTGACATTCGGAAAAAGGGAGGTCTTCATGTTTCGGTATGAAAATGCCCCGCCTATCAGGATAAGCAATAAGATTACTGCTATCGGACTCTTAAACCTGACGAATATCTTTTCCATAATTACTTACTGATTTTTACCACCGAACTATCCGGCAAACCATAAGCTCCCTCACTTATTATCAGATCATGTATATTCACACCGGTGGATATAATTTCAACCACACTGTCGTTTTCAATTCCTTTTTGAACCGGTACCCTGATGGCAATGCTGTCATGTGCTATTTTCATCAGCCAGAAATTGCTTTGATTTTCGTTGGTCAGTAACGCTTCTTTCGGGATCAACAAAGAATTTCTATGGATAACAAGAATAAACTGGACAGTAAGGTTCAGATTTTCGGGCAATTGCCGGCGGGTGTCTGGTTTAAGAAGGACTGTCTGGGTCTGATCCGTTTCACTAACGGAAGGTAATATTCTGGCTATTTTACTGCTGATGGAAGTATGATCGGGTAGAAGGAGTTTGCAAATGGCTCCTGTTTTCAGCAGGCTGTTGTATTCATAAGGTACATTCACTTGCACCATAACATCGTTATTTTCGGCTATGATGCACAGCAGGTCGCCTTCCACCAAATAAGCACCGGTTTGGTTTATGGTCAGTTCAATTATTGTTCCGCCCGATGAAGCCAGCACCTTGATATTGTTTGCTGCAGTATTTAAGGCTTTGTTTTCCTTGGTCTGCAGTTCGAATAGTACATCGTCTTTTTGAACAACATCTCCGTATTGCACATTTACTTTTGCTACATAGGCTGAAATTGGAGCAACGATTTGGTTCTTTTTCAGGTAGATTGTTTTCCCGTTCAGGTTAACGTATTTTTCTATATCTCCCCGTGTGAAGGCTGTTGTTTTAACCACTATCGAAGGTATGGCATCTTCCTTACCTGCATTTTTTTCTTTGCAGGATAAGAATATTATTGGGAAAAAAATAATGAGTGCAAAAGTGAATAGATTTTTCATCGGTAGTATAGTTAGTAATTCCAGTAATTGTATGAATTAATCAACGTGAGCCTCTCCATTTCAAGCGTCAGTAATTCTTGCTTTTTCACGAACAGATCGTTGAGTAAAAGTCTCAAATCCATAACAGAAATTTCGCCCAGCGAGAGTTCTGCCTGGTAGGCGCTGATCAGCCTTTCGTACTGATTGATTTGCTCTTTTGCGATGGTCACCCGCTGTTCAAGCGATTGAATTTGATTTAAAATTTTTTGTTTTTGTACATCAGTTTGTGTGATAAAATTCTGCTTTTCAAATTCAAGGGTATTCTGATTGACTCTTGTTTTTTGCTGTTCAATTTCGCGCTGATGTCCGTCAAATAGGGTCCAGCTAAAAGTAAGACCTGTGCTAAATCCAAGCCGGTTATAATCAGGCATGTAAACAGCATTCAGACCGGTATTGGCAAACCAGGATAGCTGGGGTTTATATTTTTGTTGGTAAATAGACTGATCGGCCATTAGGTTCAGGCTATCGAGCTTATAGGTTGTGAGAAATTTTGATTGTGAAATAGGGTAGGGGTTTAATTCGAAATTAGCCGGCTCAATATCGACAATAGCGGTATCGTTGATTCCGCAAATCAGGTTCAAATCGTATAAATTATTTCTATAATCGGCTTGAGAAGTATGGTATGCTGCTTCATAGTTACCTCGTTCTATTTGCAAAAGCATCAGGTCCGTTTGCTTATAAAGGGCGTGTTCAACCAGTTTTTGCATGATCGCTGACTGTTCATCAATTTGGTGCAGAAGCAACAGGCAGTTCTGAGTCTGTGTTTTTGCTTTCAGGCAAAGAATGTACTGGTAACCCACAAGTTGTTCGAGTTCGTGGATGGTCAGGGATATATTGTTGTTATTGATCTCTTGCGAAATACCGGCTTTATTGGAATACGTGCGAAATGCAGAACCGGTAAACAGGGGTTGTGTGATTGAAATACCAGCCTGGTATTGTCCTCCATCGGTAGCAGCCAGGTCGTACCCGGTATAGACGGTTGCCCCTTCTGTCACCCATTCAAAACGGTTTGAATTATTGTCGTGCGAAATGATAGGCGCAAACAGGATATTTCCCTCTATGTTGATCCCGGGTTTTGAAAGAATACTTTTAACCTGCTTCAGATCAAGTACTACAAGTTCATTTTCGTTCGTGCTCTTATGAATTAGCGGGCTGTTATTCTTCGCCTGTTCCAGGTAAAAATTCAAATCGCGGGTTTGCGCATAAATGGCTAAGGAATAAGTTAAAAACAGCAGGTATAATATAGACCGTTTCATTTTTTACTGGTTATAATTTTTTAGTAATAGTAAAACAATGCAGCTTATTTTTCGTGTAATGAATTTCCAGATTGTGGGTATCGCAAATGTTTTTAACAATGGCTAATCCCAATCCGTACGATTTTGAGTTTCCCTTGACAAACCGGTTAAAAATAGTTTCATCGGTCAGAGAATTGGTTGCTCCGTCGTTGCAGATTTTTAATTCGTTTTTACGAATTACCAGTAGAATGCTTCCACCCTCCAGGTTATGGTTAATGGCATTCGAGAGTAAATTGTTTAGCAGCAGATCAGCTAACTGGTCATTCATTTTCAATACTAAATCTTCCTCCAGTGTAAGCCCGACATTCAGTTTTTTCGATTCAAAAAGCGTAGCAAATTCCTGTAACTTTCGATTAAGAATATCATTAAACGAGAGGGCTTTTTCGGCTTTAAACTGTTTATTTTCAATTTTAGTCAATAGAATAAGACTTTGGTTTAGCATGGATAGCCGTTTCATGGCATTTATGGCAGCATGCGTTTTTTTAAAAGCCTCTTCGTTTAAGTTTTGCTGCAGCACTTCATCTAAGTTAAGCAAAGTAGCTGAAAGTGGCGTTTGAATTTCATGCGAGGCATTTTCTGTAAATTCTTTCAGCGAGAGATAATCGGCTTTTAATTTCTCCGTCAGGGTTAATATCACCCTGTTCAACCGGTCAAACTCTTCAATGCCCGATTCCAGGAGCTCAATCTTTCCCGCTTCGCTAAAATTGAACTCTTCAATGGCCTTCAAATTTTGCTCAAAGTCGACCCAGCTGGTTTTATTCGTTTGTTTACTGATAAAAAATAGTATTCCAAATGCAACCGCAAGTATTATGAATAGCGAAAAAGCTATGATGATGACTAAATCTTCATTCTCGAAAGTCGATTGACGCAATTTTATGGAATAGAATGAATCCCCTATTTTTATTTGGTTTGAATACTCCAGGTAAGGATCCAGTTCGTCTTCGTCATCATCCTGAATCATAATCATCCTGAATTCAGGCGACCTTTGAGTTAGCCGGTTCAATTCTTTCACCTCCATGACAGGATAAAGATTAGGTATTTCGCCTGTTTCGACAATTTGCTTTCGCAGCAAATTTTCTTTCTCAACAAGCGACTCCTTTGTTTCATCGAGGATAATATACCGCAGAATAAAATATCCTGCTACCGAGCTTACCAATAAAACACTGGTTAGCAGGATAAGAAAACTCCGGTTCACTTTATTAAGAAATTTCATGTGCCTGTAAATAGTTTTTAAGGGTCACATGGAACGTCCAAATTATTAACTTGCTTCTGATGGCATAATTTCTGCGTGGATGTTTCATCTTTCGGAAAATTTATAGCCCATTCCATAAATGGTTTTGATATAATCGTTGCCCCCGGCGAGTTTAATCTTTTTGCGGATGTTATTCAGGTGCGTGTAAATAAAATCGAAGTTGTCAGCCATATCGATATTGTCTGCCCACAGATGATCGGCAATAGCTTCTTTTGTCAGGACCCTGTTTTTGTTAATTACCAAAAATAGCAATATGTCGTATTCTTTTGGAGTGAGGATTATCTCGTTACTGCCGATTGTAACCGATTTGCCTGCTGTATCTATTGATAATTCCATACATGTAAGAATGTGTGTTCCGTCAAAATGCCGGCGCCTGAGCACGGCTTTAATCCGGGAATTCAACTCTGAGAGTTGAAAGGGTTTCGTTATGTAATCATCTGCCCCTAGGTCGAGACCATTGATTTTATCGTCCAGCGAATTTTTTGCTGAGAGAATGATGACACCGGAATTTATCTGTTGCTTTTTTATGGTTTTAAGAAGATCGAGACCGCTGCCACCGGGCAGCGTGATGTCCAGCAGAATGATATCGTACTCATAAATGGCTAATTTCTCATCTGCCTTTTGGAAATTATCTGCCAGTTCACAGACATAGTTCTCCCTGATCAGGTAATTACTTATGGTAACGAGCAAATCAACTTCATCCTCAACGATTAATATCTTCATACTACAAATTACGGGATTAATTCTAAAGGAAATCTAAAGTTAGAATGATTTTAAAATCAGGCTTTAGATTCTCTTTAGATTTCCCACTTACATTTATGAATTAATACAATTAATTTGGCAACTCATTCTAAATCGGTAAAAATGAAAAAATACTACCCTGTTCTTTTTGCTCTTCTTTTTTCAGTTGGCTGCATTCAAATTTATGCCCAGAACGATGAAACAGAAATTGATAGCTTAAAAATTGAGAAAAAAAAGAAGAGTTATAAGCCAAAAATATCAGGCTTCATCCAATTTCAGACACTCTGGCATTTCGATTCTAATGGCGATGGAGAAACTTTACCCTGGCGTTTCAGGGTACAAAGGGCACGCTTAAGGGCCGAAGGTAAAATAGCAAGGAAAATTTCCTACCAACTGGAGATTGATCCCAGGGCTCCCGAGATTACGGGCATAATGCGTGATGCCTATATTTCATTCGGCTATATTCCACACCATAAAGTTATATTGGGTCAGCAAAAAACGCAATTCGGTTACGAAAACAGGGTTTCTTCAACGTGCTTGTTTTTTGTTAATCGTACCGACGTATCCGATAATTTGTCGAGAGGTGCGAATCTTCGTGATATCGGTATCGGTTTAAAGGGTTTTATTCCCCTGGGTGAAAAATACCGGTTCGAAGATGCCATTACTTTAGTTAACGGGGCAGGCATGAACGTGCAGTATGATAATACGGCTAAGAAAAATATTTGGAGCAGGGGTGGAATACGCTACAAAACCAATGATTTATTATGGCGATTCGGTATATCTGGCGGTTACGGCGATATGTTTGAACCGGCCGATACGCTAACCGGCACCGCTGCATATATTTTGAATTTCACACGTCTGGGGACCGACTTTCAAATAGAACAAAAATGGTTTACCCTGGCGGCTGAATATGTGATGGGATGGGAGGAAGACCCGGAGGGAAAATCTGAGGTTGCCGGCTATTATTGCATTCTGACAGGAAAAACTCCCTGGAATGTGGGTCCGCTGTTGCGATATGAGGACATGGATGGAGAATTCATTCGCTGGACGATAGGAGCTTACTATGGCAAACCAGCCGACAGGATAAGGGTATTGGCCAATTATGAAATCAGAAAAGTAGAAGCCGATCCGGAATTTCCACTGGGTGAAGATAACAGGTTTTATCTCTGGCTGCAGGTCCGGTTTTAATTCCATACTTCTGCCTCCCTGTTTACGAAAGTCAGTTGCCTTCATTTAAAAAAGACAAACTCCCTGTGTGGATCTGTATAAATTTGCAGCTTAATTTTCTGGGGTGAAAATTTGATTTTACTTAGAAGAGTGTTATATGTAGTTTTTATGATTAATCACTCAATATTGTCTTACGCATTCTCCAAAGATATATTACTAAAATCGTTGCCAAAGCAGTAATAACAATAAAAAGAATTGCATCTGTCCACGCGCCAATAGGTGATTGATAGTTTAATTGCTTATGAACTAGTAGATCATAAAGAACTAAGTTTATTCCTCCAATACATCCATACATCCAAAATCCAGATACAAGAATACCTGTAGCAAATGACCATTTACGCATCTGGAAAAGACCAACCCCAGTTATTAAAGCAAGTATTGCAGCTATACCTTCAGATGCGATTGGAATTGATTTTAGTGGCATCCCATCAATTATGTACTTTGTCCAATATCCAAACATCATTAACCCCAATAGAAAAATAATGATTGAGAAAA
>CAZQCO010000059.1:0-25469 GCA_964592225.1 uncultured Bacteroidales bacterium
CATGTTTATGAAATGAAGTTTGAAGATAAGGGAAATATTGGAATCTGTCAATCCCTCATAGCACCTGACTGCCGATAGGCAAGTGTGTGTATTTCTTGCAATAATAAACTTATCAATCCCTTCTCAAAGGGGGATCTCTTTATTAATTCCCTTCTCCGGGAGGGATTTGTTTGGTAGAAAAGTTAATCCCCCTTAGTCCCTCCCGCTAAAGGCGGGACAGGCTCTTCTCCAAGGTGGTATGATAAAGGTCAATCCCCCATAGTCCCTCTTTTCCAAGGTGGTATGATAAAGGTCAATCCCCCATAGTCCCTCTTTTCCAAGGTGGTATGATAAAGGTCAATCCCCCTTAATCCCCCTTCTCCAAGGGGGAATCCTTTATTAATCCCCTTCTTCAGGGGGGATTCTTTATGAACTCACTTTCTCACCCGGGTAATTACTTCCTTAAATATTAACTCTGTAGCTTCTTCAACGGAATATTTATTGGTATCGATCACCAGGTTGGCATCGGCAGGAGCTTCGTAGGGAGCCGAAATGCCGGTAAAATCGCTGATAATTCCCGACCGGGCTTTTTTATAGAGTCCTTTCGGGTCGCGCTGCTCGCAGACCTCCAACGAAGTACTCAGGTAGATCTCGAAGAAATTATCACTCCCGATGATGTTACGGGCCATGGTGCGTATGGCATGTGTGGGGCTTATAAATGCCGAAATGGCCACTACTCCGCAATCGCTGAAAAGTTTACCCACTTCGGCAATACGCCGTATATTTTCAATACGGTCCTCTTCCGTGAATCCCAGGTTTTTGTTCAGCCCATTCCTGATCTTATCACCGTCGAGTACCTGCGTAAGCAGATCCTCGGCAAATAATTTCCGTTCCACGGCTATGGCCAGGGTACTTTTACCGGAAGCCGACAGACCGGTGAACCAGACTACCAGTCCTTGTTGGTTAAGTAACTTTTCTTTAGCAGAGCGATCCAGAAAGCGATCGCGGTTGGGGAAAATATTTTCAGTCATGAAGGAAAAATTTTCTGCAAAAGAAATAAAAATTACCGCTATAAGCTAACGATACTTGAGATAATCGCATAAACCTTTTACTGCGCAAAGGACAATTTTATTACAGAGAGTCAGGAAAATTTAATGCGATTTGCTGTGAATTGCCCATCCGAAAACCTCATCTTTATGATCAACATCTCATATATTTATATAATTTTTAACTAATAAATCGAAATACATCTCAGATGGCCTATTCAGTAAAACGTTGGTATGCCCTGTATACAAAGTCGCGGGCGGAGAAAAAAGTTGCAGTACTACTTGAAGAAACCGGTGCAGAAGTATACCTTCCGTTACAAAAGACGCTGAAACAATGGAGCGACCGGCGAAAAATAGTACATGAACCTCTATTTCGTTCCTATGTTTTTATACGGCTCGGTAATCACGATTTTGAAAAGGTATTGAAGATTCCCGGAGCGGTATGTTTTGTAACTTTTGCGAAGGAAAGAGTGCCGGTTCCCGATTATCAGATCGAAGCTGTCAGGGCATTTCTCGGGGAGCAGGCGCTGCCTGAACCTCTGGAATATTTTCAGACAGGAAACCAGGTAGAAGTGGCCTACGGATTGCTGAAGGGTCTTCGTGGACGCCTGATAAGTGATAAAAATCAACGTAAGCTTATAGTTCAAATCGATGCCGTACACCAGAATATTACACTCAAATTGTCCTCCCACCTGTTAAGGAAGGTCGTTCGATCTTCCGCCTGAATCTCACAGGCAAGAATAGCGGATACCATAGCATGGAAATTTACCTGTCCTTATATTTTTCATTCCTTATTTTGAAATCCAGGGCACATGGGAATAGGTATCTTTTTTATATCTTGCCGGAGGTTTGGTTGAAAATTGTGTTGTATATTGGGTAAAATGATTCAGACAGATTTTACCTTTACATTCTGGTTGATGCTTTTTATCATTTTTTATCAGAGGTAGTAAATCTTATGCGTACCAAAACTATCATTTTTGCGCTGCTTGACATGCTATGTGTTGCACTGGTGTTTTCATTTTTTCTTCTCATTAAGAGGGAACCTTTTATGCAGGCATTGAGCAAATACCTCTATTCTTTTTTAGTATTTCTTGTATTATGGCTCGTGATTTCGTTAATCAGCAATAAGTATAGACTTTACCTGGAACCGGACCTTTGGCATGTCTTTCTCCGGATCATCTTCGCTAATGTACTGGTGATGGGAGTAGCCACTACGATTATGTTCCTGGTGCGTATCGATTACTATTCACGCCTGGTTGTTTTTGGGACCATAGCTTTAGCAACCCTGCTTGAATTAATATCGGGAACAATTAATTATTTTATCCGTACTGCTATACTTGAACCTGATGAAGTTGACATCTCACAAACCGTAAAAAGGAGGCAGTTGCTGAAGGGAGTATTTCAAACACGAAAAATTCTCCTGGAAAGAACAAAAATAAGAGCACGTGAAAGTGCCATACTGGATGAAATCGATCAGGAAGCCTATAACTATATTTTCAGCCATGCGCTGATTGATTCGCCTGAAACCCTGATTATAAGTACAACATCGCATTTCAATATCGATACGCAACTTAAGGATAAGTTCGATTCGATAGTTAACCTGAAGCGCATCAACGATTTCCGGTACATCAACAAATTCTTCGAATCGGCCAATACCAAACTTTCGGTGGGGGGACTTTTTATCGATTTTGTGGAGACCAAAGACCTGAGGAAAAAGAGAATTTTAAATAAATACCCGATACTTGTAAACTATATTGCCTACCTGCTCGATTTTATAGTAAAAAGACTGTTCCCGAAATTTAAACTGACAAAAGGACTTTATTTTTTTCTCACCCGTGGACAAAACCGGGTATTTACCAAAGCAGAAACCTATGGCAGGTTGTATTCCTGCGGCTTCGAAGTTATCGATGAGAAGCAGGTCAGCAACCATTTGTTCTTTGTGGCCCGGAAAATATCCGAACCTCACTTTCCCGAGGATCCAAGCTATGGTCCCTTCGTGAAGCTGGAAAGAGTGGGGTACAAGGGGAAAATTATCAGATTATTCAAGTTACGCACCATGCATCCCTATGCCGAGTATATACAGGAATATGTTTATGAAAAGGAAGGGCTCGAAGCAGGAGGAAAATTTAAATCTGACTTCCGGATCTCGACTTCAGGGAAATTTCTGCGTATGTTCTGGCTCGATGAATTACCCAGTCTTATAAACTGTATAAAGGGCGATTTGAAAATTGTAGGAGTACGTCCACTCAGCAGACATTATTTCAGCTTATATTCCAAAGAGCTGCAAAAAAGAAGGATTAATTATAAGCCGGGACTGATACCTCCCTATTATGTTCACAATCCGGAAACATTAGAAGAGATCATGAAATCTGAGATTAGCTATATGGATGAATACGACAGGCATCCCTGGCGAACCGATATAAAATATTTTTTCAGAGCTATCTGGAATATCATTTTTAAAAAATACCGGAGTCGGTAAATAGGTATCTGCTTGGCTGCTCATTGAAGGATATTAGCCAGGGGAATATTATTTATTATGCTTCGCAGATTGTCCGCAATAAAAATCTGCATTTTCCTGGATTGTTGTGTCAATATTCTTAAAGGTAAAATTCAGTGCATCCTGAATTTTTTGTGAAGAATATTGCTGAATAGCATGCGCCGACCGGGCAGTGTGTTTCGTTATCCGTGGTTCAGTACCTGTGAACAGGGTGAGCAACCATTCCAGTTTCCAGGCGGCAGAGGTCATTAAAGTAGAAACAGCCGCTGTTGGAGGTTTCTTGTCGAAGCGGAGGGCTATTCGTGTAAAAAGGTCCCTGTAGCTGAGATTAGCACTGTTCAGAATAAAACGTTCACCTGAAATATCACTGTCACCCAGTTGGAACATAATTTCCGCAACATCACGCACATCAACAAATCCCGTTGCACCGCCAGGATAGAATTTTAATCCTCTCCGCATGGTTTCAAATATCATGGCACTGCCCTGCTTGCCGGTTCCCGGGCCCAGGATCACAGAGGGGTTTACAATAACCGCATTCAGTCCTTCACTGATACCCCGCCATACTTCAAGTTCGCCAAGGGTTTTTGTTTTTGCATAGATCGATCCGGGTTTAACAGGCCAGCCACATATTTCATCAGCCGGAATATCTCCCTGTGGTTTACCCACTGCAGCAATGCTGCTCATATGGATCAGTTTGCAGCCAGGTTGTTCGAGACAGCAATTTACAAGGTTACGCGTCAGGGTCACGTTGGAATTCCATATTTCACTTTTTCTGCGTGGATTGAACGATACACTGGCCGCGCAATGGTATATCTGCTGCGAATCCTGCAAGGCTTCAGCCAGTGATGCCCGGTTGAACATATCGACAGGATACCAGTCGATGCGCCGGAAAAGAGCTTCCGGATCAGGGATATAGTATCTCCATACCTTCAGCACTTTTTTCGGTTCACCACCCGGTCTGACCAGAACACGTATGTCTTTATCATTCTGAGCAAGACGCAACAGCAGATGGCTGCCTGTAAGTCCCGTTCCTCCTGTAACTACAATCATTGTTGTAAATTATCACTGATCAAAGATAGATGTCCTATGTTAAAGTACAATTATTCCCCTGGTAAATGTTTATGCAATTAAACATGGAATTGATGTGGTAGCTTACGTGTCATACAAAGCAGGTGATACAATGAGCCCGGCAGATGGCGCGGGTAGGCGCACTATGACTACTGAAATTTCATCCCTTCAGGATTTTTGTCGCAGGAGGATTTGATAAACCCTTCATCGAAGCGTTAAAGGATGCAAACGCCTTAGGTGTTACATATTTGTAACCCCGGGCTGTTGCCCGGGGGTCATACCAAAAAAAGTATAATCGCTCCATCTGACGGCAAAATTCAGGGAATAGCATTATTTGGAGCGAAAGAAATGTGCCGTAATTTGATGATACGATTTGCACGTCATACAATACTGATAAAAAAGCAAACCCGGCAGATGACGCGCGGGTAGGCGCACTATGACTACTGAAATTTCATCCCTTCAGGATTTTTGTCGCAGGAGGATTTGATAAACCCTTCATCGAAGCGTTAAAGGATGCAAACGCCTTAGGTGTTACATATTTGTAACCCCGGGCTGTTGCCCGGGGGTCATACCAAAAAAAGTATAATCGCTCCATCTGACGGCAAAATTCAGGGAATAGCATTATATGGAGCGAAAGAGACAAACCATGCTAGAATGAGGTAGTCTGCGACTCATATAATACGGGTAATATGTTTCGAATTATTAAGGAGATGAATGGTGAAGTCAGAATCGATCAAGCCTCTTCTATTTTCGGGATCAGCCTGAAAATACGTTTCCAATCGTTCCAGGCATATATTTTTGCCATAATAAAAATAAATACACAGGCCATGATTAGAAATGCCAGGTTCAGCAGCCAGGGATCAATCCTGTTTATGGTCCAGAGTGCTGGAGTTTTAAGTACCGACGATTCGTAAGTTACAAAAACTGCGCTGTAAATATTATTGACGGCGTGTACCCCGAAAGCCAGTTCAATGCCATTATCCATTATGACCAGTAATCCGGCAAAAATTCCAAATCCGACATAATAGGGCATGGTTGACATAAAACCAAATTCTTTTACTTCGGGATTAAAGGCATGCAGTAATCCGAATCCCAGGGAAGTAAGCAGAAGTGCTACAATCCGCAGACGGAATAATAATCCTGTTCCCTGCATCAGGTAACTTCGGAAAAGTAATTCTTCGAACCAGGCCTGAAAAGGTATACACAATATGGCTAAGATCAGGAGTGGGAAAAACCTTTCCGGTGCAAACCTGAAACTATAGTTCTCCGGATGGGTGGAGGCGAATATCAATTCGGCCGCTATCATAAGTGTCAGCCAGATAAATGAAGCTGTGAGCAGCCTCGGCCATCGTATTTTGCCTTCGGATGAGGCAATGTCACCGGTTTTTTTACCATGAATCAGGACCATGACACCCCAGAGAACAAAAAAAGCAAGTACCGAAGGAAATAGCAATAATAATAAGCCGGAGTTCTGACTGATTCCGATTGCTTCGGTATTGTAGGTTTCAATAAAGGCGTTCATATCCATTGGGGCACCCTGAGCCGTTTTCAAAACCAGAACAATACCCAGCGGAATCGAACCTATGACAAGGTAGGCGAGCATAACAATAAGAATACCCGTCAGATATCTCCACCATTCATTTTTGCTTTTTTGTGCACGGATGAAATACATGGTTTACTATATTTAATTTAATTTTAACTTATTACTGTTAGATGACATTAACTGCTTAAAAAATATTTTCATGAAATCCCGAATGGGGTAGTATCTGAATAACCATGGGTGAAGCCCATGGTTAATACCCAAACTAAAATTACAATCCTGAAAGGGTTGAATATTATTGTTTATGGGAAATACCTTTCATCATATTCTATTCCATGTTCCACTAATAATAAACGATATTCCTCTTCAAAAGAAATACTTTGATGATGCACTTGCTGATTTTTTATGTAATTAATGATCTTTTCTTTATCCTTATATGAATAAGTTAATGCAGCATAACCATCTGCCCATCCATTAAAATACGGAAAATTTGTATTTTGTTTAAGCCAAAGGGAAGATGATGTTTTTATATCTCTCATGAAATCAGCCAATGCAATATTAGGATGTAAATCAGAAAGTAAATGGATGTGGTCTTCTATGCCATTTATTCTATAAAGGAAGCAGTTTTTATTTTTTATTATGACTGTAATATATGCATAAAGTTCTTTGTTATAATTTAACGAAAGCGTTTTTTTACTTTCTTTCGTTCGGAAAATGATAGGGTAAATTATTTGACGATAACTTGACATGATAATTACTAGGTAAACATAAACTTCAACCCCATTTGGGGCTGTATATGTATCAATATTATGTGCCGCGGGTTACACCACACGGTTATTTAAGTTTAGCCACTCCGTGGCTTGCCTGATCCATTAAAACCTATTCAAATTTGAAGGTAATATTATTCCTGAAACAAGATCAATCATTAAATTAAATCAGTTAAAATGAAATTAATCCGTCGAAGATAATGAAAATGCCGGAAGCAGATCATCTGTATTTTGCAAGAAACAAAAAGAGATAAAAGGGAGTATGGCTTAGACGATTTCTATCAGATGAAATGGAATTCGTAAAAAGGTACCAAATACTTCGCCGGTTTCCAGGATGGTTTCATCATCCTCTTCGAAAAACCAGTTCACCTCGATTATGCCCTTGTTTTCAGCCATTTTCTGCAAATTGGTAAGTAATGCCAGGATCAATTTAATCGATGAGGTATTAATATATTCGAGATGAAAATCGAGTATCAGCCTTTTATTAAAGGAAACATACTGTTTTTCAAGCTTTCCGGTAAGATCGTTATAATAATCAATCGGATCTGACATACAGGAATGACCTGTGATCTCAATTTTTTTCAATTGTTCATTAACCTTTATTTCCGGATACTCCTGTAATAAAGGCTCAGTTTTTTTGTCTGCAACAAACCAATTCATTCGATCATATTTAAATAAATTCCTGGGCGTTAGAAGCCTCAGGAGTATGCCAGCATATTAATCTTTAAACCGGACCGGTTTTTAAGTAACTGGCCGCATTCTCTGATTCTTGTACTCCCTTTGTTCAGTTGCCAGTTTATTTCAAATGATGAATCAGGAAGGATCTTATAAAACTTGTCAAAAATCAGGATCAACCATTTTGAGGTACTATCATTAACTCTTTTAAGATTGATATTTATGGTTTTTGTTCTGGTTTGTCCGGAGTTAAATACAATAAGCCATTTTAACAGGCTACAATAAAACCAATGTGCTTCTTTCAATGTTGAGTTTCCGCTTATTTCAACTGTTTTTGTTGACTCGTCCATATAGACAAATGGTGAATCCTTACCTGCTTCAATCGAATAGGTCATCGTAATTTAAAGATTAATGAACTAAAGTATGGCAAGCTTGAGGCAATCTCAAGTTTATTACTATGATATCGCTTATTCATACCAATGAGATTTATCATCGGTAAGTAACTGATACGAAGATTTTAATTGCTTCACCGATTAAACTTTGCTATTAACCGATTTTCAGTTTAACGGAATTCATTGTGAGTTTATTTTTGGTGGAAATTGCATGAGAGACCGTTACAGAAAACTGATGAAAACAACTAACAAGCATAATTATTCGGTACAATTCCGAACAAATTGGGAAGAGATTCATTTATATAATGGTGTGGATGATTTTATCGGGAAACCTGTAACATTGCAATTAAAAGGATTCATAAAACGACTTAAGGAAAGGTTTTTAACTATTTAAACAAAAAAAGTATGAAAGTTGCCAAATTATCATGGATATCGCTGGTATTCTTGCTGGGAGGATTAAACCTGTCAGCGCAACAGGACAGCTTAATGAAATTTTCATTGACAGAGGCACAGAATTATGCTGTCGAAAATTTTTATATGGCCAGAAATGCCGAACTGGATATAAAATCGGCGAAATGGAGAGTTTGGGAAACTACAGCACTTGGTTTGCCCCAGGTAACAGCTACTGGTTCGTATCAGCATATTCCCGGGACGATCCCTGTTTTCAGTTTTGAAATACCGGGGATGGATACTTTAGGCCTGGATTTTGGGGAACCCTCAGCCATAGCTGTAAAAAATTCAATTACCTATGGTTTTACAGTTTCTCAACTCATTTTTAGCGGAGAATACATTGTGGGCCTTCAGGCAGCCAGAGTATATAAATCCATATCTGAGGAGACGAATGAAAAAACCGAAGTTGAATTGAAGCAGTCTGTTGCCGATAGTTACTTTGGATTATTGATCCTGAAAAGTAACAGGATTATTATTGAAAAGACATTGAAAAATCTTAAAACAAATCTGTATCAGATGGAAAAATCGTTTGAAGTGGGTTTGGTGGAAGATACGGAAGTGGATCAGATCAATCTGATTGTGAAAAGAACGGAAAACAGCCTTGTATCAATGGATCGTCAGATTGAGTTCCTGACCAATATGTTTAAATATCAGATCGGACTCGATCCCGGGGTGAAAATTGAACTATCGGATAGCATTGATAATTTAATTATCGGGAATATAGTGAATGATGCGGCCTATACTTTTATCCTGGAAGATAACATTGATTACCAGATGCTTTCCACGCAGGAAAAATTAATGAAATTGCTCATGAAAAGAGAGCAATCAAAATACCTACCTACGGTGGCAGGATTCTATCAGTACCAGGATAAAACAGAGAAAGCAGATTTTGATTTTACCATTAATCATATCATTGGGATCAGTGTCGATTTCCCGATTATTACGAGCGGTTCGCGTATGGCACAGGTCAGCCAGGCCAGAATTGAATATGAAAAATCGCAGAATACCAGGGAACAGGAGATCAATCGTTTATACATGGCTGCACAGCAGGCTACATTCGATTATCGAACGGCACTGGAAAAATATAACAACGAGAAACTCAATTTCGAGCTTTCCGAAAAGGTATACAATAAAACCTTTGAAAAGCACAGAGAAGGTTTTGTTTCGAGTCTCGAACTTACGCTCATTAATAACCAGTATTTACAGGCTCAGCTATCTTATTCGCTGGCAGTCCAGGAATTGTTAAGCGCGAAAGTCGCAATGGACAAAATCTTCAATAAAATATAAACCATGAAAATATATTATAAAAAGTACACAGGCATGAAAACAGTAGCAAAAATCCTTGTCGTTCTTCTTTTAGTAAGTTGCGGCATGTCGAAAGATCAGATGATCAAAAAACAGATTGAGAGTAAAAAAAGTAAAATTTCCCAACTCGAGGAACAAATTGCCGGGCTGGAAAAACAACTGACCGATACCATTGAAGAGCGGAATAGGATTGCTGTCAGGGTAAAGGAAATAAAACCCGAAGAGTTCAAACACTATATTATTGTTTTTGGAAATGTTGAAGCCGATCAGTATGCCCGGATCAGCCCCGAGATGAACGGCCTTGTACGAACTATCTATGTTCGCGAAGGACAACATGTTAATAAGGGAGACCTGCTGGTAACGTTAAATACCGAAACAACACAAAGTGGTATCAGTGAAGCCCGAACCGGCCTTGAGCTGGCTACTACTACCTATGAAAAGATAAAAAATCTTTGGGATCAGGGAATAGGATCAGAAATACAATACTTGCAGGCTAAAACTCAGAAAGAGGCTGCCGAAGCACGTCTCGAAATGCTGGAAGCCCAGTTGCGCATGTCGCAGATCAGGGCTCCGTTTAGTGGTATTGTCGATAAGATCTATCTCAAAGAAGGAGATATGGCCGGTCCTATGGTTCCTGTAATTGAGTTTGTTAATCTGTCGAAACTTACCATTAAAGCCGATGTTTCCGAAACATATATAGGAAGTATTCATGCGGGAGAAAAAGTGGATGTGAGCTTTGCCTCACTACCCGATAAAATCAATACCTCTATTGTGCGCACTTCGGAGGTAATTAATCCTACCAGCCGTACATTCCGGATCGAACTGAACCTGACCAATCACGGGGGAAAAATCAGACCCAATATGATCTCTTCTATCCAGATCAATGATTATACCTCTAAGGAAGCTTTTATCGTTCCGTCTATTGTTATTAAAAGAGATATCACCGGCGATTATCTGTATGTAGCCTCAGTTAATGAACAAAATGAATTAGTAGCTATGAAGAAATATGTTGAACGAGGGATCTCCTCTGAGGGCAATACAATGGTTATAAAAGGATTAAAAGATGGGGACAGGGTCATTGTTGCAGGATATAGCCTGGTCAGTACCGGATCCTACCTGGCAATAAAATAATTACACACGCCGTAAAAATAAATTGTTATGGACATTAAAGAAATGAACAATAAGGTGGTCAGGGAATTTAAACTGACTTCCCTTGCCCTGAAAAATAAGAATACGGTATATCTGCTTGCAGTTTTAATCCTGATTTTCGGATTTTATTCATACCGGAACCTGCCTAAGGAATTGGTGCCTGAGATTGTATGGCCTGAGATTATGGTACAAACGCAATATTTCGGTAACTCTCCCGAAGATATCGAAAGCATTATCACCCGGCCTATTGAAAAAGAGATCGATGGTATTAAAGGGCTGAAACAAATTACTTCAGTATCGGCACAGGATGTTTCGATGATCTTCGCCGAATTCAATACCGATGTGGATATGGAAGATGCATTACAGCGGGTGAAGGACCGTGTCGACAGAGCAAAAAGTAATTTACCTACAGGCGATGATGTGATAGGACCGATTGTTTTCGACATTGATTTTTCCGAGTTTCCGATTCTCAATATTAATCTATCAGGCGATTACAGCCTGGCAGAATTGAAGGAGTATGCCGAAAATCTTCAGGACGAACTTGAAAATATTCCGGAGATCTCTAAAGTCCTGATTGAAGGTATTAATGAAAGAGAGGTTAAAGTAAATGTCGACCTTATTAAAATGGAGGCACTGAATATAACCTTCTATGATATCTACGGGGCGGTGATGAATGAAAACCTTACCATGTCGGGCGGTGAAATGTTATTGCATGGAATCAGAAGGGGATTACGTGTTGTTGGTGAAATAGAAAATCCGCGTGAACTGGAAGAAATCATCGTAAAAAAAGATGGAGAAAAGACCATTTATCTTAAAGATGTAGCTGAGGTGGAATATGGTTTTGCCGAGCCCACAAGTTACGCCCGTCTCGATCGGCAGCCTGTCGTATCGATACAGATAGTGAAAAAGGGAGGTGAAAACATGCTTTCGGCGACTGATAAGATATTTGCAGTTTTAGAAAAGGCAAAGGAAGATAAACTTATTCCCGAAGGTTTGAGAATATCCATAACTAACGATCAGTCGGAAGAAGTGGACAATCAGTTGAGCAATCTTGAAAATAGTATGATTCTCGGAATTATCCTTGTTGTACTTGTATTGTACTATTTTCTGGGTACCCGGAATGCCCTGTTCGTAGGATTGGCTATTCCTATGTCGTTATTCCTTTCCTTTGTGGTTATCGGCATCATCGATTACCGGATAAATATGATGGTATTGTTCTCTCTTATCCTGTCACTGGGTATGCTGGTCGATAATGCCATTGTCGTAGTAGAGAACATCTACCGGTTCGTCGATCAGGGGTATAATCCCTGGGAAGCGGCAAAACAGGCGGTGGGTGAAATTGCGGTGCCGATTATAGCATCTACACTGACAACTCTGGCTGCATTTTTTCCACTGGCTCTATGGAGTGGTGTTGTCGGGGAGTTTATGAAGATCCTTCCTATTACATTGATTATTGTATTGACAGCTTCTCTCTTTGTCGCTCTGGTTATTACTCCGGTAATAGCCGCTACATTTATTAAACCAGGGAAACAAGGCGCTGAAAAATCAAAAAATAAGAAAAGAGGGTTTATCATTGCCTTCATCATGGTGGGTCTGGGATTACTTTTGTTAATTCCTGGCTGGAGAGTGTTGCCTAACCTGCTGATCATTTTTGGTCTGATTGGTATTCTGAACCTGGCCTTCTTTCAGAAACAGCAGATACGGTTCCAGGATGTATTTCTTTCCTGGCTCGAAAAATTCTATGAGAAAGCACTGCGCTTTGCGCTAAGGAGAAAAAATCCCCTGTGGTTTTTTCTTGGAGCTTTCGGCTTATTGATTTTCGCCATATTCCTGATGGGAGTGAGACAACCTGAAGTACTGTTCTTTCCTGATAACGATCCGAGTTACGTGAATGTGATTTGTGAACTTCCCATCGGGACCGATATAAAGGCTACTGACGTATTTGTGAGCAAACTGGAATCGGATATTGACAGTATTCTTAAACCTGACCTAGATATTGTGGAATCGATACTTACTACGGTAGGTAAGGGCGATCCGGAAGATTATACCTCAGGTCCTCAGCCGCAGAAAGCATTGATCACCATCAGTTTTTTGGATTACCTGGAACGAAATGGCAAAAATACTTCCGACATTATGCGTAACCTGACCGAACATGTTGTGGGACAATATCCGGGAGTTGAGATAGAAGTTACCAAAGCAAACATGGGGCCGCCTACCGGTAAAGCCATTAGTCTGGAGATTATAGGCCCCGATTTCAAGGAATTAGTCTATCTGGCCGATTCCATTCAAGGGGTGATCAAAAATTCAGGGACCGAAGGGATTGAAGGCTTAAAAATGAATATCAGTACCGATAAACCTGAACTTTTAGTGAAAATCGATCGTGAAAAAGCACGCCGGTTTGGTTTATCAACCTACCAGATAGCCAACGATCTTCGTACGGCCCTATATGGATTGAATGCCACCGATTATAAAATAGGTGAAGATGAGTATCCTATCATGATACGGTTAAAAGATGAATACCGGTACAATTTATCAGCCCTTGAAAATATGAAGATCAATTATACCGATAACGGTGTTACAAATTTTATTCCTCTTTCGGCTGTTGCTGATTTTAATTACTCAAGTACTTTCAGCTCTGTGAGAAGAAAGGACCTTGACAGGGTGATTACGCTGGAATCGAATGTGGTTGAGGGCTTTAACCCGACAAAAGTGAATGATGATATCAAAAAAATCATGGCACGCTTTGACATGCCTCCATCCTATAGCTATGAGTTTACCGGAGAGCAGCAGGAACAGGACGAATCGTTCGATTTTCTGATGACTGCTATGATCATTGCAGTATCATTGATCTTCCTGATCCTTGTCACTCAATTCAACTCAGTGATCCGTACAGGGATCATTTTAATGACTGTACTCTTCAGTACTATTGGAGTATTTGGGGGTCTGGCTACTTTCAAAATGCCATTTGTGATCATCATGACGGGTATAGGTATAATTGCCCTGGCAGGTATTGTGGTGAATAATGCCATTGTACTGATCGACTACACTGAATTGTTGCGCTCTCGGAAGAGAAAGGAACTCGGTTTGGCAGAAGATGCAGTACTACCCCTCGATGCCGCTACAGAATGTTTGGTGCTGGCAGGAAAAACCCGACTTCGTCCGGTATTGCTGACAGCAATTACAACCCTGCTGGGATTAATTCCCATGGCCATAGGAATGAATTTCGATTTTGCAGGTTTTCTGCACAGCTGGGATCCTAACTTCTATATTGGTGGCGATCAGTCGAAATTCTGGGGACCGCTGGCATGGACCATTATTTTTGGGCTTACTTTCTCTACAATCCTTACCCTGATAATAGTACCTGCAATGTTCAGGCTTACTTCTCTTGCACAAATGAAATGGATTAAGTTTTTGGATTTCTGGAAGGAGAAGAATGGCAATGGAAACGGGAATGGGATTAAAGTGGTAAAATCATAATCTCTATCAGATATTGTTTGAATTAAAGAGGGCCATGATGCCCTCTTTTTTTGTAAATTAGAATCACGGGTATAATACCCTCCGCCTTCGGTTGGATTATTCAACTTACAAATTTCAATGCACTAAGTTTCTGAAATTTGAGTTTTACGAATAAGGTAAAAACCTGTTGCCGAAGTTAATTGCTAGTTCATTATCAATCCTGAAATTACAGTCTCATTGATTTAACCAATTGTAGGGTTCTTTGTTAACAGAGAAATTACCCTGACAGGGTTTTTGTACCCTGTCAGGGTGTTCTTTTAAAAAATATGCTCTGCTTGAAAAACTGTTAACTTTAGTCATTTTAGCATCTTTTTAAAGCAGGTTCTACCAAAATATATATTTACAATATGAACGGAACGCAACTTAAAAGCATTGAATTGCATCAAAAAGGAGATGGAAGTATTACATTAAATGGTGGTGAATTACAAGCCGAAATGTATATGTATTCGTTAGTAACTGATGGTCAGTTAATCGATACAAAACAAATGCTTTTAACTGAATGAAATAAAATATAGAACTATGATAAAAAAAATAAGTATAACGTTGTTTGTTATTATCTCTGTATTTTTTGTATTCGCTGATTGTGAATCAGAAAATATAGATAATGAGCAAGTAATTGATCCAATACTTTGGGAGTGGGAGTTAGAATCCTTTGATAACAATGGAACAACATTTCATCCGGAAGAGTGGGATAACTTGATACCAGATGCATATAAACTTATCTTTCTTTCTGACTCAAGTTTCCGATTACGGACAAGTGTGAATGAGGCAGGAGGCAGTTATACTATATTGGATACCCATAAAATAGTAATTTATTCATACCATGAGTTTACGGAAGTGGGTCAAGGACGTGATAATATTAGAAGGCTTGATGATAATCTTATTGTTGTATTTAAGGAATCTGACTATTATCAAGCCTCTGAAACAAAATTAACTTTCAAAGGAACCATGGGTAATGTTATATTTAGGAAAGGTGAAATTTATGAACCAATGAAATAATAAAATTTAATTGAATAATTGTAAAGATAATCTTTACGGCTGCAATCATATGGAGCAATTGTTTAAATGCAGTTGGATTATTTTTATCAAAACAAATAGTTAAAACCTATACTTATTCCAACACTAAGCAATCTCGAATTGATATCGACATTTGCATTTGAAGCTATTCTATAAGGTGCATGGAATCGGGTTAAACCTACTATTCCTTCTGCCTTGCTATTAAAGTATAATCCATTGAGAATTTTATAGTTGAATTCCATCGACACATTTGCATCAAAAAAGGTTTGATTATAACGGTCTTGTGGCTCAGCAATAGGTGTATTTAAAATTCCAATTGTCAATCGTAAATCATCGCTAACATCCAATAAATAGTTGTAACCAGCCCCTATTGAAAAGATAAGATTATAATTCTCAGTATGCTTAAAATGATAATTAAAATTCAGTGGAATTCTTAAATATGTCATTTCTGCGTGAAAGAAAAAATCTTCTTCATAATTTCCGATTTTTACAGTTTCCTGTTCAATTCCCTGCGGATTATAATATGCACCGGAACCGATAGATATTTTTTCAGTCAATACAAAATCTATGTTTAAACCATAACCTAATTTAAAATCGGGGTTCCGGGATATGGTTTGAGAATTCAGAAAATCGTTTTTACCTATAAGAGTAGTAACTTGTGGTTTCAATTCCAACCCCATAGAAAGGTGGTTTTGTGCAAATGTTGTTGTACAATAAACAATCAGAAGGAGGCCTGTTGATAGTATTCTTTTCACATTCAAAATTTTAAGAAGCTGTTCTAAAAGAGTATTTAATTTTTAATATAAAAATTAATTGATAATTCATCCTATAATCAGGATTCCAAAAAAACCTACTTTTTCTACTAAAATGTTTTACACTATCCTTATAATAAGGTGTTATTACTATTGATTGTATTTAAACCTGTATCTAACTTTTATAGTATCCGGTAACCCGTGTATGTACAATAGCACAAAAAAGCTAATCTATCTAAAAAACAATTCATAAAAAATTATACCACAGAATTATACTGAGAATATCAACAGATAGGCACAGAGAAATTACCCTGACAGGGTAAAAAAACCCTGTCAGGGTGTTCTTTTAAAAAATATGCTCTGCTTGAAAAACTGTTAACTTTAGTCATTTTAGGCACTTTTTTCATTATAACAACCATGCTGCCGAACCAGAGTTAGTTAACCATTTGTAGTATGTTTTGTTATGTAAACAAATAACTATCAAAACTTATGGACCTGAAAGTAAAAGACAAGTTCTTTATTGTGTGCGGGGCCACCAGTGGCTTTGGGCATGCCATTGCCAGGCAGCTTATTGACGAAGGGGCAAACGTATTTGCAGTTGCCAGAGGCGAAGAAAAGTTACGTGAACTGAAAGAAGCTTTTTCATCGCAGGTTACTATTCTGGCCGGGGATATCACGCAAAGTGAAGTTATTAAACAACTGGTGAAAAAAACAGAATCAGTGAATATTGACGGGATACTTGTCAATGCCGGAGGCCCACCGGCTAAATCGTTTGCCGAAACTACACTCGATGACTGGGATGAAGCTTACCGTCAGCTGGTTCGATGGAAAATAGAATTAACAAAAACATTTTTACCCATATTTCTTAAAAACAAATACGGACGTTTTTTGTATATGGAAAGTTCGGCTGTAAAACAACCACTCGAGAACCTTGTTTTGAGCGCATCGATGAGGCTCTCTGTTGTAGGATTCGCTAAAACACTTTCGCAGGAAATTCCTGATAAAGGGATTACTTTTAATGTGCTTACACCCGGATATCATTATACTCCCGCTGTAGAACGACTGATTCAGAAAAAAGCACAAACACTGCGGATTTCGAATAAGGAAGCCCGGAATCAGATAGAAGCAGAAATTCCGATGAAACGAACCGGGAATGTCGATCATCTGGCAAGTCTGGCCCTATGGTTGCTGTCTCCGTTATCCGACTACGTAACAGGCCAGGTTTATGCTGTTGATGGAGCTGTGATTAAATCGACACTTTAAAATCTTTTCAGATCTTTATTTCTCTGCGCTACTAAGAATTTTTAACTCTTATTTTCCTCTTACGGGAGTATCTTTTTCCTAATATTGATATCAGAATTCGAAAAGTCTTTCTAAGAATTCATTCTGTATTTACTAAATTATAAATTCTATGAAAATCCACCGTGCACAAGTCAACAGAAGATCTTTAATACGCTGGAAGGTATATTTCGATCGTTCGAAAATGTATATCGGGTATATACAATTTTTCCTGATAGGTATAGTATTTCTTCAATCATTTAAAGATAATGCCTGGGGAGAATTCATTTACCGCTATGCCCTTCTAACTATTCCAATTGCATTATTTCTTTTTGTGTTGCTATCCTTACTATTAGGGTACCTCGATTCAAAACTTGGTTTTCGTGAGGAAGAACTAAGGAATCTGTCAAATTCGAATCCCGTACTAAGAGAACTATTGGTGACGATTAAAGAAATAAAGAAAGATATGGAAGAGATAAAAGATAAAAATTAAATCTCTGATGGGACCGTGGAACAAGTCAGTCAGATTGTGAGTGTTTAATTTTACTATTCAACAAATCCACCTGAAGAAGGTAATTCAGTAAAATATAGTAGTTTTGTTAAATATAAAACATTTCGGCTGATGGTTAAAGAAATAACAGTTGAACAGGTTAAGGAACAAATACGGAACGTACCGGATTTTCCCAGACCCGGAATTCAATTTAAAGACATTACCACAATACTGAAGCAACCTGAATTATTTGCCTTCGTAGTGGATGCAATTTCCGAAAGTTTTCTGAATAAGGGTATCACGAAAGTAGTCTGCATTGAGGCAAGGGGATTTATGCTGGGGGGCGCTATTGCCTATAGGATCGGGGCCGGATTTGTTCCCCTGCGGAAACCGGGGAAACTACCTGCCAGGACTTATTCGAAAAAATATGCACTCGAATATGGTACGGATGCTATGGAGATTCATCGCGATGCGTTGACATCAGATGATATTGTGTTATTACACGATGATCTTCTGGCTACCGGAGGAACAGCTAAAGCTGCCATTGAACTGGTTCGTGTGGTAAATCCAAAAAATATTTTTCTGAGTTTTTTTTGCGAACTTGGTTTCTTGGATGGAAGGAACCAGCTTATGGGATATGAAATAAACAGTTTGATTAACTTCTAATATAAAAGCTATGCAACGCTCTTTAATTATTGCACTCCTTCTGATAGTGTTAACTGTCGTGTTTGCATTACAAAATTCAGGACCGGTTCCCATTAAACTGTTTTTCTGGCCTGTTGAGATTCCGGTGGCATTTTTAATTCCGGTAGCAGTTTTATTCGGAGCACTCCTCGGAGTCCTGTTCTCTATTCCTGCCATACGAAAAAGAAATGAGAAGATCAGAGAATTAAAGGAAGAAGAGCAATCAGAATCGAAAGTCATTTCAGAAGAAAAATAAATTGATAAACCACTTTCCCGACCGGGATAATATTCAATCTTCATCACTGAAATGTACAGATAACTGTTATTGAAATTTAATTATTCTCTAACGTTTCTTTAATTAGTGTACAATTGAATTCCTGACTGGATCGGTCAAATAATTCATTGCTCATTAACGTTTCTGTTGTAAAAATTGGACTAAACTTACGGCATTTCATGAAAAGATTTTTTTTAATGCATGGTAAGGGATAATTTAGTACCCATAAACATTAGGTAATGGTTTTTATAAATTTAGCAGTTTTTGTTAATTCAGAATTATTATATTGCCTGATAACAAAGAAATAGTGAATTAATTTGTCGACCTAATTAGATTATATGCGTAGGATCCTGTATTTCCTGATCATTATTACGTGCATTTCGGGATTGTTTTATTCCTGTACAAAGGAAAATTATTGTGCAAACGATGTTGTTGCATACCTTAAAATAGGCTTTTATACCTGGTCGGATGGACAACATGTCGAGAAGACTATTGAAAGGTTTTCGGCTAGGGGGATGTCGTCCGATAGTTTAATTTACAATAACAAATCGAATATTAAATCTATTGAATTACCGCTGTCAAATCTTTCCGATACCAGCCGGTTTATTTTTGATTTCAAAATTGAAATCCCGCCTGTTGAACCTGATACACTGCCAACAATGCAGGAGTACTCCGATACTCTGGATATAGTATATACACGAAAGATGTATCTGGTTTCTCCACTTTGTGGTTTTGGCTATAATTATGAAATACACAAAGCATATGCAAGCCATCATTATATCGACAGTGTTCTTATTCTTAACAAGTATGTTACTATCGTAGATAAAGAAAATGAAGATGATCTTGAGATACTTTATTAGTATACTACTGTATTTCCTGATACTGAGTCCTGTGTTAGGCCAGGAAGGCCGGATAAAAGGACTCAGGGTAGGATACGATATTTCACGTCTTGCTTTACTTTTACCTTACATTGATACAACGCGTACCGCTTTTGAAGTCTCAGCCGATTTTGAGATAAAACCCTATTATTATGCAACATTGGAATATGGACAGCAACAGGTAAATTTCACGACCGATTGGTATGAATATTCTTCGGATGGATATTATGTGCGTGCGGGATTTGATTATAACTTTCTTGGAAAGAAACTCCCGTTAGAGCAGTATGAAATGTTATTCATGGGTCTCAGATACGGGTATGCTTCCTATAGTCATTCTGCAGGTAATTTAATCGTAGATGACAATTACTGGGGGGATATCTCTGTTGAAAGTCTTGGTCCGGTGAACCTATATGCACACTGGCTTGAAATAGCCGGAGGGATCAGGGGAGAACTGTTTAAAAATTGTTTTATCGGGTGGTCGTTCAGGGCACGGTTAATGATGCACCAACGGCTGGATGAGGTAATTTATCCATACTACATACCCGGATTTGGAGCAGGCAACAAAAAGGCAAACATCGGGTTTAATTTCTACATTTATTACCGCATACCACTATACAGGGTGAAGGCAAAGGTAAAGGTTGAGGAAAACTTAGTAAATTGAAATAAACAAGATACTTATTGTATCGCATAATATTCTCATGAAATTTGGGTTAAGTTTGTATGTTTGTGGCCAAATAAATCATATTGATTTGAGCAGATATTTATATATCGCGGTATTTATAATAGCTATTCTGGGAGCTTTTTCCTGTGCGAAAATAGGATCTCCTTTAGGCGGACCAAAAGATGAAGCTCCTCCAAAAGTGATAAAAACCAAACCCCCTGCCAATACTGTCAATTTTGAACCCCAAAAGAATATAATAATCATTTTCGATGAATATATTCAGGTTGAGGATATTTTCCAGGAAATGATTATTTCTCCTCCGCTCAATGACAGAATTACTGCGCAGGTTAAAGGAAAAAGTCTTGTAGTAACATTCCCCAAGGAGGCAATATTCGATACCACAACGTATACCCTGGATTTTGGGAATTCCATTGTCGATCATAACGAAGGTAATGTGCTGGAAGGTTACCGCTATGTTTTTTCTTTAAAACAGTATATCGATACCATGAATGTTGAGGGCAAAATAGTCAATGCATTCAATCATCAGCCCGATAAAGACAGAATGAATGTGATGTTGTACAAAAATATGAACGATTCGGCTCCCTACCTTGAGAAGCCCGACTATATTTGCCGCACCGACGTGCAGGGTAATTTCTCCATGCATAATATTGAAAACGGGCATTACCGTTTATTTGCAGTCAAAGATGCCAATCTCAATATGCTGTATGATCTGCCCAATGAACAGATTGCCTACTCCGATTCTATTATAGAACTTACCGCAGAACGATTTCAGGATAGTGTCATTGTCAGCGATACCCTTTTTACAAACCAATACTTAATTCCTGATTCAATTAATTATAATTCCCGATATAATGACGATTTTAATGAATCAGATACCCTGGTTTCCGATTCTATTATGATGGATTCTCTGGCGGAAAGGCAACTTTACTATTCATTCTACACAGAGTTGTTCTTTTTTACTGAAGAGATAAAGAATCAATATATGACAAATTACCTTCGTCCGGTAAAGGAACAACTGGTATTAAGCTTTAACGAACCTCTGGCTGATACATTTGAGTTTTATCCTTTAAATTACACTCCATCTGCGCCTGACTGGTTTTTACTGGATGCAAATCGCAATATGGACACATTGAAATTCTGGATTACCGATACCTCTATGTTTGCGATGGATACTTTACAAATGGAAGCCTGCTATCCTATGTATGATTCATCGGGGTTAATGTACAACCATGTGGACACTTTACTGTTGAAAATGGAGCAGGAAACGACCGGGCGCATGCGAAGAGACCGTATGCGACAACCGAAGGAAGAAGCCGTTCAACCAGTAAAGGAAATACCTAAAATTGTACTGCATAATAATATTAAAAATTCCGGTGCCTTCGATCTCAATCAAAAGATTGTACTGATTTGTCAGACTCCTCTTTCCAGAGTATTTACCGATAGTATCCAGCTTTTTCGGATACAGGATACACTTGAAATACCGGTAAAAATTGAAACCGCAGTAGATAGTAATTCTATGTACAAGACTTATATAAACTATAAACCTGAGGAAAGCACAACCTATAAAGTATTGATACCTGATAGTACGATTTTTGATATTTACGGAGCTACAAATGATACAACATTTTTCCGGTTTAAAACTCAGGCAGAAGATTACTATGGTGCTTTGACCATTAATCTTAATGGGGTAGACACTCCTTTATTATTACAGTTGCTGGATGATAAAGAGAAGTTATTGGTTGAAAGGAAAATTTTTTCTAATGAAAGTATACGTTTTGATTATCTCTATCCGAAGAAATATTTTTTAAAACTTATTGTAGATACTAATGCTAACGGTCAGTGGGATACTGGCAACTATCTTAATCATATTCAACCGGAGAAGGTGATATATTATCCCCAGGTAATTGATATACGCTCGAATTGGGAAATGGATTTTATTTGGGATCTTGAATCTCAACACTGAAAGATTCCACTCAACCTCAGTTGCTGGCATAGGCAGCTGTAGCTACAGACAACCTGATTCCGGGTATTTTCAGTAAACAGCTTCCGGCAGCTTCCAGAGTTGCACCCGTAGTGACCACATCGTCCACCAGAAGAATGTGTTTATTTTCGATTTCATGAGTATTCCTGCTTTCAAAAATACCTACAACATTTTTCCACCTGTCGTATCGTCCTTTTCGTGTTTGTGTAGCCGTGAATATTTTCCTGTATAGTACTTTTCCGGCAACAGGTTTGTTCAGAATGTCTGAAATACCCTCTGCAATTATAGCACTCTGATTGAATCCACGTCTTCTGAATTTCGCTTTGTGTAAGGGTATAGGAATTATAATATCGATGGTATCAAATTTGCCTTCCTTTATTCTTGAACCTAAAAGCTTGCCCAAAAAAGTACCGATTTCTTTGCGACCCTGGTATTTCAACTGATACAGAAGCCGGTTGTATTTACTTTCTTTATTGAAAAAAAGGAGTGCTGTAGCATGTTCCACCAGTATCCGGCCATAAAATAGTTCTTCAACGGGATTACTCTCTCCGCGATGGTAGCCGGTTTCGGGTAATGAATGCATGCACCAGGTACATAAAACCTGTTTTCTGCCTGGAAGAATGGCTCCGCAGGCTGCACATGTTGCGGGATAAAACAGGGAAATAAAATCACCGGTGTACTTACGGGCAGTTTTAAGCAGAGGAATCAAAGTAACTGAATTTCGTATGTGATTTTCATGGCTTTGCGATATGAGACACTTACTCCGCAATAGCGTTCCTGCGAGAGGTCAATAGCTTTCTGCAGTTTATCGAGCGGGAGGTCCTTGCCTTTGAACTGATAAATAATATGCATCCCGGTAAAATATTTCGGATGCTCATCAGTTAACTCCCCATTCACTACAACTGAGAAATCATGGAGTTCAACTCTCATTTTAGCCAATATTGAAACAACATCCATACCTGTACAACCAGCTAATGCAACCATTGTAAGAGGTTTTGGGGGTGGGCCTGCATTGGTTCCACCGTGCTCTTTCTTTGCATCCATCATCAACTTAAAACCATCGATTTCAGCTTCGAATGCCATGCCTTTTTTCCAGTTAACTTTTACAGAGTCTTTCATGCTATATTATTTAATACATTTAAAATAATTTATGAATAATTAGTATGAGATTACAGAAATTCCGCATATTTTACCGGTATAAAATTTATACTTAATCAAACAACTAAGATGGCACATAGTTGCCAATCGGTATAATATTTTATAAAATTAATATCTTTAGAGTAGCTTCAATATTTTTAACTATAGAATAATATAATTTTGAACCATGGAAAAAGTTCAATATCTGGGTCACAATTTAAGAGAGTTTCTTAAAATAAGCACAGTTTTTAAGCATCTTTCAGAGGAAGAATTGGATAATTTACCGCTGTATAATGCACCTGATCACTATAAAAAAGGGAGCATTATATACGAAGAAGGAGGGAGGATTAATGGTTTCTATGTGGTATGCAAGGGAATTATTAAAATTTATAAAACCGGTTTTGATGGAAAGGATCAGATTATTCGCTTCGCGAAACCGGGAGATATTATGGGCTTTCGCTCCACTATTTCCGGAGAGCTGGCTTGTACAACCAGTAAAACTATTGAAGATGCAGAAATCACCTATATTCCGGGCGAAATGGTTAAATCGTTGGTAAAATCTAATGGAGATTTTGCAATGGACTTGCTACAAATTGCTTGCAGGGAACTTGGTGAAGCAAATGATTATATTACAGATATTGCCCAGAAAACAGTACGGGAGCGACTAGCAGAAGTTCTTATACATCTTAAATGGACATTTGATCTGGATCGGGAAAACTATCTTCAGATAGCTCTAACCCGCGAGGAACTGGCAAGCATAGTTGGCACAGCAACCGAATCGGTCATCAGACTTTTATCGGAATTTAAGCAGGATAAACTTATAGAACTCTACGGAAGAAAAATAAAAATACTGGACGAAGCTAAATTGATTAAAATTGGAAATCTGCAATACTAGTCTTGCCGCTTGAACAAAAGTAATCTTTAAATATTTTTAAAAAATCTGTTTCGTATATTTGCCGAAAGAATGAACAGGGCATTTAGCTCAGTTGGTTTAGAGCACTACCTTGACAGGGTAGGGGTCATCGGTTCAAATCCGGTAATGCCCACAAAAATAAAAAGAGCCGCGGTTAAGCGGCTCTTTTCTTATTACCTAATAATTATCATTTTTCTCAGTTCAGTGTTGCAACACCCAATTCAATAAATCGGGCTGAAGGCCCTGTTCAATTCAGCCCAATGGCAACGCCTTGGGCATCGATTAATATCCGAAATCTTCGCCCTGAAAGGGCAGCTTAATCAGTCCATAGATATTGTTCGTTGTAATCAATTCCGTATTCAATTAAAAAGTCTTCTAACTCCTGCCTGAATGTCAATTTTTTATGATGCTCCTCCTGATTTTCGATATATAGTTTTGTTTTATCATGAAGTGACTGACTCACAGAAAACCCTGCATATCCCCCTTGCCATGCGAAATCCTTATAATGTTGATCTATTGTTTTAATCCAACGGCTACTATGGCGTTTTATTTCTTCTATCAACTTAGCTAGTGCAATGTTTTTCGACATGACACACAATATGTGCACATGATCGCCCATACCATTAATTAATATGGGCATTGAACCAGTGTCTTTAATTATCGAACCCATATAAGCGTATAAATCTTTTTTGTCCTGTTTGCGAATTAAAACAAAGGAGTTCTTAATGTGAAATATAAGGTGTACATACAATTTTGATAATGATTGTGACATATTACGGTTTTTACTTAAGCTGCCCTTACAGGGCGAAAATACAGATTAAACTTATTGTACACCCAAGGCGATGCCATTGGGCTAAGTTAAGTTGTCCCTTCAGGACGAATTCCTAAATTGCATGTCATTATACTATTACTACACCCAAAAATAATAAATACTTATTGATGTACAATAACTTACACGGTCATCGCAAAAAACAAGAGAATAGCCCATATAAATAAAAA
>CAZQCO010000060.1:0-1986 GCA_964592225.1 uncultured Bacteroidales bacterium
CTTCAATTAAACTAGAAGATGATAGCAATCCGTCAAACGATAGCATTGAATTTGAATTTACGGTTTTCGACTGCTACCAGCAGACACTGCCACTTATTGAAGTATTTAACGACACTATTCTGCCCTTTTGCTGGGATACGGCAAATGTAACAGGCTCCGATGGCAATATTAGTATTGTAACAGAAGGTACCTTTCCTACCTGCTCCCCTGGTGAAGGATTGGGAATGGTTGAGTTTAATTCGTATGATGCCTCCATTGGTTCAGAAGTAAGATTAATTTCTCCCGGTATTTCAACTGTTTCAATAGAAGATATTAATGTGAACTTCGAATGGTTTCATGATGTAAACTATGTCATCAGCGAAGATAAAATGATTGTGCAATACTCCCTTGATGGGGTTCTCTGGAACGATATTCAGGAAATCCTCCGGTACGATGCTGCTTTATCAGGATGGCATAATTATTCGGTACTATTGCCGGTTGATGCTGAAGAAGAAAACCTCGTTTTTATTGGATTTCTTTTTCATTCCGGAAAAGGCAACAATTGTCACATGGATAGTGTAAGCATAACGGGTACAATTACAGGTCCTTATAGCGACTTTATTGCCGATACCACTTACGCTTACGTAACCGACACAATCACATTTACAGATGCTTCTCTTAATGGTCCGTTTGCCACATGGGAATGGGATTTTGGTTATGGAGCCACACCCCCGACAGCCTCAGGAGAAGGGCCTCATGAAGTAACGTATGGATTCCCCGGAAAGAAGAGCATCAGTCTGCGCGTTGATGGAACCTATTCCAGGACAAAAAATAATTACCTGACAATTGATGCTATTAATTTTATTCCTCCCAGTGATCTGATAGCTTTTATAAATGCTGACAGGAATATTCAATTGCTCTGGGATATGACTTTCTTTGACGGATTTGAATCGGGAGACTTCTCAAAATGGGATGAAATAATTGAAGGATCAGGTACACCTGGCGAAGGAGGTTATGCACACTGGTTTGTTCAGTCCGATTCACTGCAATACATATTTGACGGTTTATGGGGAAGTCTGGTTAATTGGGGATATAATATCAATACCTGGATTATTACTCCGGAAGTCGCAGTAACAAATAATACTCTACTTTCCTTTCTCTGGAATAGCAGTTATTACTGGCATGTCGATCCTAATGACAATGGTGATCTTTTTGTAAAAGTATCTGATGATGACGGACAATCGTGGACGCCTGTATGGACATTCGGGGAAATTGGTATCTGGGACAACTGGACCTGGTATAAGACTGTAATCGATTTATCAGGTTTCTCGGGTCAGACAATAAAAATAGCTTTCAATCTTGTTGCCAATAATAATGCCGATGTTGCTCTGGATAATGTGATGATCCTGAAAGATGAAGATAAAGTTTATGTCGGTACAACTCCATTATCTGAGCCTGTTTCGACCAATTTTAACTCAAAATCAATTACAGACGGTTTATCAAGGAATACCATCGTTGATGCACCTCTGGCTTCTAAAGGAACTTTTATATCCTACAGCCTTTTCAGGAATGGATTGGAAATTGCTCAGATACCGGAAAACACATACCTGGATGAAGGATTAAAACCGAGAACCTACACCTATTATGTAGTTGCCAATTATACCGATCCGGTAGGCTCCTCAGATCCATCAAACGAAGTGGAAATATATTTGGGTCCAAATCTGACAGAACCTAAATCATACAATTCACCGGTAATTTTATATCCAAATCCATCAGAGGGAATATTCAATATTTCGGTAGATAGAGAATATACCGTTTCGGTTATGAATGCAAACGGAATCTGGATAGGTGAAATAGATATTCATACGAATACTAAATCAATTGATCTGAGTGATTATGAAACAGGGTTATATATTCTTCATTTCCGTTCGGATGATAAAATGTTCGTTATGAAAGTACTGATACAATAATTACTTGTAACTATAAAAAATTAAAAACCGTCCTGCA
>CAZQCO010000060.1:2086-20883 GCA_964592225.1 uncultured Bacteroidales bacterium
TTCATCATATTTATCCGATGAGAATTGATAAGATTTTTAGTAGTATCGTTCAGCGGGCAATGAATCGATATGATATCGGAAATCTTTAGTAATTCTGATAAATCTTTATGTTCATACCCGGTATCCAGATTCTTACCGGATGAGGAATGGTATATCACACGGCATCCAAAAGCAGAAGCCAATTGTGCAACTCGCTTGCCAATAGTGCCCATTCCAATGATTCCGAAAATTTTTCCTTTCAATTCCCAGAATTCCTTTCCCTGATGTGTAAAAACAGGACTTTGGGAATACCTCCCCGATTTCACATAATTATCATAGTAGGCACTACTGTTCAGCAGGTAAAACAACATGGAAAATGTGGCCTGTGCAACAGATTCGGTTGAGTAGCCCGATACATTTTTAACCTGTATTTTTCTTTCCGCAGCATAGTCCAGATCAACATTATTCATTCCGGTAGCGGCTATACAAATAAGTTGTATCGAAGGACAGGCATCCATGACCTCGCGATCGATTACCACTTTATTGGTAATGATAATATGGCTGTCACCAATCCGCGCTATGCGTTGGGAAGGATTTGTATAATCATACTGTTTGTATTGTCCCATTCCGGCTAAAGCCGCCAGGTTTCCTACCTTGCCTACAGTAGCCGCATCAAGAAAAACAATTTTCGGATTCTTGCTCATTCACTCATTCGAATTTGATCTCAACCTGATTACGGAGAAGATCATCCATGTTTTCACGTTTGCGAATAAGGAAATCCTTCCCTTTATAAATCAATACTTCGGCAGGTTTGAAACGCGAATTGTAATTCGATGCCATAGCAAAACAATAAGCTCCTGCATTGTGTAAAGCCAGGATATCCCCTTCACTGATCTCATTTATTTTCCGGTTCCATCCAAAAGTATCAGTTTCGCATATATACCCCACAACAGTGTATATTCTTGTTTTTTCTTTTGGTTTCGAAATATTTATAATATGATGGTAAGCATCATAAAACATCGGACGAATAAAATGATTCAATCCAGTATCGATACCGGCAAAAACCGTTGCAGTAGTCTGTTTAATAACATTTACCTTTGCAAGAAAATAACCCGCTTCACTCACCAGGAATTTCCCAGGCTCGAACATGAGGGTCAGATTTCTTCCGTATTCAATGCAAAAATCTTTAAACCGGTTTCCGAGCCGTACCCCTAAGTCGTCAATATCTGTTGAAATATCATCTTCTTTGTAGGGAACCTTAAAGCCACTCCCAAAGTCGATATACTGCAATTCCGGAAAATGCCGTGCCATATCCAGTAAAATTTCCGTGCCTTTTAAAAAAACCTCTGTGTCCAGGATATCAGAACCTGTATGCATGTGAATCCCTTCTATCTTCATATTATTAGTTTCAATAACCCTTAAAAGGTGAGGTAACTGGTAGATCGAGATACCAAATTTTGAGTCAATGTGTCCGGTCGATATTTTTGCATTGCCCCCTCCCATGATGTGCGGATTGATCCGAATACAAACAGGAATTTTATTTCCATACTTATGACCAAATTGTTCCAACATGGATAAATTGTCGATATTGATATGAACTCCGAGTTTTACAGCCTCCTCTATCTCTTCGAGCGAAACACAATTGGGTGTGTATATAATATGTTTAGGTTGGAAACCGGCTTTAATTCCCAATTCAACTTCCTGAATTGAAACGGCATCCAAACCGGAACCCAGGAGTTGGAAAAACCTGAGAATATTGATATTAGTTAGTGCTTTACAGGCATAATTCAACCGCAGGTTTATACCCTTAAACGCATCGGAAAGTCTTTTATACTGACTCTCCATCTTTTGTGTATCATAAACATAAAGCGGTGAACCGTATTTTTCAACCAACTTCAGTACCTTGATACCGTCAATAACATAATGATTATTTATTAGTTCCATAATTTAAATTGCAGTAATAATATTCAAAGATACAAGAAAACAAAAAATCCTCAACCTTCACTTTTAAGCTCTGGGTGAGGATTTCATAAGTGTTTGTTTCAGGTTATTATTTCTTTTTCGGGAGTTTATATCCCTGCTGTTTTGAAATTGTCTCCAGTCGCTGTTGAAATTTCGATTTCTTTTTTGGTTTGCTTTTTCTCGATTCCAGCTTATTCAGAATTGCTTCCTCGTCGATAAACTGTTTGAAAAGTAAATTTTGAGCAATCGTTATAATATTGGCCAGAAAATAGTAATAGGTAAGTCCGGCCGAAAATTTATTAAGGATGAACATGAACATGACGGGCATAATGTACATCATGGTTTGCATACCCGGCATCTGCTGACTGCTTGCATTGGTCTGATTGTTAAACTTCATACTGAAAATTGTGGAAACAGTCATCAGAAGCGTAAATAAACTTAAATGATTTCCGAATGAATTACTGAGAAATGGAATGTATGCATCCCATTCGAGTATGGAATCGTAAGTTGAAAGATCAGTAGCCCAAAGAAAACCCTGTTGTCGTAACTCGATAGATGTTGGAAAAAAACGAAACATAGCGAACAGGATGGGCATCTGCAGCAACATGGGTAAGCAACCTCCCAAAGGACTTACACCCACTTTTTTGTAGAGTGCCATCGTAGCCTGCTGCCGTTCCATAGCCTTTTCCTTCGGAATCTTTTTATTTATTTCATCAATTTGGGGCTTCAGTACTTTCATCTTGGCTGTCGACATGTACGACTTGAAAGTAAGGGGCAATAGAAATATCTTTATGATGAGTGTCATTATCAAAATAATGATCCCATAATTTGAAATAAATCTGTTGAGAAAATCGAACAGATTGATAATAACAATCTGATTTATCCACTTGATAATGCCTTTACCCACAGTCACAAGATCGTACAGATGCATGTCCCCGTATTGCTTTTTGAGAAGTTTGTATTTATTGGGGCCAAAAAAGAAATCAATATCTATCGTAGAGTTAAAAGAGTTCTCATAGGGTATACCTATTGTCGATTCAAATTCTTTGAGATATTGACTGCTCTTAGATTTCAGCTTACTCTGCATATTGGCATCAAGGAATGCATCCTTTGCAATAATTACCGATGAAAAAAACTGATCCTTATAGGCAATCCATTCCAACCGGGTTACAATATTCTCCGATTGAACCTGTTTTTTAGACCGGGAATTGAAAAAATCAACTACATCATCCAGAGGTTTATAGTATAGGGTTGTATACATCATTTCATTGTCTCTTCCCCGCTCCTGCTGTGGTGAGTTTATCATCCAGTTAAGATCGATAACACCTGTGCGCTGAGTACTGATATTGGTCATCCCCATAAATTCAATCTCCATGTTCACCAGATACCGGCCCGGAGAAAGGCTATACCGAAACTCAATGTACTCTTCTTCTGTCTGATTGTAACGCAAAGAAACTGTTTGCGGGTCATTTTCGACCAGGATGATATCCTTGTCTGTCCTGGCTTTAAAATACAGACCATTTGTATGAACCGGGCGATTATTATGAAAATATTGTAATCCAAACATGCTGGAATCCTCATCGAACAAGCGAACCGGAACCGAATCATAACGCATGTATTTTTTTAATTCCACCGATACGGGTCTTCCTCCTTTTTCGCTTAGTATCACACGAATCAGATCGTTTTCAAGTACTATTTTTTTATAATTGATAGTATCCTCTGATTGTACTTCAACTTCTGAAGCAATTTCAGCTGTATAATCTGTTTGTGTGGTTTGAGCCGATTCTTGTTTAAGTTGTTCCAGTTCAGCTTCCCGCTGAGCAATTTCCTTAACCAATGCAATAGAATCATTTATTCTCTGCAGCTTTTGCTTTTCTTCTGCCGAAGGTTTGCTGAACATTCCCCAAACGAAGATAATTACTGCAATTATGACGATACCTATAATCGAATTTCTATCCATTTTGTAATGATACTAAAATAAGTTATGTAATAGTAGATTTAATAAAATCGACAAAAAGCGGATGGGGTTCAAGAACAGTACTTCTATATTCAGGATGGAACTGAACACCAACAAACCATTTATGCGATGGAATCTCCATGATTTCAACAAGATTCGTATCAGGATTGATGCCCACAGCCTTCATACCCGCAGCTTCAAAGTCTTTCAAATATTTATCGTTAAATTCATACCGGTGTCTGTGACGTTCTTCAATACACTCTTCATTGTATACCTTATATATTCTGGTATCTTTTTTAATTACACAAGGATAGGCACCCAACCGCATAGTCCCCCCCTTTTCGGTAATTCCTTTCTGTTCCTCCATCAAATCGATCACCGGGTAGGGTGTCTTAGTGTTCATTTCAGTGGAATGTGCCTTTTCAAATCCCAGTACATTGCGGGCAAATTCAACTACAGCGCATTGTAATCCTAAACATACTCCAAAGAATGGTATATTATTTTCCCTGGCATATTTTGCAGCCAGAATTTTCCCGTCAATTCCTCTATCGCCAAAGCCAGGTGCCACAAGTATTCCCTGAACATCGGAAAGGGATTCAACAAGATTGGTTTCGTCAAGTTCCTCGGAATGAATATATTTCACTTCAACAGCACAATCATTTACAGCACCTGCATGTATAAAGGCTTCGTTGATGGATTTATAGGAATCGGCCAGTTCAACATATTTTCCCACAAGGGCCACTTTAACATGATGCTTCGGATTTTTAAGTCTTTTAAGAAATTTCTTCCAGGGTTCAAGGTTAGGAGTATTTGAAGCAAGATTTCCCATTTTTCGTAATACAGTCACATCGAGCTTCTCTTGTTGCATAAGAATAGGAACCTCGTAAATAGTGGATACATCGATCGATTGAATAACCGATTCATAATCTACGTTACAAAAAAGTGCTACTTTCCGGCGAAGATCATCTGTAAGATCATGCTCAGTGCGCAGAACAAGAATATCGGGCTGGATACCATTTTCAAGAAGTTCTTTTACAGAATGCTGGGTGGGCTTTGTTTTTAGTTCGCCTGAAGCTGCCAGATAGGGAACCAGCGTAAGATGAATATATAATACATTTGTAGGTCCAAGATCCCATTTCAACTGACGGACAGCTTCAATATAGGGTAAAGACTCAATATCGCCAACGGTGCCCCCGATTTCAGTAATTACTATTTCCAATTTCTGTTTCGAACCCAATAAAAGAATTCGTCGTTTTATTTCATCAGTAATGTGTGGGATTACCTGCACTGTTTTGCCTAGGTAGTCGCCACGGCGTTCTTTATTAATGACCGTCTGGTAAATACGACCTGTAGTAACATTGTTAGCCTGTGATGTCAGCACATTCAGAAATCGCTCATAATGCCCCAGATCGAGATCGGTCTCAGCACCATCGTGCGTTACATAACATTCTCCATGTTCATATGGATTAAGAGTTCCAGGATCGACATTAATATAAGGATCAAGCTTCTGTATAGTGACTTTAAAACCGCGTGATTGTAAAAGCTTAGCTAACGATGCAGAAATAATTCCTTTGCCAAGAGAGGAAGTAACACCACCTGTAACGAAGATATACTTTGTGTTAGACAAAACTGAAACTATTTAGGTTTGCGCAAAAATAATAATTAACCCTTAGAATCGGGAAAATATGAAGATTAATTATTGGAATAATGAGTTCATTCAATACCTACTGATCCTCAAAATCATCAAGCATTTTAATTTTGCCCTTTAACTGCTCAATTTTAATTTTAGCCGTTTCAATTTTACGGTTCACATCACTGATCATCGATTCGGCATTTTCCGAATCGGCAAAGAAACCGATATTATTTTCCCATAGTGTCAAATCACTCTCCATCTGTTTCAGCTTATTGAACAGCTTATCCCGTTCCATGTGCAAACGTTGCGGAGAGTTAGGCTTATTCACAATATTTTCGATCCGGCTATGGAATTTAAGCAGGGATTTTTTATTCTCATCAAGCTTTAGCAAATCAAATTTGGTATTAATAGCTTTTCGGTAACGATCCTGTATTTCATTTTTATGCTTCAAAGGCACAAAGCCAATTTCTGACCATTGACGCTGCAACTCTTTTAGTGATTTCAGGTTTTTTTCTACATCCGATGTCAATTCAAAGTTCTCAATATCCTCAATAAGCTTATTCTTTTTATCGAGATTTTCTTCATAACGTGTGTCTATTTGAGAAAAGAATTTACTTTTATTTTCAAAAAAGTTATCACAGGCTGCCCGAAAGCGTTTCCAAATTTTATCGGACAACTTGACCGGAACAGGTCCAATTTCCTTCCAGCGTTTTTGCAGGGCAATAAGCTCATTGGTAGTTTTTTTCCAGTCGGTACTATCCTGTAATCCTTCAGCCTGAATACAAAGTTCTGTTTTTAGCTGCAAGTTATTTTGCTGCTCTTCCCGATTTTGTGAATAGTACTCTCTTTTGCCATCGAAAAAAGCATCACAAGCTTTTCGGAATCTTTCATAAACCAGTGTGTTATATTTCTTTGGTGCAAAACCTATGGTTTTCCACATTTTCTGCAATTCAATAATCTCATGCGATTTTTCTTCCCAGTTTGCATGCGTTTTTAATTCTTCGAGAGAAATCTTTTCGACCTTCTCACACAGTAATAATTTTTCTTCATAATTCTTCTTTTGCTCCTGTTTGAGATTTACAAAATACTCCTGATGTTTCCGGTTTATTTTTGTTGTAGCCTCTTTAAACCGCTCCCAAATTTCAGCTCGTGTATCAATGGGGACTGGTCCGATTTCGCGCCACGAATCATGGAGCTTCTGAAGTTTACGGAAAGCTTCAACTACTGAAGGTTCCAATAATAATTCTTCAGCCGTTTCACATAATTTGATCTTAGCTTCTAAATTTTTCTTTAGATCAAGATCACGCAGTTCTTTATTAATCTTAATATAATCGTAAAACGCCTCAACATGATAATGATAGGATTCCCACAGATCTTTTAAATTTTGCTGAGGCACAGGTCCTATTTCTCTCCATTGATGCTGCAGCTCTCTGAACTCCTGAAAAGTTTTATTAAGCGATTCCTGGCTATTGATCAAATCTTTAATACCATCAATGATTTTATATTTCTCTTCAAGGTTTCTCTCTTTCTCTCCTTCAATTTTTTTGCTTAATTCATTCCTTGTTTCTTTGTGCCGGCTAAGAAGTGTCTTGAGTTCTGCTTCCAAAGGCGATTCCTCAACTTTAAAATCCTGAGGTAGTCCTCCGATAGCTAAAAAACTCTTTCTTTTTTCCTCTACTTCTGTCTTGTGCTTTTTGTAAAAATTCGATTTTATTGCTTCTACATCTCTTCTGATATCAGTTAAATGACCTGTTTCCAGAATATCTTTTAAAACCTTCACAAGATCCTCCTTTGAAAGTTTTGTGTAGTCAATTTTTTCAGGAATATATTTTGGAGGAGTAGGTTCGCCAGTATGTTTCTCATCAGTATCCTTCTTGGAAACTTCAGTTTCATTTTTATCGGGAATATCGGCTTTAGTTTCTTCAACAGTAGTTGAAGTAATTTTCTTCTCTTTTGATTTTTTAACTGCTTTTTTCTTTGTTTTGCTTAAATCAGGAGATTCTTTATCCTCTTTGGAAATTACCTGATTCTTCTTTGTTTTAGATGGTTTCTTAACAGAAGCCTCATCAACAGTTTCCTGCTTATCCTTATTACTGTCATCCGCATCGGGACCAGACTGGTCTATACTTTCCGCTGGTTCGGATATTTCATCCTTACTCTTAGGAATAGATTTTTTTGCATGGGTGTCAGAATCTGGTTTTGACACCTTCTTCTTCGTGCTGCCTTTTACCTTTTTATTTGTTGGGGTTTTCTCATCTGCATTATCTGAACTGTCAGAATTCCCCGCTTCCGTATTTTCGGATTTCCCGAATTGTTCATCATGAACAGAGCCATTAGCGTCATTTATCGTCATAGCATCAAGCTTTGATTTTCTATATTGTTACGAAATTATACATTAAGTACTAATCGTCCAACGATTTTGCTATTTGTTCCTTTATATTTGGGCAAGATAAGGTATTTTATTTAAAAGTTTAACCTGTGCGCTCCTTTATTACTTACTACAAATCACTTAAGAAGTATGGATACAAATTGTTTAATATTTTCATATATATTGGCATCTGAACAAGTGTACTACCTTTGTATGAAACGTTAAAAACATGAGAATTGATATCCTTACCATACTCCCCGAATTACTGGAAAGTCCTTTCAACCATTCCATTATTAAACGGGCTGTCGATAATAAACTCATTGATATTGTGGTTCATAATATACGCGACTATTCCGCTAACAAACAACGACAGGTCGATGATTACGCCTTCGGCGGGGGTGCAGGTATGGTAATGACTATTGAACCCATACACCGAATAATTGAAAAACTAAAGCAGGAAAGAAAGTATGATGAGATCGTCTTTTTAACACCTGATGGTGTTCGTTTCAACCAGCAGATTGCCAACAAATTTTCGACACTTCAAAATATTATTATTCTTTGCGGACATTATAAAGGAGTCGATCAGCGGATTCGTGATCATCTGATCACCTGCGAAATATCCATTGGTGATTATGTTCTCACCGGTGGTGAACTGGCAGCTGCTATAGTTACTGACTGCATTGTGCGACTCGTTCCAGGTGTAATTTCGGATGAAACATCTGCTCTTTCCGACAGTTTTCAGGATTACCTTCTTGCCCCTCCAGTTTACACACGGCCAGCAGATTATAATGGTTGGACAGTTCCTGAAATATTATTATCGGGTAATCATACGGATATTGAAGACTGGCGTTATGAGAAAGCACTGGAAAGAACAAAAAAGCTCAGACCTGGTTTACTGGATGGTAAAATTGATTAGAAGTATTGAAAAAAAAATTTAGTATTTATTCCGGCTACGGATCGTTACAAGTATATTTCGCGCAAAATTCGTGATGTGTAGGCCATAAGCAATCCGAATACTACACAGGAGACTCCGATAACGGACCCCAGAGAATAGTTGGCATAGAAAGGATTAATAAAAATCAGTATGGCAAATAAAATGCTGAATATCCCGGTACCCAGCATCGACCACCAATTTCTCATATAATTGATCATACGAAATGAAGTCATAACCTGAATAATACCAATAATGCAGGCCCACAATGCCAGGAAGAATAAGAAAAATGCCTTGGCGTACTGTGGTTTAAAAACAAAAAATGCTCCGATTATAATATCAATCACTCCTTCGATGAGCCACCACCGCCACCTGGGATTGCTATGTTTCTGTAAATAGGCGCCGACAATGATCATGGCTCCTGATGCCAGGACGATAACACCGAAACTAACAGCCAGAGATTTTTTTATGAGTGGGTATTGCTTGATAAGTACAACAATGCCAAAACCAATGGCAAGTAACCCTTTCAGCGTCATTAACCACCAATTTTTAAAAAGCCTGATTTGCATGTATTCTAATCTATGAGCTAATTGCTAAATATATAAAATTACGGGAACAAATTACATTCGCTAATATTTGACGCAAGCATTACTCTCAATTTATTAGATATAGTAATGAAGAATATATCTGCTTATATTCAAACAATTACGTTTCTATTTATTGCCTACTTATTCCTTAAATACCATCCAGATATGTTGATAATTTCCTTGCCTGATGAAAAATACCGGACCCATCCAATTCCTGTAAATCAATCGGTCTCCCGAAGACATATCTCGTTATAGGGACATATTTTACACTGCTCGATATCCTTAGTTTGAGAAAAGGGTACCGATTTATCATAGATCTCAGCTACCAGCCTGGTTAACCTTTCTTCGAATTCCAGACTATAATCGGCAAAATTACTGACCCTGGTTTTCCTTCTGTTTTCCGACTGAATTATCTCCGGAGTATAATTCGGCTGGTAAATATCTCGAATATAATACAGAAGAGGCTTAATCGGCAGGTCAGGTTTTTCTTTTGAAAGAATCCACGAATAAAGAAAAGTTTGAAATACTGCGCTGTTCCTTTTTTCATCTTCATGAGAAAAAAGTGATTGGATAGTACTGAATTCGGAATAACGCTTCCCGGTTTTATAGTCGACAACTCTCACTATTCCTTCCTTCATATCAAGCCGGTCGATATACCCTCCAATACGCAATTCTATAGCAGTGTTTTCCGGTTGAATTCTTGTAAAATATTTTTCCTCAGTCGACAATATTGTGAATGGTGCCGATTTCATATCGTAAGTTAAAATACCTTCGACATACTGTTCTATGACCCTTCTGATTATAAGATTTGATCCACGGAAATCCTCTTCTTTAATTTCCTGTTTCTTAAAATACTCATCTGCAAATGCCTGCTTAATGGCACTATTTACCAGGTTTTTATTTTTCCTGACAGAATCAATATCTTTTGCATGGCATTCTTCATTATAAAAGGGTTTGTACAGAATAGACATTACCTTATGCAATATGCTGCCAAAAATATCGGCTTCAATCTGTTCATTGATATCATCAGGTTCATAAATCTCTTCGATATATTTAAAATAAAATCGTAAACTACAGGTGAGGTAAGTGTTAAGTGCACTGGGTGAAATAATGAAACTGCTATCGGGAAATTGATATTTTTTTAATACTTCGAAGACCTGATCTGTTTTATTGATTATAATCCTCTTTTTTAGCTGCGGGCCAATTTCATATCCCATATCCAGGTGGTCGGGCGGAATGGGTTGTTCATATCTTAACTGAAGAATAAACCTGCTGGGTTCACCTTTCTGTAATCCTTCAGTTTTAGTATTATAAACTAAAATAATATTACGCGATCGATGAAGAAGCCGGTAAAAATAATAACCGAAAATAGCATCCTGATGATTTATTGTAGGCAGGTGGAAACCTTCGCGCAGCGAAAACGGGATAAGCGAAGGTATATGACCCGATTTTGGAAATTTACCTTCATTCATGGATAGAATAATAACATTTTCAAAATCGAGTGTACGTGTTTCAAGAATTCCTATAACCTGTAACCCGGTTAAAGGTTCACCTGAAAAGGGAACCGAGATGCCTTCCAGAATTCTTCGTAACAGGTTTAGCAAAATTGAAAATGTAAATTCAATATCAGACTCCTGAATAAGCACTTCAAACCGCATAAGCACCCTATGAATCGCAAATAGTATTTCCAATTCCCACTTTGAAGTTGCCGACGACTCATCATCTGCTCTTATTTGTTCAGCTACGGTTTCAATAATTTCACGAAGATATCGGCCAAATTGGTCTGGCTCGTGAAGTGGTTTGAAAATTACATCGATGATAGTTTCCTTTAGCTTGATATCGAGGGGATTGATAAAAACCATGTTTTTTCGCTGGCATTCTTTCTGAAATGTTCGAAAATCCTTTGTATCAAACAATTTAGTAAGAAAGGGATGATTGAGGACTGAAAATAAATCGCTATGATAATATTCAAATTCATCCTTCTTTGCTCCTATCTTTCGCCGATTCTTATGCAAATCTGTTAATGACACGATAAAACTAAATGCAGGTGTGTCAACAACAGGATATCCCATTGAAATATTAACTTTTTCTATTTCATCGGGAAGTGAATTAACTACCGGCATTAGTAAGGATTCGTCAGCAAGTACCAGTGCGGTTTTCAGGGGTGATTCAATACTGCCCGAACCGGAAATTTCAAGACATTTATCGATGATCTTTGCCTGCGAAATAGTTGAAGGAACGGCAATAGTTGTTATTTTCTGTTCCCCAACAACAGTATGAGATCCGGCTGAAAAGTCTGCCGGCTGGGGGTATCGGCTCAAATACTTTTTCAGGAAAAATCCGGCTTCGTGTAAATCACTTTTTATATAGGCTTCGTCATAATCCCAGAAGAAAAGTGCATTACCTCTGCTCCTGAACCTATCGAAAAGCAACTCTTCAGAATGGTTCAGCGCATTAAAACCAATGAATATCACTTCATTTTCAAATAATTCCGGTTCCTCACCGGAGATCAACCTGTCAATAGCTCGTCGGTATATTCTGCCCTCGTATGCAAGACCCTCTTTTTCCAATGAATTCCCGAATTCGATATAGATAGTTCCCAGTGCATCCCAAATGGAAAGAAATTGTTCTTTTTCATCCGACTCCCTGCTTTTTATAAGGATATCCCAAAAATTTCGGATTGTATCAATCTGGAAATCCTCGAGATATTCTTTATAATCCTCAATAGCCTTCAGATCACCCAGATTGGAATATAAAGCATCAGCATTGACCCGGTACTTATCAATATCATCAAAGTCGGCTAAAATAACTTCGCAGTAATAGTAGAAATTGTCAAATGTCTCTTTAGAAGAGGTTATTTCTTTGAAAATTTTATACAGACGAAATAGTAATGTCAACGGATCGGCCAATTGCAAACCGCTTAGCTTCTGAACAAAATCGGATATGGTATAATATTGAGGAACCCAGAGTGGTTTTAACGCTATCTGCGAAAGAAAATAGTTAAAGAACAGTCTTGCCCGGCGACTCGGAAATATGATTACGGTATTGCGAAGATCACCCTGGTTTCGCTTGTAAAGATAATTTGCAACATCCTGAAGAAAATAGGTCATTTGTATAGTGTAGTTTTATTTTTCAGTCGGTTGTGAATAGAATTTTCCCTGCCAGAGATCAAGTTCCTCCAGCTTATTCTCAATGAGTTGTATAACCCGGTCGTAGCGCAAATCCCACATTTCCCTGACATTGATCCAGGGTTGTGTTTCGGCAGCCATGCGTTCCACAATAAACCCGGGGTTGAGCCGGCTTAAAAAATCGGTTACGAAACCGATATATTCCTCGAGCGGGAAAAGGTTAAATGCAGCAGGATTATTCTCATAATCAAGGGCAAATTGGGTCCCTTTAATCAGCTGCAACTGATGAAACTTTATCGAATGCAGAGGCAACGTAGAAATTATTGCTGCCGAATCGAGCATTTCCTCACGGCTCTCTCCAGGCAAGCCGAAAATAAAATGTGCCCCGCTGTTTACCCCATATTTATGGGTTAAATTCAATGCATTGACAGAATCCTCGAAAGTATGTCCCCTGTTGATATTTGCGAGAGTAATATTATTAACCGATTCAATTCCATATTCTACAACAACATAGTATTTCTCCGACAGACGGGCCAGGTATTCCAGCTTTGCCTCATCGATACAATCGGGGCGTGTACCGATGATCAATCCTGCCATATCTTCCCGGCTGAGAGCCTGATCGAAAAGTGATTTCAATTTTTCGAGAGAGGCATAGGTATTGGAATAGGCTTGAAAGTAGGCCAGGTACCGGGTAGCCCGGCGGTATCTTTTCTCATGAAAACTGATGCCCTCCTCTATCTGCTGTTGAATAGATTTATCAGGTGTACAGTAGCTGGGGTTAAAAGCTTCATTATTACAAAAATGACATCCTCCGGTACCTTTTGTCCCATCACGATTCGGACAGGTAAATCCCGCATCGATAGTCAGTTTTTGAATGCGTGTGCCAAAGCGGTTTTTCATGTAGTTCGACGCTGTATTAATCCTTCTGCCGGTTCCCCAGCTATAGACTTTTATATCATTCTCCGATTTCAACAAGCTTATTTTTATCGACATACCATAAAAATCCCCGAACAGGTTCCTCTTGTATTTCCGCAATTAGCCTCATATAATCCTTTACCTGCCGGCGATACATTTTCTCTTCCACTTCGCGGGTGAATTTGTAATCGATTACATGCACTGCCTCAGGCCAGAGAACAACCCGATCCGGTCTTTTTGCATTCCCGGTGGGTAAAATAATATCCCTCTCGGTCAATACTTCTCCGCTCCCATCGAACCAGGTTTTCACAATTGCATTTGTCATTCCCGATCGAATATGCGCTGAAAGAGATTGCCCCTCATCATTTGAAATAAGTCCTTCAAATACGGCTTCCTGAACCGTTCTTTCCAGGTCATCGAGTGTCACTATTTTGGCTAATAACCCATGCAAAACTTTGCCGCGAACTCTTTTATCCCTGATTTGTGTGGCATCCTGAAAATAATCGTACCCGTATGTATTAAAGAACATCCGTCCGGTAGCGGGTTTCCCGGCATAGGAATGAATTATATTGCTTCCTTCCTCGATTGGTTTCTGAATTTGTGTACCGGTATCAGAAGAACCTATTTTATAAACCAGTTGTGAACAATCGAAATGTGTATCATTTCCCTGGTCGTTTCCGGCCAGACAATGGTATAATAAATCACCCACAGTGCTGATCTGAGAGGAACTTTTTTCGGAGTCATTGAATACAGGAAAAGCGATAAGTGTATCAATGGCCCTTGTAAATGCTACATACAACAGGTTAAGGTTATCGATATACGATTTAAACAGTTCACCGAAGTAATCCTCAACAAAAAGAGTGTCTTTTAAAGCTTTGGTAAAGTTTAGCGGAACCAGGGGCAGAAAGTCAAAAGGCGCTTTTGGCGATTTAACCCAGAAAACAGCATTTGTTTTCTGGCTCAGACCCCATGAGCAGAAGGGTATCAGAACAGTTTTAAATTCCAGTCCTTTCGCTTTATGAATGGTAAGAATACGTATGGAACGGCGAGATTCGGCAGCAGGAATCGATTTGGTACTTCCCTCATCCGACCAGTAATCAAGGAAACCTCTTATGGCAGGCGGATAAACTTGTGAGTACTCATACATCAGGTCAAGCAAAGCGTGTACATAGGGAACATCGACTTTATGCGTATAGACCTGAAATATACGGGCCAGTTGTTCAACCAACTCATACAACGGCAAGGAAGCAAGCTCCCCGGAATGATCCGTAAAATAGGAAGGCAACGACTTTTCTTCATCCTGTTTATTGAAAAAGCCGGCATCCAGTTTCATTTCCAATACTTCACCTGGTGTGGCATTGCCTGTTACATGGGCTTTATACAGTCCCAAGAGTTTTGCCCGGTACAGACTTTCATCCGGGGCATTTAAACATTGCAAGGCTGCTATCAGAAGGTTCACTGCATGGGAAGCAGAAAGAAACAAGGACTCATCGGAAATGACATCTACCGGCCGGCAGAATTTTGATTCGTTATTTGAGCTAATCAATAAATCAGCCAACAATTTCCCCTGCTTTTTATTCCTGACCAGCAGGGCAATATCTCCGGGTAAATAATCCTTCTCAAGAAGTGAATTAATGCACCCGATAAGTGGTTCGACATAATAATCAGCTTGCTCCCGGGTTGTTTGTTTCGAAAAAAAACGAATTTCTACATTTCCTTTATTTTTATGGTGGTCAGGAACAATTTGTGAAATATCGGAGTAAATACCGCGGAGTACATCCAGATGCGATGTTGTAAATTCACCGTGCTCACCAAATATATATTGCAGCTGACCTCCCAATATTTCCTGCGCCTTAGGGAACAATTCATTATTAAAGTTCACAATGTTTTCAGCACTGCGCCAGTTGGTTCCCAGACTCTCCTCGTGAATAATTTCCTTTGAATATTCTTCATGTATGTTTCTGGCAAGGATGTTCCAGTCTCCGTTTCTCCATCGGTAAATCGATTGTTTCACATCGCCAACTAACAGACAACTCCTGGCTTGCGAGAGTGAATTACTGATCAGGGGCTTAAAGTTGCTCCATTGCAATTTCGAGGTATCCTGAAACTCATCAATAAGATAATGTCCGTATCGATTCCCCATTTTTTCATAGATAAAAGGTGTGTCGTTATGGTTAATGATACGGTCGAGCAATTTGGGTGCATCATTCAGGATAAATACATTTTTCTCCAGACGATATTGCCTGATTTTCTCTTCAAGATCGACCAGGATACCCACTGTATAGAGATTTTTACGAATGACTTCAGCTGTAAAATACCTTCTGTATTCCTTCCCGATAAACTCCACTGTTTCAGATAACAGGGGCAAAAGCATGTGGGAGGCTAGTGCAATTACTTCGGTGTTTTGCTTTGTATCCGATGAGGGCCAGTTTTCAGGATCCTCTAAAAGTTTATGAGTGAGGTTGGTTTCTGTCAGTAATTCTCCTTTCGAATTTTTCAACTCACATTGTTCGAGTCTCGTAAATACTTTAACCGGACCATTTCGCTTCTGATAAAAATCATCGGCAGTCAGACCGCTTTCCTTAATATACCCAAGTCCTTTTTTTCCGTATTCTCTGAATCGTTTTTCAAAATTTGTCGTAATCCCGAAAAGTGTATCGCGGTAGGTAAAAAGTTTGCCCCTATCGACAAGCGCTGCATGAAGTGCCATGGAATCAGCAGCAAATTCTTCCTTGAATATTTCATTTCCCAGATCAAGCAGATCCTTGTGTATATCCCACGATTTTCCTTCTCCGATCTTATTCTCAGAAAACTGTGTTAACCAGTTGAGCAGATCTTTATTGTCCCCGATAGTATCCAAAAGCTGATCGACGGCATACTTCAGAATAGGTTGAGTATCGATCTCAACCGAATAATTGCCCGGTATACCCAGCTCACGAGTAAATGCCCTTATAATCCGTTGAAAAAATGTATCGATAGTTTCAATGCTGAACCAGGAATATTCGTGTAATATTTTCCTGAGTAAAACATGCGCTTTTTGATTTAAAAGCTCCTTATTGTCCTTAAAATACCGGAGAAACTCTTCAGGATAATCGGATGTATTTGGATCTGACAGCTGATGAAGCTGTTCAATGATCCTTCGCTTCATTTCCTCTGTAGCCTTATTGGTAAAAGTAACGCCGAGTATACTTTTAAAGTAATCAAGATTTTCTTGTAATACGATATCCAGGAAAAAACTTGCCAGCCGATGTGTTTTACCCGACCCTGCAGATGCACGAATTATATTTAATTTGCTCATTGATTCTCGGATATCTTCAAAAATAAGGAAATTAGCAGTATCATTAACACTAATCTTTTCGCAGTTCAAACACTGCCATAGAGAATACCCAGCTACCTCTCATATTCTTATATAAATCTGCAATAAAATTGTACTATATCCGTTTTATAACTGGAATTTATTTTTTAGTGCAATTTACTATTCACAATAAATCTGACTCAAAACAAACGATACTAAAAACACCCGATTAAACTCAAAATAGCTGATATTTTCACCAGGATCAAAGATGAACCGAAATGATGAAAACAGGGTTTATATATTGAGATATTGCGAAAATTCATCTGGACACAAATAATCAGACTCAATTTATTTTGTAAAAATAATCCATCACAAAACTGTCTGGAATTTAAGAGGAGAGAGTGGATGCCCAAAAATAATTATGTAATACGATGATTATGACGGGCATCCTTATTTTTATTTTGAAGTATAAAGATGTGCAGCCGGATAAAGAAAAGGGTTTTTTACCGGAAAACAGGATAAAATACCTGCATCCTGTTTATCGGTAAACAAATTAAATAAGGTAACTTTGAAGTCTGTAAAAAGTATCACTATGGCTTCAAAAATACCGGTTATCAGAAACACAAATTACCTATACTTTGTACCCCAGATCGCTATTCTGCTGCTTATTATTTTCATCCTGTATTTTTCCGGCAGTGAACACTACCTGATCATTGGCTTTTCGCTGTATTTCCTTCTATCAATCTATCTGAAAGTACTCATTCCCAAATGGCATCGTAAAGGAATATTCTATCTGAAAAAAGGTAGTCTTCAGGCAGCGATAATTGCCTTTCAAAAAAGTTATGATTATTTTCAACGCTATTCGTGGATCGATCAGTACAGGACATTCACTCTATTCAGCACTTCCCAATTTTCCTATTCCGAAATGGCCCTGATGAATATAATATGGTGTTTTGAACAGCTGGGTGATACAAAGAATGCCAAAAAATATCATAACCTGCTTAGGGATAAATTTCCGGATAATAAATACTCTTAAAAAGTCAGCGAATGGGGCCTACGACTTTTCGTCGTACTCAATAAATTTAAAATTCAGATTGGGTATCGATTCTGAAAGTAGTTGTCCGGTTTCGAGACCATCTTCATCCCCCTCCTCATAAAACCATTTTGTATTTATTTTTTTAATCTTAGTGTTCCGGGAAAGTTCCTGGAGAAGTTCGAAGAGTTTTTTAGCACTGGCCGTATTGATATAATTAATTTTTAAATCAAAATTCACTTCCTCCGTTTCCAAATTGACTATCCACTCAATAACCGGTTGGAAAAACTCCTTCGCATTTTCAGAATACACCGATCCGGTGAGTACAAGGTTCCCGTTAGTGTAAAAATCTATTTGCGGAGTATTTTTGGATGGTTTGACGTGAAGATCATTCATTAGTTGTTGTTCAATTAATAAATAAGTAATAGGATTAAAAAGAATTTATTACGTGTTTCATGCAATTTCTAATTATTATAATTCAAAGATAAGATTTTCAATCATTTCATACAGCACTAACCTGTTAAATAAACTAATATTCTTTTCTATCTCCTAAAGATGTGGAAAATTCAGCTCCAGACGGGGAAGTTCATCCAAGGCAGTTCACCGATTAATTTATAACTCCGAGGGGAAATTTATAAACCTAAACTTACCTTCCGTTTATATTCCCCACGGATAATTATTTCTGATAACACAAAATGAATCCTCAGTGCTATTTACCAGGTCCATATCAAAATATAGCAATTCTCCATCTTCAATGTAAGGCTCAACTATTTTTATATAGTATTTCTTTGATTCAATTCCCTCCAGCTTCATATCCAAATCAAATAAACAATTACAATTGCAAAGCGATTCTTTTTCAAATTCTTCTATGATAATGGTGTCTTCAACTAATGATACTTCACAGTACAAACTATCGGGACAACAGTTGAATCCGGCATTTATATGATGTAATGTAAGCTTATTAGTTGCAGCATCAAATTCATAGCTGATACAACTTAATGTGTCAGGA
>CAZQCO010000060.1:20983-22981 GCA_964592225.1 uncultured Bacteroidales bacterium
CAATCATACAGTGTAAAAATTAAGAACAACCTTCGAACGGATGCGACGTGGATCCACTTTTTAAAATCCCCCTTATCGGTAAAGAAATATTAAAAGTAAATGGCTTTTAGTACCAACGCAATACCTAATGCATAAGAGAAAATATATCCGCTAAAGGCGGGGATGAGTAAATGATTCGAACCATCGATTTAATACTTAATAATCCACTGTAACTCCCAATTCAATTAACTTGTTAATTTGATCCATACTAATCCTATTACCAGACAAATCGGCATAATCGAGCTTTTCAAGTTCCAAAAGTGGCGATATATCTTCGATATGGTTGTTTGATAGAAATACTCTTTTCAGACTTTTTAATTTGCTTAAGACATCGATATTGCCAAGCAGATTATCCGATAGGTTTAATTCTTCCAAATGTGAAAGTCCAATCAGTGGTGTGATATCAGCAATCCGATTGTCAGATATATCAATAGTTACTGCATGTATACAGAATTGTACGCCATCCAAATCGATAATATCGGAAGATGATAATTCGAAATCATCTATGTCTTCCAGGTAGTATGAGGGAAATTCTATGTCCGTATGACCGTACTGTCTTATTTTTATGGCATCATAAAAATCATACTCTTTCGACAGGGTTCTAATATCTTCGATCTCACCTCTATCGTTTATAATACTAAATCCCTCTGTTTCAAAATCCCATTCGTAAACAGGAGAGTAATCAATATCTTCATAACTATTCAGAGAATTTGCAATTTCTTCAATACGCTCCAGTTTCAATATATGAGAATGCTCAAGTAGTCCATCGAAATTGTTTTGCTCTGTGAGCTTATTAATTTCATTTAAATAATAATTAATCCTGTCCGGATGATACATCATTATGAGTTTAGAAAAGCCCTTGCCATCAGCAGTAATTTCAATATCAATAAAGTCACTTATTATTTCTGCAATTTTCTGCAGTATTGAATACTGCTGATTCTTGTACAGATTGATCAGCGTTAACGATATACTATTTAAATTTCTAAGAGTGTAAGCTTCTTTAAGCTCCGATTGCAGTTCCTTTATTGTCATCTATTTTTAATTAACTATTCCAAATCATTGGTTATTATGCAACGCAATTTCAAATCTACTAATATTTAATACTATGCAATCGTCGTTTGGTTGCCAATAACGGTACTCATATTTGAAACGTAGCTGAATTTATTACCAGCCAAAGCCTTGGCGAAGGTTGGCCGGGCTACCTGCCTGCCGGTTCACCTGCCGCAGGCATGGCAGGCAGGCGTTCTTTCTTCGTGAACCGAAGCATTCTTAGATCGCCGTAGTCCTGATTTATAGGGACGAAGGTGATAGCGTAGGTTGATCTTCCATGGCATGTCATCGCCTATGCACTTTACCGGCTGTGTCTGTTGGGCACTGCTGCGTTTTTATTCTTTATGTAATAATTGAAGTTTTTTGTCTTTTTTATTATAATCAAAGATATAATCATATAACGCAAATTGATTTTCAATATCTCGATTACTTAAAGTCTCTTTGATGTCATGAAAATCCATGTTATTATATCGTTGAATTGTTAAGTCTTGTTTGTTAATAGTATAATAAATTGAAATTGGTACTGTATGTTGATATGAGAACATAAAAACATAAGATGGAAATAAAAATATAGGTATAATAATAGTCTCTTTATCTAATATACCTATTGAAAATGTATAACTATCATGTTCATAGTCGTTGAGAGAGATAAACAGATCACTCTCCATAAAACCCTTCAAGAAGGTTCTAAAATCTTTTGGATCAATGTTCTCTAAATGTAAATCGCCAAACTCATAAGTTACTTTTATTCCTTGTTGAAACTCATTCATGGCTTTTGGACTACTTTTATAGGTTGCATATTTTTTTGAGGTTGCGATACTTGATATCGTTAAGGATAATTCTTTGGAACAAGCATAAAATTGGAACAATAAACTATCCATAAGTAATGAGTTATTCTTATAATAGCTG
>CAZQCO010000061.1:0-22833 GCA_964592225.1 uncultured Bacteroidales bacterium
CAATATCGGCGTGCATCATTTTGCGGGTTTCCCAGTGCATCTTCATCTCTTCTTTGGTATAATCATTATCCAGGAAAACATCAATATGGGGAATAACATTAAAAGCAAGCTGGTGCTTAAATTTTTCAATTTTCACCGGTTGTCCTGCAAGTGCCTGCCGGGTCTGATTCTCCATCTCCTGCATAGCGGCGGCTCCGGCACCTGATGAAGATTGATAGGTAGCAACGTGAATTCTCTTAATGGGCGACAGGTCATGTATGGGTTTTATGGCCACCAACATAATGATAGTAGAGCAATTCGGATTGGCAATAATATTTCGTGGCCGGTTTTTACAATCCTCCGGATTCACTTCCGGTACCACCAGGGGGACATCGGTATCCATCCTGAAAGCACTGGAATTATCGATCATTACAGCACCATATTTAGTAATGGTAGAAGCATATTCTTTTGAGGTTCCTGCTCCGGCCGATGTAAGCGTAATGTCAATGCCTTTAAAATCGTCGTTATGTTTCAGTTCTTTAACCACGAGCTTATTACCCTTGAATGTATAATCTCTGCCGGCACTTCGTTCCGATCCGAAAAGAATAAGTTCATCCATAGGAAAATTCCTTTCTTCAAGCACTTTAAGGAATTCCTGTCCTACAGCACCACTCACACCAACTATTGCAACTTTCATATTAAATAATATTTAATGAAAAACTGAAATATTATAATAAAATCCCGGCAAAGGGATTTGAACAACAATTTAAAAATTTGTATTTTCAATGCTTAATTATAGGTGCAAAATTCGTAATAAATTTTCAGGAATGAAAAAACTGGTATACGTTTTTTTAATAATACCGGTAGTTTCGTTAGGGCAGGGGATTTCGATTGATTTTGAAGACGGGGATTTAACGGAATGGATACAGTCTGATTCAGGGCACTGGTGTATTACTGATATCGAAGCTATTAGCGGCAGTTATTCGCTCATGCATTGCTTCGATAGTGAAGTTGCTGCATCTGAGTGGATTGCTTTTTTTCATCAGCCGGTTGAACTGAATGATAATACCAGTCTCTGGAATTTTACGATCAGGTATAGTAACAATCCGTCCTCTAACAATAACTGGGCTGTGTTTTTAAGTTATAACACATTACCGGATCATGAAGGTAAACTCCGCGATGGATTAATTATAGGGGTGAATTATAGCGGGAACAGTGATGAAATTATGGTTTGGAAAGTTCAGGATGGTAATAGTGAGTGCATACTGAATACGGGATTTAATTGGGAACTCGATATGCCTGCCTCGAAAGAAGCAGAATTCACTTTGATCGATGCGGAGGGAATTTTCAATATACTGATCGGGATTAATGAAGAAGATCCTATTGATCTTGGGAATTTTCTTCTGGAAGATCTTCCGGTGGTTAATACTTTTATCCTTTATTATAAATATACTGCCACATATGATATGCGATTCTGGTTCGATGATTTATTGATTGAAGCAGATTTCATTCCGGATAAAACTTCACCTTCTGTCGATTTCATTAGTTTTATCGATCCGCAAACAATCGAAATTGGATTCAGCGAACCTGTGTGTATTAATAACAATGCAAATTGGTGTATCGACGGGATTGGGTGCAGCCAGACTCTATCGGCTCCTGCTTCCTCTTTTGAAATAAATTTTGCTAATCCGATGGTACCCGGACATTCATATCATCTGGTATTACCTGATATAGTCGATATTTATGGCAATGAACCGGTTCCATCTGAAAGCTCCCTGGATCTGTATTATCCTAATGTTTACGATGTAGTAATAACCGAAATAATGGCTGATCCCTCTCCGGGGGTACTTTTACCTGAAGCTGAATATATCGAGCTGTATAATATCACCGATAATGAGATCTGCCTGAAGAACTGGAGCTTTACAGCAAACACCCGGAAGGCACCATTACCGGTAATTACTATTTCTCCCGGATCCTATTTATTGCTTTGCGATATGGATAGCCTGCTTCAGTTTGAGCCGGATCTGAATAAAGCAGGATTAACTAATTTCCCCGCACTTACCAATTCAGGGGCCGGTTTAATTCTGCAGGACCGCTCGGGGAAATTAATCCATGCTGTCATATACGATGACAGCTGGTATACAACCACGGATAAAAAGGAAGGAGGCTGGTCGCTTGAAATGATCAATACATGGGATGCGTGCAACGGAAGCGATAACTGGAGCGAGTCGGAAGATTACCGGGGAGGGACTCCAGCGGCAGAGAATTCTGTATACGATGTACAAACGATAAATCCGGCACCCGAACTATGGAGGGCGGCAGTGACTGATACAGGTTCACTTATGCTGTATTTTTCGGAGCCACTTGACAGCCATACGGTAAGTTCTGTATTGTATTATTCTGTTGATAAAAATATTGGTTCACCGGAGCAGGTTTTGCCTGCATGGCCGTTAACCGGCAGGGTAGAATTATTCTTTTCCGAAGCCTTTGAACCAGGAACAGAATATACTATAAATCTGACTTCCGATCCCTGTGATTGCTCGGGGATCAGGATTGAACAACCGGCTGACCTCGTATTTTCAGTTCCTGAAGAAGCGGATAGTTCAGATATTATCATCAATGAGATTCTATTTGATCCTGATGCTGACCAGATTGAATTTATTGAACTTTTCAATACCTCGGATAAAACCGTTGATCTGAAAGATTATAGTATAATTCTTTCGGAAAGGAATAATACAGGTAGAGTTATTACAACGGATTACTGGCCATTGAGGCCGGACGAATACTGTCTGATTGCTGCTGATTACAGGGGAATCGATTTTCCGGGAAAATTTGAGAAAGCCGGAAAAGTAGTCTGTATGCCAGATATGCCGGCATTGTCGAACGAAGGGAATAATCTGTTTTTGCAATCCAAAAATGAACGTATTATCGATGTGGCTGCTTATTCACCCGAATGGCATCACGAAATAGTAATTGAAACAAAAGGAGTATCACTGGAACGGATTTCATACAATGGTTCCGGAATGGTAGGTTCGAACTGGCAATCTGCTTCTTCCGATGCAGGTTATATGACTCCGGCCGCTCCTAACTCACAGTATACCGGGGAAATTTCAGAGTGCAATATCACACTGGAACCGGAAACCATCACTCCCAATTCCGATGGGAGGGATGATGTAATGTCCATTTGTTACGAGCTGGATAGCGAGGGCTATATGGGACGTGTACTTATTTTCGATATCAATGGAAAAAGATGCCGGATACTTGCTAATGGAGTATTGCTGGGTGTTTCAGGGCGCTATACTTTTGACGGGAAAAATGATGGCGGATCTGTACTTTCGACAGGATATTATATTTTGTTTTTTGAGGCGTCTCATGCAAGTGGCAAACAATACATCAGGAAAAAGGCTTTTGTTGTCGCCAGGGAATAGGTATGTAGATGAAAGTAAGATAGCTATTAATAAAAAAGGAAACCCCGACGTTACCGCCGGGGTTTGATAGTTATTGTATAAGTACGTACTTAACAACTACAAGCTCTTTACATGTTTCGTAAGACCCGATTTCAGGTTGGAGGATTTGTTCTTATGAATAATATTTTTTTTAGTCAGCTTATCGAGCATGGAGGTAATTTTGGGCAGAAGTTCTTCTGCAGCAGTTATATCCGTGGTACTCCTCAGTTCTTTGATCGCATTTCGGGTAGACTTTGCATAGTACTTATTATGAACTTTGCGCTGTTCATCCTGTTTTGCTCGTTTCACCGCCGATTTATGATTTGCCATTCTTGTTTTTTATTAAACAATTCGTTCCTATAAATGAGGCGACAAAATTAGTTAAAATTTTGGAATCCAAAAATTTTACTTTAATTAATAGTATCGTATAAATAAAGCCTGTTAAAACTACCTTCATATCTTTCACAAAATACTTCTTTTACTATCTTTGAGCGAATCCTTGAATCCCAATGCCTCATGATGCAACAGATCAATGATTTTCTCCTTTCTATCGACCGGTACATTGGGGGTTCTCCTTTTTTTGTATTGCTGCTTCTCGGAACCGGACTTTTCTTCACGTTTTACCTTAAATTTCCCCAGATTCGTTACTTCCGCCATGCTATAAAAGTGTTAACCGGACGTTACGATAAACCGGAAGACAAAGGAGACACATCCCATTTTCAGGCGCTTTCAACCGCTCTCTCAGGTACGATAGGTACCGGAAATATTGCCGGAGTTGCATTGGCTATTTTCCTGGGAGGGCCTGCTGCTCTTTTCTGGATGCTTGTTACTGCACTCCTGGGAATGACATTGAAATTTGTTGAAGTATTACTCTCTCATAAATATCGTGAAACAGATGAACAGGGGCGTATTGCAGGGGGGCCCATGTACTTTATGAAGAGCAGGCTGAATATAAAATTATCCAACGGAAAGATATTGAAAACGGGATATTTACTGGGGGGAATTTTTGCTGTATCCACTATATTTTGCTCCTTTGGAACCGGTAGTCTACCTCAGATCAACAGTATTTCCAACATTCTTTTTACCAGCTTTGGCATTAATCATATGCTTACCGGAGGTATCCTGGCCATTTTATTAGGATTGGTAATTATAGGAGGTATAAAGCGCATTGCAAAAGTTACGGCAAGGCTTGTACCCGCTATGGCCATTGTATATTTCATAGGTGCCCTCGCAGTGCTGATTACCAATTATCAGCATATACTTCCTTCTATAGGATCCATTTTCTCTCATGTTTTTACCGGGACGGCGGCAGTTGGAGGATTCCTCGGAGCCAGTATTAAATTCGCCATTCAAAAAGGAGTAACCCGGGGACTCTTTTCCAACGAGGCAGGTCAGGGATCGGCTCCTATAGCCCATGCATCAGCGCGTGCCCACGAACCGGTTTCGGAGGGAATGGTGGCCATTCTGGGACCATTTATCGATACGGTAATTATTTGTATGCTTACCGGGCTCACCATTCTTTCATCGGGAGTATGGAAGGAAAAACATGAGAACCAGTTTCAGCCGGCAGATACTATGGTATTGGAAGGCACCTATAATGATGAGGATGCATCAGATAAACGGGCGTTGTATATTTTCATGAAAGAAGATACGGTAAATCACGTGAGGAAGTACACAGGAGAAGTACAGGTTCTCGATGGCCAGCCTGTCAGCGATATCACAATTATCAATTCCCGGTCGGTGGCGGAGGATGTTCGGGTGCTTGATGCTGATAAAAACCTATATTCAGGGGTTCTTCAATGCCATGCTGGTAATCTAGATATACAATCTGCCGGAGTTATACTAACAGGTAAGTCGCTTGTTCATAGTGCCCCTCTCACAGCCCTGGCATTTACACGCGGTCTGTTCGGCAACTTCGGACAGTATATGGTTTCTATCGGCTTGCTGCTGTTTGCTTTTTCAACGGCTATTTCGTGGTCGTATTACGGCGACAGGGCAGTGACCTACTTGTGGGGATCGAAGTACGTTAATATCTACCGGTTGGTTTACGTTATTGGTTTCTTCATTGCTTCCTTCACCGATACCACCGTGATATGGACTTTTTCAGGCATCACCATTGCCCTTATGGCTATACCCAATCTCATAGGGCTGCTTATTCTCAGCCGGGAGATAAAAACCACCATTATCGATTACTGGAAAGATTTTCATGAACTTTTTCCGGATGAAAATCGAAGGAGGTAAGGAATAGCTGGTTTAACTTCAGATTTTCTAAGGCTTTTTAAACTTTAGCCAGAAAGGTTTCCTTGATTTTAAGTTCGATCTCTTCCGACAGTTCCGGATTATCATTCAGTAAGGCTTTTACAGCATCGCGTCCCTGTCCGAGACGTGTTTCTCCGTAGCTGAACCAGGAACCGGCTTTTTTAAGAATTTCGCATTCCACGCCCAGGTCGATTATTTCTCCTACCCGTGAAATACCTTCACCAAATAAAATGTCGAATTCTGCTTTCCGGAAGGGAGGCGCCAGCTTGTTTTTTACAATTTTAACGCGTACCCTGTTCCCATATGCTTCTTCGCCTTCTTTCAGCTGGCTGATACGGCGGATATCGACACGTGTAGTGGCATAAAATTTTAAGGCATTTCCTCCTGTGGTGGTTTCAGGGTTACCGAACATTATACCGATTTTTTCTCTCAATTGGTTGATGAAAACACAGCAGGTATTGGTTTTATTGATATTTGCTGTAAGTTTTCTCAGTGCCTGCGACATCAACCGTGCCTGGAGACCCATTTTTGAATCGCCCATTTCCCCTTCAATTTCTGCCCGGGGAGTAAGGGCTGCAACCGAATCGATGACTACAATATCAATGGCGCCGGAACGTATCAGATGATCGGTAATTTCAAGTGCCTGTTCGCCATTATCCGGCTGGGAGATCAGCAGATTTTCCACATCAACGCCCAGTTTCTGGGCATAGAAACGATCGAAGGCATGTTCGGCATCGATGAAAGCAGCAATTCCGCCTGCCTTCTGTGCATTGGCAATAGCATGTATGGCGAGGGTAGTTTTACCGGACGATTCGGGACCAAATATCTCAACAACTCTGCCCCTGGGGTATCCGCCAACACCAAGCGCTATATCAAGCGCCAGTGAACCACTGGGAATGGAGGGGACGTTTTCAACAACACGGTCGCCTAATTTCATAATGGTTCCCTTGCCATAGTCTTTTTCCAGCTTTCCTATAGTCAGCTCCAGCGCTTTGAGCTTCTCTTTCCGGATATTGTCGTTTGGTTGTTCTTTGCCCATTTTGTTCAGAAGTTAAATTATACAGTAACTAACGATGATTAAATGATAATCAATGCAATGCATACAAAATAAAGAATATACTGATAAAGCACAAGAAAAGAGGACTGATTTTTTATTTTTTGTAAAAATAAAATGAGAAACACTTGAATACAGTTCGCACTCGCTAGGATACAAATGAATTGTTGAGAAAGACAAGATGGATTGTAAGACAATTGAAATAAACAGGCCGAATCCTGCTATTTTGATATATGATTTTTATTTAAGTCCAAGTTCTTCCAGGATCTGACGGGTATGATTTTTAGTATCTACTTTAGTAATTACTTTTTCAATTTTCCCTTCTTCGCCGATTACATAAGTGGTACGTAGAACACCTTCATACTCTTTTCCGTACATCTTCTTCTTTCCCCAGGTTCCATATAATTTCAGAATGGTCTTATCCGGATCCGCTATAAGATTAAAGGGGAGACTGTATTTATTTTTAAATTTTGCATGCGATTGCCCGCTGTCGGGGCTCACACCAATAACTTCGAAACCGCGCTTAATAAGATCGTTGTAATTATCCCGCAGATTACATGCCTCGGCTGTACAACCGGAAGTATCATCTTTCGGATAGAAGTACAGGATTATTTTTTTGCCTGTAAATTCTTTCAGGCTAATGCTTTTTCCATCCTGATTGTTTGCAGTAAAGTCAGGTGCCACATCCCCTGCATTCAAGTAACTCATAATTCGTAATATATTAATGGTTAGTAATTGATTGGCGGACTTTGAATCGCTTTATGATACTAACAGAAAAATGATTCGAAAGTTCACATTTTGGAACGGGTAGCTCTTATAATTTCACGTTTTCCGGGAGGGCCGGGCAAGCGTTCCACCTTGAAACCTTTGCGTTGGAGTCTGCGCCTGACTTCTCCCTTGGCACAATAAGTAACCAGGATTCCCCCTGGATTCAACGTATCATACAATTTAGCGAAAATTATTTCTTCCCAGAGTTCAGGCTGAACTGCGGGAGCAAAAGCGTCGAAGTAGATAAGATCAAAAAGAACAGAGGGTTGATAATCCGCCAGATCGATTTCGGTTTTATGCAAAATAAAATAGTTGCGGAGAGTACTGGTTGAATTCCAGGGAGACAGATGCATGTCCCTGAAATCTTTTTTTTCTTCAGTGGAAAGGCCGAGGAATTCTTCATATTTCAATGTTTTCACCTGCTCCCACTTTAGTGGGTATTTCTCGACTGTATGGTAGACAACCGAATCAAAATTCTTGGTTTTCATTAAGGTAAGTAATGCATTCAGGCCTGTTCCGAAACCCACTTCGAGGATAGCAATTTCTTTAGTCTGAAGTACATTTAAACCCGTCTGAATGAAAACATGTTCCGATTCCTGCACGGCGCCGTTGACACTATGGTAATGCTCATTTAATTCAGGAACAAAAAGTGTTGAGGAGCCGTCGCCGGTGATCTTAATTTCTGATCTCATTTCGCAATATGATACCGATTCAGTAAGTTAGCAAAGGTAATCAATCGCAGCCTGCAATGATCCGTAAAATTATCCATATCGATATGGATGCTTTTTTTGCATCGATAGAACAGCGGGATAATCCCGAATTGCAGGGCAAACCTGTGGCGGTCGGAGGAGAATGGCGAAGGGGAGTTGTAGCTGCTGCGAGTTATGAAGCAAGGAAATTTGGTGTGCGGTCGGCAATGCCCTCGGTAACTGCTAAAAAACAATGCCCTGCACTCATCTTTGTGAAACCGCGCTTCAGTGTTTATAAAGATGTTTCGCGGCAAATTCAAAGTATCTTTTTTGAGTACACCGATTTGGTAGAACCCCTGTCAATTGATGAGGCCTTTCTGGATGTTACGGAGAACAAGAAGAACATTCCCCTGGCGACAGATATTGCACTGGAAATAAAGCAAAAGATAAAAACCGTAACAGGACTGACGGCTTCGGCAGGAGTTTCCGTTAACAAATTTCTGGCAAAAATTGCTTCGGACTATGATAAGCCCGATGGGCTTTTCGTTATTAAACCTCATGAAGCAGAGGCCTTTGTCGAAAAGCTGGAAATTGAGAAATTTTTTGGAATAGGAAAGGTCACGGCAGATAAAATGCATCGTATGGGAATTCATACCGGAAAGGATCTTAAAAATTATCCCCTGGATGAGTTGATACGATTGTTCGGGAAAGCCGGTAATTTCTTTTATAATATTTCGAGAGCTGCTGATGACAGGCCTGTTGATCCGCACCGGATCAGGAAATCGCTGGGAGCAGAGAGTACTTTTGAAACCGACCTTGTATCAATGCAGGAAATACTTTTTGAATTAAAAACTATCGAAAATGAGTTATTTAAGCGTGTGGAGAAAAGTGGTGCATGGGGAAGGACATTGACTTTGAAAGTGAAATTTGAGGATTTTGAACAATTAACCCGCAGCAAGAGCCTCCAGGAAAAGTTTACTCCAAAAACCCTTCATTCGACTTCAGTAGAACTGGCAGGCCTTGTAAATTATAAAAACAAAGGGGTACGGTTGTTGGGATTGACACTCTCGAATTTTGAAAATCCTGATGAACCGGATGCGAACCAACTGGAATTAGAGTTCGGGGAAAATAATACCTGAACAGGAATGCATTGGAAGTATAGGAAGTCATCATCCCATGAAATTAATTCGTATTTTTGAATAACAAACCACAAGCTACATTTACCATGAAACCAGCCATTCTTATAATATTCTGTTTTATACTTATAACAGGATGCAATTTATTACCTCAAAAGAAACCTGCTAAAAAAATCGAAATCACTCCCGAAATTATAGGTTCATGGGAACTTCTGGTGTTGAAAGGAGTTGATCCTGCGGGGCGAATTCACTATCCTTATGATAAAAATGTCGAAGGATTTGCTGTGTTTGATAAGCGACATAATTTTACGATTCAATATTATGATGCAAGCCGGACCAGGATGAGCCATCAGGATCCTTACTATTGTTCCGATGCGGAAATCCGGATTGCCTTTCTTTCAGGCACTTCATTCTTCGGGAATTACGATCTTATTGGAGATTCACTTCAACTGAAAATTAAGGCAGCATGTAATCCCAATTTAAACTACCGGATGGAAACAGGATATTTTAAACTTCATGGTGATACACTACTCATCATTACACCACTCCAAAAGCTTAATGGGATTTATCTCCAGGAACATTCCGTATGGAAACGATCGGGGGAATAGGCTGCTTCGAGAGTTGCTATTTTTCAATAATATGACAAAGTGAGTTGTCGTCCAAAAGATAGAAAAGAGGGGCAATAACAATACCTGGGTATAATTTCCTCAGCCGATTCACTTCCTTAAGGGTAAATTCAATTTCATTACCGATTTCAAAATTCAGAGCTTCCTGATCGAAATATTCTGCAGCCTGTTCCTTTGTCCATCCGGCATTGTGGGTTATCCCGATAATATAATCATTACGATGTGCTTTTAAATTCGACATACCGCACCGGTCGTGTCCGATTATTGCCATGTATTTAATATTTCCCACACCGATGGCATACGATATATTGAATTCCTTACCCTTAAGACAGGCTCCTCCGGTGCGCATGATGTAGGCAAAGTTTTCAGGTATTTTCAGACTTTTCCGGTTGTCCATGCACATACCTATTAGCAACCGGGCAGAAGAATAAGAATTATGGGATTTATTCAGATTATGATATTCCAGCAATAATCCAATAGGAGTATCCCGATATTCAGGAAATATATCTTCGGTTGATTGGATGGGATGTAATTGCAGCATAAGTCAAAGTAAAAAATAAAATAGATTATTCTTTTATCAGTTTTGCAGTGATCAACGAATTGCCGGTGTTGACTGTGATAATATATACTCCTGAATGGAGGGATTGTAAATTTAATTCAATCTGAGTTACTGGTATAGTTGAAAAATGAAAATCCTTTACTTTCAGGCCATTGATAGTATATACAGAAACTTCTGATACAGTTTGCTGATTAGCGAATTGAAGAATACAGTAATTTTTTACCGGGCTTGGGTATATTACCAGTTGCGATTCAGCATTATATGGATCAGTAAAATATTCTTCAACCGGTAAAATAATATCATCAGGATAGTTAGTATAAAGATACATCATTCCGGGTTCAGCATCTTCCACACCCCCATGACCGTCATGATTGGTCCATGTCCACGAAAGGGCTCCTGCGTATCCATTATCATACAAATATCTGTAGGCTTCTTCCGAATCGATGTCCTCATACGGACCATTAGCCGAAAATTCACCAATAACAAGAGGTTTATCTAGTTCCCAGTAGGAGACCGGATGATGAAACGGGGAAATTTCAGTTCCACCCCAATCGTAATAGTGGACCATGTAAAAATCGAGAGTACCATCCTCATCACCTCCGGCATCGATTAATTCTTCATCGCTGTAGTAATTTCTATAGCTGCCAATGTCAGTACCGGCATAAAAGCTCCAGCAACCATTTGAGACTTTGGCTCCGGGCACTCTGCGATGAATAGTACCCGCTACACGGTTAACAAAACGTTGAATATTGGCCATTGAAACATGCTGGATATCGCTCCAGCCAAATTCGTTACTCATACCTTCAGGTTCATTGAAGACTTCCCATGAAATAATGGCCGGATGATCATAGACATAATCAAGCAAAGGAATAAGAGCCTCATTGATATAGGCATTGAGGTAGGCCTCATTTTCCAGCATAAGTTTATTACGGCTGGTGATAGTCTCTCCATAGGAGGATCGCAACATATCGAACGACCACAGGCAGAGCACCAGCCCGATATTATAATCCCGGGCAATATCAAGCGCCTGTTCCAGGCTTTCCAATTCAGTCTGGGTAATGTCGGAAACCATATTGTTGGTGAACGTGGGACTATGTGCACCATTCACATGTAACCACCAGCGAACGGAGTTACCACCAGCTACTGAAATCTGGCTCATTGCCAGTTCAAATGTACCTTCATTGAAATTGGTCAGATCATTGGCAAAATCTATCCAGGCCAGGTTCATACCACTCAGAAAAATGTTTTGGCTATTGTATGAAATCCGGTTTTGAGCCTTAATAGGTAAGGTGAGTAATATTGTGCCGAGTACAAGCAGAAATATTTTTCTCATTTTTATTTATTTGGCAGTAAGCAAATTTAATATTAGGATACGGGATAATAAAATTGATCAAATCAGTAAAATAGTTTTTAATGGGAACTTAAAAATTCATAAAAAAAGGAGCTGTATGTTGACAGCTCCTTTTCGATGTTAAGTTATTTTCTATGCTAAAATCCGGCAGCTGCCCTGAAAACACTTCCAATGAAAATGCTTGTTAAAATGGAAGAGAGGACAAAGTAGACTACAATAACAACCACCAGGCTAACAATGAAATACACTGTAACTTTATCGTCAGGTGATTTCATCATGGGTTTTATACCAAGATACAGGACATACAAACCATATAAACCCGCCAGGAGTGCCAGAACACCTAATACAGGCAGGATGTAAAAGACTCCGGCAACTAGCTGAGGAGTATAGGCAAACACTACCAGTGCAAAAGCCTTGTCATAGTTTTTCTCTGCACCAAAACTTGGGGCAAGTATATCAATTATAAAGGCTGTCAGATAGGCTCCTCCAATGGTACTAACCAGCATAATGATAGCATGTTTTATTCCAAAACTCAGTGAGCTGAAAGGGCCGTAGCCAATAAGTCCATAGCCTATTAAGCTGGCAATAGCAGGAATAAGTGCAAGGGGTATAAGATAATTTATAAGAATGGTGGAATGGGAATTGTTTTCCTGGCTGATTTTTTCCCATTCTTCTTTGGGTTTAAGGATGATACCTTTTGCGCGTTGTACAATGTTCATAATGATGTGGTTTAAGATGATTAAGTGAACCAAATTACTAAAGTTTAGGAAAAATACACCCTCAATGAGCAAATTGTTTATTTCTTTTTAATAAATCAAACGATAATGAGATAGTATCGAAAAAATTCTTAAAAGCTTAACAAGCCTATTGGTTTTTCAGCTAACAATCTGTTCTGGTTTACACAATTAAATATTGTAGATGGAGGGAGGCGCAATTCTTTTTAATACCAGTGCTGTCCGGGCAGGAAGATAAAGTTTCAACCAGTTCGATCCTGAAACACCCCCCATACGCTGTGCATAATAACTTATAGAATGGTCAACATTTCCTGATCCTCCAAATGAAGGGTCGTCGGTATCGAGTACAATATTAAATTTCCCGGGTTTAACCTGGATCCCATAATCGGTAAAGGAACGATTGGGATTGAAATTAAAAACAAATAATAAGATACCACGTTCATAGGCTAAAACCTGATCGTTCGTGTTGTCGAGCAATTTATTGCACCAGGGCTCATCAAGAAAATTAAATTTCTGCTGAAGCAATACCATTTCCCGGTCAAAATCGCCTAAGTAATGGTACCGCAACTCGTTATTATCAAACAGGCTCCACTGTCGTCGGGCATACTTATACGACCAGTCATTTCCCTCACGGGGAAAATCGATCCATTCGGGATGACCAAATTCATTCCCCATAAAATTCAAATAACCTCCACCCGATGCAGAGAATGTAACGAGACGTATCATTTTATGAAGAGCCATTCCCCGTTCGATAATAAGATTCTGCGATCCTTTATTCATATGCCAGTACATCTCTTTATCGAGCAGCCGGAAAATAATGGTTTTATCACCAACAAGTGCCTGGTCGTGCGATTCGGTATAGGCTATGGTCTTTTCAAAAGCCCTGCGGCTGGTTAATTCGTGAAATAACTCTGTAACACTCCAGGATTCATCGCTGCGTTCTTTAATAATTTTGATCCAGTAATCGGGTATTCCCATTGCCAGGCGATAATCGAAACCTATCCCACCTTTACCAAATGGTTCTGCCAATCCGGGTATTCCACTCATTTCTTCGGCCACGGTTATTGCCTGAGGATTTACTTCGTGAATGAGTTCGTTGGCCAGCGTGAGGTAACTGATGGCATCCCCATCCTGTCCTCCATCAAAGTAAGAATCGTAACTGGAAAAACTACGTTCCAATCCGTGATCGTAATACAACATACTGGTTACCCCGTCGAACCGGAATCCGTCAAATCGGTATTCCTCAAGCCAGAATCTGCAATTTGATAAAAGAAAATGCAATACATGATCTTTCCCGTAGTCGAAGCAGAGCGAATCCCATGCAATGTGCTCACGTCGTGATCCCGAATGAAAGTATTGAGAAGGATTGCCGTCAAATCGACCCAAACCCTCGACTTCATTCTTGACAGCATGTGAGTGCACAAGGTCCATGATTACTGCAATACCTTGCTGATGGGCTGCATCGATAAGCGCTTTCAGATCTTCAGGGGTACCAAAGCGGGATGATGCGGCGAAGAAATTTGATACATGGTATCCAAATGAACCATAATAGGGATGTTCTTGTATAGCCATCAACTGGATGGTATTATATCCTGCCTTTACAATACGTGGTAGTATATACTCTCTGAAATCAGAATAAGTTCCAACCCGTTGATCTTCAGAAGCCATACCGATATGTGCCTCATAAATCAGGGGGTGTTCGATCCTGATCCCCTTGTTATCCGAATTCCAGGAGTAAGATTCCGGAGCCCAGATCTGTGCGTCGAAAACTTTTGTTGAATCATCCTGTATACAACGATGGGCATAGGCCGGTATTCGAAAACCTTTTCCCCCGTTCCAGTGGACAGATAGTTTGTATTTCTGTCCATGTTGTAATGCTGCTTCCTGAAGTTGCAGTTCCCAGTTCCCTTCGTTGAGTTGTGTGAAACGGTAGGATTCATTTTCTTTCCACTCATTACAATCGCCTACCAGGTAAATGTTGGTAGCGTTTGGGGCCCATTCTCTTAAAACCCATCCCTCGTTGGTTTTGTGAAGACCATAGTATAAAAATCCTGAGGCAAAATCTTTCAGGCTTTCCGATGATTTAATAAATTCTTCTTTTCGCCTGAGGGCAGCTTCATACCTGAGTCTGATGATTTCAGTGTAAGGTTCTAACCATGGATCTTCCTGAACGATTATGGGTTTACTCATATTCAAATTTATACTGCTTTAGCATAAAGTTACTATTAAATTAAACATATATAACCAGGGCAATGTTTGAAATATAAAAAAACCCGGCATGATTATTCTACCGGGTTGAAGGATACTTTTTACAGTTTTATTTCTTAAGTGATGCTTTTGTAAAAATATACTCCGGAATTTCTTTATCAAACTCAATATCAATAATAATAAATTCTGTTCCATCTCCATTTTTGAGCATATCCTTAAAAACAAATTTCTTTGGATACCAGCGATTACCCATCTTAGTGATATCAGAAAATTCCAGTCTTTTTAACAGCGTTCCACTTTTTGCAAATAGTTCCTCTTTTAGTGGAATGTTACGGCTTTTATCAACCCAGATTTTTCGGACCTGGTAGTTTACTTCAGCAGTTTTTGCCTGTAATTCCACAATCCAGCAATCCCTTCCTTCAATGATTTCAGAACCAATGACAACTGCATTATAATCTTCAAGCAGTTCTGCATTATCCATCATGTCTTCATAGGAAAGATCAGATCCCATTAATGATTGGCGGAGCATATGACCGGAAATCTGTATAGTCCTGTCCGATCCTGGAGAATATATCCAAAGTTGATCTTCGAGCTTAAGCATTTTAGTACCCTTCTCACGGGCAGGAGAAAGATATTCTGTAAACGCTTTTTCATCACCAATACCCCAGGTTTTCGCTTCAATGGTGCGTGTTTGCCGTACTCCATGAATTACCATTCGGGAAGTAGTAATGGTACTTCTGGAAGCCATGTTTCTATCAATTCTTTCCAGGATTTCTCTTCCTGTCGGTTTCTGTGCCCAAGCTATAAGCGGGAGCAGGAGTAGTATGATGATTATTTTTTTCATGGATTTATATTTAAAAGTTTATAATTAAATATATAAAGACAAAAGATAAAAGGAACAAGATAAAAGTGAGTAAACCAAAAATTCAAGACATTAAGAAAATGTATTCATCATGGTTAATGCATTGTCCCGGCTTTATGTACTATTGAACCAAGAATCTTTTTTAACTCATCTGATTCCCTGATCAGCCATTCCAGTTCATCAACAGCATTAATTTTATCGACAACATCTTTAATTAATCTTAACCAATAGTTTGATTCTCTCATCTCTCTTAATGATATCCTTACTTTGTTTGTAAAGTCAGCTTTTGAAGAACCCGCTTGCGATTCTTCATAGTTGGCTCCTGAAGAGGTGGAACTCTTAATCAGTTGATACCTGATCACTCTCATTTCTGTATCTTCAGGCATAGTTTTTAAGAATTTTATTGTTCTTACCGTGAATACATAAAGTCGCTGAGTGAGTTCATTTTCTTTCATTGAGTTATCATTTAAACAAATTAATAAATATCCTTAATCTTATATCTTTCCATTTTTTTCCTTTGTCTTTTTACTTTTATCTTTCCACTTATATCTTTTCTCTTCATCCTTTTGTCTTTTTCTCTTACGTTTCTAATTCTTTAAATAATGAAGCGGTTTTTCGTTTATAGATACCGATACCCGAAAGCATGGTTCCCAGAACAACAGAAAACAAACCGGGAATAAAACCCAGGTAGTATGCCGGCGCTGTAATATTAGCCCTGAAGATACTTGGCATCATCATCTTGGAGTTTTTCATCATATTACCTATATCAAGACCTGCTTCCTGCAACCAATAGGAAAAGCCAAGTCCGATAAGGGTTCCGATGGTTGAACCCACAAGTCCGATTAATATAGCTTCGCCGATCATGGAACGGTAAATGTGTCCTTTTCCTTCTCCGATAGCCAACCGAACGCCTATTTCTCCGTAACGTCTTAGTCCGCCTATTAACCCCGTATTCCATAATACTATTGACATAGCAAGCAGGAATACGGTAATAATAATACCTATAAAACTATCGATCATATCCCAATAGCCGGCCATCATGCTATCATTCCGTAACCGGTTCATCACGGGCGAAAATTCATCATTGGGATCGGAATATTTTTCATTAAATGTAGTTTCTACATTCAGTGCTATTTCATCATCATAATTTGGGGAAGAAAGAAAACCCAGCAATTCTCCACAGGCATCGTACATGTCCAGGGCATTTTGTATTCCTGAGATATCAGCGATCATTCCGCTCCGATCCATCATCTGGACTCCAAATTCTATGGTCCCGGCAACAATGAAATTCTGAATTGACATTCCACCATACATGGTAGAAGTAATTAGCGTAACCTGGTCACCCGGTCCAACTTCCAGTTTCCCTGCAAATTCATCCGAAATTAAAACCTCATCTGACTTTTCAGGGAATCTTCCCTTTCTTAGGGCCCCTTTCAGGTTTAGTCGTTCGATTTCTTTCGTATTTTCTGAAATTAAATCAGCAGCCATACCAACAACAATACCCTGTTTTTTTGTTTCACCCTGATTATCGGGAGAATCTAACAATCCACCGAAGTTTATTCGTTCAACAAATTCCATGTTTGGGTAATCATTCTTCAGATTAGTCATCAGATCGCTGACATTTAACAAAGCCAAATCGTTAGGGGTCTGTCCCTTGTTTTCAGCATATGCCCGGGTCATAATTTTCACATGACCAGATGAATATTTAGCTGAAAACTCCACCGTATCTCCTAAAATACCTGTTATATAGCAGTATGCTAAAACTGTCAGAGAAACACCAGCAGTAACAACCAGAATAGGCAGAAGACTGCGGTTCCGGTCGCGTAATAGTCCTTTAAATAGAAAACGTATCATTGTATTTTTCCTTTTATAGCTTCAGTTGGATTCATTTTTGATATTTTTCGGGCCGGCATATAACTCACAATAGTAGTTATAAATAAAACCAGAAGTACAGTTGTTACTATCAGCCCGATTCCATAGACAGGAAATATTTTTTCCGCTAGCGCAATTCCCATATCATCTGTCCCGGCAGGCATACTAAATCCGGTATTTATTTGCCATAGCAGAAAAGGGATTCCATAAATAGCACCCATAAAAACAGCAAGAATAGCATGCATAGCTCCTTCAACAGTGAAAAGACTTACAACTTGTCGCCGGGTCATTCCCATAGCGATATAGGTACCTATTTCCTTTTGCCGCCTGAATATCGATAGTACCTGAGTATCGAATATGGCAAGCATAGCTAAAAGGATCAGGATCACATAAAAGACTGAACCACCAACTTTTTTCATTTTTATCATTTCATCCACTTCAGTCATTAAGAAATCCAGACTTTTATATTCCCATCCCGGTACGTTCTCACTCATTTCAGAATTTTCTCCAATGATGAACAGGGTGGCCTCATCAGGAGATTGCATCATTTCCTGCAGTTTCTTTATAGGGACCCATATTTGTCCGGCATCAACATTCGGCACATTACAGTTAAATACAGTTACTACTTTTACTTCTGCAGCATCAAAAGTTCCGTTTATATCTCTCCATCGTATAGTAGTTATATCCCCTTCTTTAAGTTTGCAACTTTTAGCCATTCTGCGTCCGATGGCTACAGGAATTTCTGCAGATTCTGTTTTCAATGCAGCAGTAGGCAAGGCAATTACTTTCTGATCGGGATCGATTCCTTTCAGGAGCATACTCTGGATTCTCCCATCGGGATAAATGGTTCCCTGATTGATTAGAATAGGGGTAATCATTCCTTCTGTTATCGACTTTTTTAAGGTTTCAGGAATTATAGCATGACTTTCTTCCAGTGTAAAGAAATCGTAGGGATCATAATTTTGGTTCCAGTATTGTCCGTTTCCAACTTCCCAGGCCTGCATATCCTTTTTAGCCTGATAATTCCAACCATCAATAACGCCGTAATGCCAGATAATCAGAATATAAACAAAGGACAATACAAATACATTGAGCCAGGTTCGTAAGCCTGCACCAATCAGATTCCGATAGGCTAATTTTAATGATAACATAATTTTATCCTCCTTCATTAATTGGTTACAATCTCATCAGCAGCTACCTTACCATCCTGAAGTGATATCTTTCTTTTTAAATACTTGATTACCTTATCATCGTGTGTAGCGAAGATGAACGTAGTTTCCAGGTCTTTATTGAGTTTTTCCATGGTTTGCAAAATATGATGCGAATTCTCAGAATCCAGGTTTGCAGTCGGCTCATCGGCTAAAACCAGAACCGGTTTTTTAACCATAGCCCTGGCAATGGCCACACGCTGACATTCTCCACCCGAAAGTTGTGCCGGACGTGATTTAACTTTGTCGGTTAATCCAACCCAATCCAACGCATCCATCACTGCTTTTTTACGTTCAGATCCACTCATATTTAATAAAAGCAGCGGAAATTCAACATTCTCGAAGACTGTATATACAGGCAGCAAATTGTAAGTTTGGAAGATAAAACCCATGTGCTGTCTTCTTAGAAGAGCAGCCTTTTTGGTAGAAAGCTTACTCATTTCCTGACCAAGTACATTAGCTGAACCTTCGGTAGGAGAATCCAAAGAGCCAATAATGTTGAGAAGGGTGGTTTTGCCGGAACCACTTGGCCCTACAAGTCCGCTGAATTCGCCTTTCCCAAAATTAAGGCTGATATTGCTTAAGGCAGTAAACTCGCCTTTCCCAATTGGGAATCGTTTTGTGAGATTGTTGATTTTAATGATTTCCATAAGAATAGTTTTTATAATATTTTGCTTGAGAGTTATTATTCGAATTCATATGAATTAGTGGTTATAGACTAACATTAATTGTACTCCCTTGCCTGCAAATAATGTTTGTTCAGTACTCTGCGATGGGATATTATAGTCCTTCGGATTCCAATATCCCATCACATAAAGAGTCAGATTGTCAAATTGTTTTTGCCAGTTAAGAAAGTTATATGCTTTTTTATTTGTCCAGTCGTAATAAACAATAGCACTCAGATTGTCAAAAAGACCAATCGGATAGGAAACGGATAGAAGTGAAAAAGAGATCGTATTTTCAAAAACTAATGCCTTTTCATCTGACGATACTATCAGCTGTTCGAACACAGTGTATAATCCATTTCCGATACCAAAAGTATAATCCGCACCCAGGTTAATAAATTCCTGATTAGTGAATATACCCATATTTTTACTTTTTCTGCTCCATGAAGCTTCGGCCCAGCAACCTATAATCAGATCAAACCGCATATCGATTCCTATTCTGTTTTCAGGAATTTTGGCGAAGGCGGGGATAAGCGAGTCAATATCGCGTGAATCGACCATCCTGTAATGATAAGATAGACCTGTTTCACCTCGGGGGACAGGCAATTGAAACCGCCCACCAAACTCAGGATTTTTAGTATTGGTTTTCATTGTCTCCCATCCCTTAAGATTTTTATTGCCGTATAAGCCCCAAAGCCAGATGTTGGCATTGTTAAGAAAGTAGTAACGTCCCAGAATTCCCCATACTCCATCGGTGAGTTGAAGAGGATCGCGGGGATCGATCTGATCGAACCACATAAGCGGACGTAATATGGAAGCCGATCCAAAATTTATTTTCTGTAATCCGGCCCGTATCTCAAGCTGTTCAGTAGAATATCGAACCCAGGCCCTGTAGGGTTTTATTTTCCCATTGGAATAGGCACTATCCGATAAACGGATAGCTGCATTACCATATATATTGGTTGAGAGTTCAAAATCAATCAAGCGATTTTCAGGGAGGTAAACCGTGTAATCTAATTCAGGTATATAGCGGCCTCCAAGCCATAATGGCATTTCATTGGAGGGATTATAATGCGCCCAGGCTGAGAGTTGGCCCCTAAACAGGAGTGAGTCAGATATATTAGCAAGGCTATCCTGTCCCTCAATATTCGAGATTTGCAGTAATAGGCAAAGCAGCAATATATACCTTAGATTAATCATTTGTTTTATTTCGCGACAGAATACCATAGAAGAAAAAGTTCGCAATCTCCATGATCAGTGCCTGCATATTGGAATATTTTGATTGTAGTTCCTTATCGGATGCAAATTCGATGGTCTTATTTAAAAAATAGAAAATGAATTCAAGTTTCATATCTTTTCGTATCCATCCCATTTTCTGGGCATGGGCATAGTCGTTGAAAACGATTTGCATCATTTCATCGGCACGGGATTTCCAATATTTAAAGATATGTGCATCGGGATCGCCATAAATATCTTTCACAAGTTCCGGACTGATATCTGCAGTTCCCTCAAACTTCATCATCAGTTGTTGGCGCACTTTTTCTTCAAAAGAAGTGTCCTGATCTATAATTTTCCTGTAATCCTTCAAGATATTATCGAACAGATTTTTTATTATCACTTCTGTCAGTTCGGGCTTATTCGGAAAAAAACGGTAAAATGTCATTTTACTCACCTTAGCTTCCCTGCAGATCTCTTCTATAGTAACCCTTCGGAAGCCAAATTTCCAGAAAAGCTCATGACTTGTTTTCAGAATAGCCTCGTACTTTTCATTGTTGACCGGAGCATCCATAACTTTTATATATAATTGAAATAAAGTTACGAATAATGTCTAATAAAACAAAATAAGTAACATTTATTTTCAATAGTATAGTCATAATAGAATGTTTTTGAGGCAGAATGATATTTTGTATCTCATGATTAATGAGCAAATTTTTTAATTTTGCTCATTCTGTCAGCACGCGGCGCAACATAAGTGACATAAAAGAAATGAGGATTTTTCACGATACAGATTCATCGGACATTATAAGACCGGTGGCTACTTTGGGTATTTTTGACGGAGTGCACCTGGCGCATCAGTCAATAATTAAAAAATTGATTAAGTCAGCCCAGGATCTTTCAGGCGAATCGGTTATTGTTACTCTTTGGCCTCATCCAAGAATAGTATTGAATGGGGAGGCAGATTCAGTGAAGCTGCTGAACACACTCGAAGAGAAAATTGAACAACTTGAAAAGACGGGTGTTGAGAATCTGATTGTTATTCCCTTCAATAAGGAATTAGCCTCCATGGGATTCGATCAGTTTATTCGTGAAATTCTATTAAAGAAAATTGGGATTGTTCAACTTGTGGTAGGGTATAATCATCAGTTTGGTCATAACCGTGAAGGTAATTTTGAAAAGTTGCAGAAGTTGGCAGATGAATTAAAATTCGGCTTGTCAATGCAGGAACAGGTAATTATTCAGGATATGAGAATTAGCTCATCGCTGATTCGAAGATTGATATCGGAAGGCAATATGGAACTGGCTAATAGTTTTCTTGGATACACCTATAATGTTTCAGGTAAAGTAATTGGAGGGAATAAACTGGGTCGTGACTTAGGCTTCCCTACAGCCAATATTGAAGTTAATGAAATTCATAAATTACTACCTCCAGAAGGTGTATATGCGGTTTATATCGATTCCGGCAACTCATTGTTTAAAGGTATGATGAATATTGGATGTCGGCCGACATTTAATGAAGATTGCCTGCAGGACACACTCGAAGTCAATCTGTTCGACTTTAAGGGTGATTTGTACCATAATACGCTAAAGGTCTTCTTTATGAAAAAGATCAGGGAAGAGAGGAAATTTGCATCCATTGATGCACTCAGGCAACAAATATCGAATGACAAGCGATTGGTAAATAAAATCCTTGATTCTGTCAAAATCGGTAAATAGTAATTTGGTATATTGAAAATAAAGTTACCATCTTTGATTTTTTGTTTATTTAAGTGATTGACATAGATCGTCTGTTAATCAAATCATTATAGTAAAAAAGCATAATATATACATTTATGAAAGAAGAAATAATTATAGAAGCTTTAGCCAATAAAGTCAAAGATATGAGTCAGGCTGATTTTGGACGAAAAGAAATTGAAATTGCTGAAAAGGAAATGCCCGGACTTATGGCTATAAGAGAAAAGCATGCTAAAGAAAAGCCATTACAGGGAGCGCGAATAACCGGTTCATTGCACATGACAATTCAAACAGCAGTCCTTATTGAAACTCTCGTGGAATTAGGTGCAGATGTTCGCTGGGCAAGTTGTAATATTTTTTCAACCCAGGACCATGCTGCGGCTGCTATAGCTGCAAAGGGTATTCCTGTTTTTGCGTGGAAAGGTGAAACACTCGAGGAGTATTGGTGGTGCACCGAACAGGCAT
>CAZQCO010000062.1:0-10621 GCA_964592225.1 uncultured Bacteroidales bacterium
ACCAGGATTTTTACGCTTCAATGCGATCAACTGGGCTTTTTCGGATCAGAAAAACAACCCCGGGTTATCTGGTTTGGTTTTGAGAAGCAACATGCCATACTGAAATTACAGTCATCCATTGAAAAAGCACTTACTGAACTGGGCTTCAATGCAGAGGAAAAAGAATTCCATCCCCACCTGACTCTGGCCAGAATAAAAAAAATTAATGACGCTCAACCTCTCATGGAGTATTTGGAGTTAAAGAATCCGAAAATTGATGGAGAATATACTGTGCAAGGATTTCAGCTAATTAAAAGTATATTGCGATCGGATGGGCCTGAGTATTCAGTTGTAAAGGAATTCAAACTGATTTAATCAAATCCCCTTCCCCTTAATAATTATCATCAGGGTATAAATCATAATCTTAATATCCACATATAACGACATGTTTTCGATATACAGCAGATCGAATTTCATGCGTTTGATCATTTGATCAACGTTTTCAGCATAACCATATTTAACCTGGCCCCAGGAAGTAATTCCCGGTTTTACTTTTAGTAATTGAGTATATTGTGGAGCTCTTTCTACAATTTTTTCAATGAAATAAGTTCTTTCCGGTCTTGGACCTACAAGAGACATATCACCTCTTAAAACATTATAAAAATTTGGGATTTCATCGAGTCGGGATTTCCGCATAAACCTGCCAAATTTTGTTACCCTTGTATCCTCTTTTGAAGATAACTCAGGCCCATTTTCCTCAGCATCAACATACATGGAGCGGAATTTAAAAATAGTAAAGGGTTTTCCGTTTCTTCCGATACGCTCCTGTTTATAAAATATTGGGCCTCGTGATGAAAGACGTACGCCAATAATAAGAATCAGAATTAAAGGTAAAAGGATAACAAGCGCGGCAAACGAAAAAATTATATCGATAAAATTTTTCAGATTTTGCTGCCATGCAGGCATTAGATGATGTGAAACCTCTACCAGTGGTGTTCCGAAAATTGCTGACATTCTAACTTTTCCAGTAAAAATTTCATACATGCCCGGAATAGTTTTAATGGTCACATCACTATCAATTAGTAAATTCAAAATTCGTTCGATGCTGCTATGTTCAGTATATTCTAATGCAATTATTACCTCCCCGATCTGATGCGCCTGTATTATCTCTTTTACCTGTTCTATATACCCAAGGTGTTTTAGTTTTTCGGATAATGGATAATCGTTGCCGTTGCCATTTTTCACACTGATAAAACCAACAAAAATATTTCCGGTTCCATGTTTTTGCTGTTCAATTTCCTCATATATCTCCAAGGCTTTCTCGTTACCACCTATAATCAATGTATTAAAACCAAGCTGACGCTTATGAATTTTAAGCGTTGTGTGAGTAGTAATGAATAATCTGAGAAAAAAAGTGAATGTGAAATGAAACGCATATAAGGATATAAATGAACGATAATAATTAGAATAATCAACAATCACATCGTCGAGCAGTAATCCAAAAAATAATATAAGTACTCCAATAAAGGTGATCTGCAGGGAATACCAGAGTTCAGCAAGTCTTGATTTACGATATACTTCGCGGTAGTATCCTGAAGCATAATATAGAAAAATCCAGAATATGGGTATAAAAATTAATCCCAAATAAAATCTTGTTCCAAATTCGACAGGAATTGAGTAGCCAAATTTCAATGGCTCAATGGATAATTTTCGATACACATAAAAGCACCCCCAGGCAAGTGATGCCGCAAAAATGTCTGCAATGAGATATTTAGTAAGTTGTAACTTTCGATTCATGCTCAGGTGAGATACTCATCCATAATGTGGTGACAAATATAAAAATAATGTATTATTCTTTATCTTATATTTGACTAAATCCGCTTTTTGCAACATCGATGAATATTAAGAACTAAGCTAATTAGATTAATTATATTTCGACATCGCAATAATATGTTAATTAATGCAGCCTAAATCTGATAAGTTTCAGAAGATTTTCCTTGCTTATTGAAGAAAGTAATAATTACTTTAAAGAAGATTTTTATATATCGGCTAGAATAAATTTGGGATGGAGGATTCATTTCTGCACAAAGGATTACGTAAAAAACTTGTAGAAGAAATAAAAAGAAAAGGCATCGGCAATACAGATGTTTTAAAAGCTATTGACCGTGTTCCCAGACACTTATTTATGGACAGCAGCTTTATTCATTTTGCCTATAAGGATCAGGCCTTTCCTATTGCCGCAAATCAAACCATCTCACAACCCTATACAGTTGCTTTTCAAACCGAGTTGCTCGATGTACAAAAAGGTGATAAAATACTCGAAGTTGGCACCGGTTCCGGATACCAGGCTGCTGTATTGCTTGAAATGGGAGCTACAGTATATACTATCGAACGTCAAAAATTACTAAATCTGGGAGCGCAGGGCTTACTTCCAAAAATCGGATATCGACCTCATTTCTTTTACGGCGATGGCTTTGAAGGCTTGCCTTCCTATGCCCCTTTTGATAAAATACTTGTAACTGCAGCTGCTTTTGACGTGCCAGAGAAACTTGTGGAACAATTAAAACCTGGTGGTAAAATGGTCATCCCACTGGGTGGAAGGAGTTCACAATCGATGACTTTAATTGAAAAAATATCAGAAGAAAATGTTAAAATTTCAGAACATGGAGCATTTGTTTTTGTTCCTATGCTTAAAGGAAAAATTTAACGCAAATTAGTGAAGATGATAGCTCTAAAAACTTTTATTTTCAACCCATTTCAGGAAAATAGCTATATTTTAAGCGATGAATCGAAAGAGTGTATAATTGTCGATCCCGGAATGAATTCTCCGGCAGAACAGGACGAGTTAATCAATTATATTAAAAATAACAATCTTCTTCCAAAAGCCATTGTTAATACGCATTGTCATGTCGATCATGTATTGGGTTGCCTATACCTGATAAAAAAGTATACTATACCATTCTATGCCCATGAGCTGGAAATCCCTTTACTTGAAACCGCAATTCAATTCGGTGAGTTTTTTGGATTGGAAGTAGAGCAACCTCCGGCCCCCGATCATTATCTTACTGAAGGACAAGAATATAATTTTGGCGTTTCATCACTCCAAATCCTCCACGTACCTGGTCATTCCAAAGGCAGTGTTGCTCTTTACAGCAAAACAGATAAATTGATTCTAACCGGCGATGTACTTTTCTATGGCAGTGTAGGACGGACCGATCTGCCGGGAGGCGATTATAACACACTAATAAATAGTATCCGGGAAAAAATAATGTCGTTGCCAAAAGATGTGGATGTTTATCCCGGACATGGACCAAAAACTACGATTCAATATGAATATGATACAAATCCTTTTTTAAAGCAAGAAGTATAGTCAAATTTAAATCAATATATTAAATTAATAATTCCGATGTCAGCCGATAAATTTATTACCCGCCATATTGGCCCCCGCAAAGATGATATACAAAATATGTTGGATGAGATAAAAGTCCCTTCGCTCGAAGATTTAATTGAAAGGACCGTTCCTGCTAATATAAGACTACCCGAACCCCTTGATTTGCCTGAAGGAATGTCGGAATATCAATATTTCAAGAGAATAAAAAAAATAGCCTCCAGGAATAAAGTCTTCAAATCATATATCGGTACAGGCTATTATAATTCAGTATTTCCGGCCGTTATTCAAAGAAATATTCTTGAAAATCCAAGCTGGTATACTTCCTACACACCTTATCAGGCAGAAATCTCACAAGGCCGGCTCGAAGCACTTCTGAATTTCCAGACTATGATCTCAGATCTTACCGGAATGGAAATTGCTAATGCATCTTTACTTGATGAAGCCACTGCAGCCGCTGAGGCAATGATTATGCTATACAACAGCCGGACACGGGAACAGATTAAATCAACTGCAATCAGTTTTTTCGTTGATAAAAATATATTTCCACAGACTCTGGCAGTTTTACAAACTCGTGCAGAACCCTTAGGCATTAAAATAGTATTGGAAAGCTATTCCAGCATTAAAATTGATTCCGGTTTCTTTGGAGCTTTTCTTCAATTTCCTACGGCCGATGGAGTTATATGCGATTATGCCAGCTTTATTAAAAAAGCTCATGAAGAAGAATGTGCTGTAACAATTGGAGCCGATTTACTAAGCCTGGTTTTACTGTCACCTCCAGGCGAATGGGGAGCTGATGTGGTCGTAGGATCTGTTCAACGATTTGGATTACCAATGGGTTTCGGGGGACCACATGCAGGGTATTTCGCCACTATTGAAAAATACAAACGTTTAATTCCGGGTCGAATTATTGGAGTCTCCAGGGATCGCAGAAATAAGCCGGCTTTGCGTATGGCTCTGCAAACCCGGGAACAGCATATCAGACGTGAAAAAGCCACTTCCAATATCTGTACGGCTCAGGCACTTCTGGCTACGATGTCAGGCATGTATGCTGTGTATCACGGTTCTGAAGGATTGCATCGTATTGCTCTTCACTGTCATCAAACAGCGGGAATAGTAGCCTTATCATTACGGGAACTTGGCTTTGAACAGACAAATAAAGACTTTTTCGATACTCTTAAAATAAAATTACCTTCGAAAATTACACAAAATGATATCCGGGTTCAGGCTCTGAAAAGAGAAATTAACTTACGTTATTTCGACGATGAATATATTGGGATTAGTGTCGATGAAACAACCAGTATTGAAGACGTAAATAATCTTATTGGGATATTTGCTGCAAGTCTGGAAGAAAAGTTTACAAAAATCAGCAAACTCCCCGAACAGTTATTTTTCGATAAAAAATATCTGAGAAAGAGTGCTGTTCTGAAGGCCAAAGTCTTCTCAAAATATCACTCGGAAACCGAGATGATGAGGTATATAAAAAGATTAGAACGAAAAGATATTTCCCTTACCGATTCTATGATCTCCCTGGGTTCATGCACCATGAAACTCAATGCGGCTATTGAATTATTACCACTCAGTTGGCCTGAATTTGGAGAAATACATCCTTTTTTACCGGTTGATCAGACTGAAGGTTATCAGCAAATTTTTCATGAATTAGGAAAAATGCTCATAGAAATTTCAGGATTGACAGCAGTGTCTTTTCAACCTAATTCAGGAGCGGCCGGAGAATATACAGGCCTGATGGTCATTCGTGAATTTCATAAGCAGAACAACCAGTCAAACAGAAACCTGGTATTAATTCCTTCATCGGCCCATGGTACAAATCCTGCAAGCGCAGTAATGGCAGGTATGGAGGTCCTGGTTGTAAATTGTGATGACAAAGGGAATATCGATATCGTTGATTTAAAAGAGAAAGCCGAATCTAATACAGACAGACTTGCTGCTCTTATGGTCACTTATCCTTCAACCCATGGTGTTTTCGAACAAAATATCATTGAAATAACTAAAATTATACATGCTTGTGACGGACAAGTTTATATGGATGGGGCCAATATGAATGCACAGGTAGGTCTCACAAATCCTGCAATGATGGGTGCCGATGTTTGTCATCTCAACCTACATAAAACATTTGCAATACCTCATGGAGGAGGAGGACCCGGCGCCGGACCTATATGTGTGGCAGAACATCTGATACAGTATTTACCAACACATCCGCTCGTGGAAACCGGAGGTATCCATGGTATAAGTGCTATTGCAGCTGCTCCCTGGGGAAGTGCAAGTATTTTAACAATTTCCCATGCTTATTGCAGTCTGCTTGGTGCAGAAGGATTAACCGAAAGTTCTAAAATCGCTATTCTGAATGCAAATTATATAGCTGCCAGATTAAAAGATAATTATGGAATTTTATATACAGGAAAGACCGGTTTTATAGCGCATGAGCTTATATTGGAATGTCGTCAGTTCAAAAAACTGGCAAATATTACAGAAATAGATATAGCAAAACGTTTGATGGATTATGGATTCCATGCCCCAACACTTTCCTTTCCGGTACACGGTACATTGATGATTGAACCTACTGAGAGTGAGTCGAAAGAAGAACTTGATCGGTTCATCAATGTAATGCTAAGCATTTATAATGAAATAATTGAAATCTCGGAAAATATAGAAAATGAGGATAGCGTCCTAAAGAATGCACCACATTGCATGGACGAAGTTACAACTGATAACTGGACTCATTCTTATAGTCGTGAAAAGGCTGCCTTTCCAACTGTCTGGCTTCATGAGAGAAAGTATTGGCCCCCCGTTTCAAGAATTGACGATGCATTTGGAGATCGCAATTTAATTTGTACTTGTTAACCAATTTATGCTTATCAGAAATAATTTTTATATTTATTTCACTTTCGGAGGGTTACTTTTTAATAAAATAAGGAATAAAGATATTGAAACCGGTAAGAAAATATTCTGATCAGGAATTATTAGATGGTATAATTAATGGCGATCCTCAAGTATTAAACTTGATTTATACAGAGAATTTTCCCAGTATCAGGCATTACGTTCTTTTAAATAGTGGTAATGAAGATGATGCCAAAGATATTTTCCAGGAATCATTGATATTAATTTATAACAAAATTAAAAGCCCAGATTTTATACTATCCAGTTCGTTGGGAACATACCTCTATTCTATCTGCAGGTTTATCTGGTTAAAAGAATTAAGTAGCAGAAAAAAGTATGTTATTATAGAAAACGAGGACTTAAGTATAATTTCTGATGAGAAAGAAATTATTGAAATACTTGAACGAAATGAACGTTTAAGTTTGTACAGAGAGAAATATGAAGAACTAAGTGATGATTGTAAACGTGTTTTAAAAATGTTTCTGAATAATATCCCAATTAAAGAGATTACACAAGCCATGGGGTATCGTTCCAATCAACATACAAAAAACAGGCGTTTCCGATGTAAGAAATCGCTTATTATTAAAATACAGGAATGTGACAAATTTAAAGAGTTAGGCAATGGAAAAACTAAAACAGATTGAGAATTATCTTGATGGTAACATGACAAATCCGGAGAAAGATAATTTTGAAAAGTCTTTATCAATAGATAAAGGACTTGCTGATGAATTAAACTTCCATAAAGAGTTAAATGAGGCAATACAAGATGATGCAACAGAAAATTTCAGACATACTCTTAAAAACGTTGTGGAACCTCGTTCTTTTAAAATCAAGCCGGGTAATAGATCCCTTATCTCTGCTTTAAAAATACCTCTTGCGGCATCAGTACTCATTTTAATAGGTTTGAGTTTGTATAATATTTTTATGCATCAGGATTCATCTGAGTTATTTACTAACTTCTATAAACCTTACATCACCGATATATCAACCCGATCGATTGAACGTTCGAAAGATAATATTCAATTATCCTATTATTTATACCAGGAAGGCGATTTTCAAACCTCCTTCGAAATTTTAAAAAACTACATTTCAAGTAATTTTGATGACCAAACTGCACATTTTTACCTGGGCTTAAACGCTTTGGAATTGTGTTACTATGATCAGGCAATTAATGAATTAGCCCTTGTTGAGCAGGATACAATTTCACCTTTCGCATTGCACGCCCGGTGGTATCTGGCAATGACATATTTAAAAACCGGTAATACTGAATATGCCCGAATATTACTTCAACGCCTTATAGAAGAAGAAAATATGTATTCAGCGGATGCAAAAAAGATCTTAAAAAAAATTAAAGCCTAACGACTTCTCCAGATTAATAAAGCAATCAGAATTATAAAAATACTCATACCAAAACCTAAATATATTCTTTTCTGGGAATGTATCTCTATGGGATATCCTGTCATTACATAAGCCGCCCAATAAAATGGAAATGCCTTTACCGGATCGCCTTCTAAAATAAAATCAACTTTTGCTTTTTGGAGAGCCACATCAGTTGGCATGCCTTGTGAGAGATAGTAATAAAACCTTTCCATCAACTGTGCGCTCGAGCGATCAGCTATCGACCATTGTGTATAAATAACATTCTTTACTCCCGCCAATAAATAGGCCCTGGCAATAGAAAAGACACCCTCACCCCTGTTAACTTTACCCATGCCTGTATTACAAGCACTCAGCAAAACCAGTGAGGAAACAATTTTTTTTGCATATATTTCATACGCATGTAATTGTCCTTCACCATTAGGTTTTTGCGATGAAAATAAAAACCAGGAATTCATTGGTTCAATAGAATCGAGAACCGCATGCATGGCAAGATGAATGATTTTTCTCCTTTGGCACTCTTTGAAATACCTGGCCTTACTAACATCACCATCCGTATATATGCGCCCCCTATAATATTTTTTCGCTGATAGAATTTCGTTTTTTGCACCTGGCAATGATTGTAGTGGAATGAAAGTACCATTTTTCATATCCATATCTGTATTTGGATAATCCGGTGCAAATCCTGCATAATCCGCACCTCTAAGACGCGTTCTTCCTCTGATATTAAGTTGAGACGCCGAATAAATATAGCTGACAGGATTATTCATTATCAGGTAAGGTAGATTTCTATAGGCAGTATGTGTAAGAGAATCAGGAGGCTTTACAACCAGTGTCTCGAAAGGAATTAAACTAAGCTCTTCGTCAGGAACAATTAGAAGTCTTTTACCTGAAATAAGATGCTCAAAAGGTTTAATAGCAAGAGAATATATAGAATATGAATGAATGATAAAATTCATAATATCCTCTTCATCGAATTCGTTGAATGTTACGTTATCAAATAATTTCCGGTAATTCCGTAATTGTTGTGGGAAATTGCGTCCAATTATTTGATTGGAGAGGCACATTGTATCTTTATCGATATAAAACACATAGAACGTATTATAAATAAAGAAATATTCTAAAAGTGCCTGATCAGGTTTAAGTATATCTTTAATATTATCAATTGAGATTGTATTCTTCTGGTTTTTTACTAGCGCATACCCGGGGTATTGAATTTCAAGTCCTTTAATAAAAATATCATATTCTTCCTGTTTGAGCAAAATCCGGTTAACCAGCAATTCATCTGAAGAATCATAATTCTGAGGCCCTGCCTGACTAAAGGAATATTGCATTGAGTCTATTTCTTCCTTAATTGCCCTTGCTTCATTAACCAAATTTTCAGGTACTCCTCCAATACGTTTAGCAAGCTCATCGGAAACATAATTTTTCAACATATAGGCTTTGCTTCTCTCTGAATAGGAAAACAATTCATTAAGGTAGGAATTGTCTTGTGTCTGTTCAAAAAGGGTATGACCAACTTCAAATAAATTTTCAAAGGCTTTTCTTACCTTTTTAAGTGAAGCAATTTTCGATTCCTCAATACCCTGTTCTTTAAACATTTTTTCACTGAGCGATACCAATTGTTTATAGCTTTCGTACGATTGCTTAAGGGCAATTATATCAAAATCCTTCTGTTCTGATAAGTAATAAAAAGCTGCGGCACTGTAGTCCAAAATATTCAGGTAACACGAACGTGACAGATACAGATACTGACTTTTGAAATACTTTTCATCCGTAGTTAATTGATCAATATTGTTAAGTATAAGATTGAAAATAATTATTGCCAAATCGTATTCCTTTTTATTGTAGTAGTATCTCCCTAATTCATAAACAATATAGGATTCAAGGTAGGGATCAGAATCACGATTTATAATGTTTTCAGCCAGGCGCAGGTACTTGAGCATCACTTCCTGATCATGCTCAACTTCTTTATAATACATTGCAATAGAAAAATATACATAAACAAGATTTTCATCTTCAACACCATATTCTATAATAATATTTTCAGCTTTTCGAAAATAATTTAAAGTCTTATCATATTGTCCTAACTGTTTACATACCTCACCAATTCTAATATAATCAAAGTAAAAAAATGGATGAAGTCTATGAGAAAGATAAGGTTGCAACTTTTCAATATACTCAGCAGCTTTTGTATATCGATGCAGATAACTATTTGTTTCCAATAAATTAATGTAAATGAAATATTTAAATGGTCTCAACTCTTTTTCTTGCGCCACCTTGTTCTCAATTTCATTGAAATAGCGAATAGCAAGATTATAGTCTCTTACCACTTTATAATATTTGCCCTGAGTAAATCGGAAATAAAAGGACCAGAATTTATTTACTTGGCGCAAGTTGTTAAATATATATCCTGCTTTCTGAATCTCCTTATTGACTTCTTCGTATTTGCTCTCAAAACTCACCAGATAAGCTCTGAGTAAATGATATTTAAATTTCCTGACAGGATTTTTAAAAACACCATCTGAAATGGTGGCAATGATTTCTTTATCTAACTCTATTTTTGTTTGATACTTTTTATTAAACTTGGAATTCATACGAATAAATGCAAATGCTTCCAGATAGGCCAGAGAATCCATGATAACATTCTGATTTCTAATTAATATCAGTGACTGATTATAGTAATCGAGTGATTGATCAACATCAGTTAACCAATAGCTTGTAAATCCAACACGATTTAATAGCAGGATTTTGCACCAGGGCATATCCATATGTTTTAGAACAGAAAGGCCTTTAATATAAGCCATTTCTGCGCCAACCAAATCTCCGGAAATAAATAATGAATCACCTGTATAAATCGAGGCCACTAGGTAATTGAATTCCTTTTCCTGAAAGGAGCTAGCTTGTATTTGATTTTCAAGTAAAGGTTCAGGAGTCAGGAGTTTATTCTGATTGAGAGCTAAAAGAGTTATTCTGGAT
>CAZQCO010000062.1:10721-22562 GCA_964592225.1 uncultured Bacteroidales bacterium
AGGTTCAGGAGTCAGGAGTTTATTCTGATTGAGAGCTAAAAGAGTTATTCTGGATAAGATAATGATTACGGAAATAAGAAATACCTTGATTAGTAAAAAATAATGATATCTATCTCGATATTTCATGCGGAATAATAGATGAAAATGTAAAATTAAAAATAATGAAGTATTATTGGATATTGACAAATAAACCGCTTAAATTGCAGTAAGCGGAAGCCGAAAAGCTATATAGAGTAGGCAGAAACATATTCTCTTACCGTTATGACTAGTAATCTTTTGTATTTAAAACGTTTGTCAGTACCGGATCCTGACGACGATGATGATCCTCCTCCTCCTCCGGGTTTGGGAAAATAACCAACCCTCAGAGCCAAGGCTTATTAAAGTTATTGATTAGGTAATACTAAGTTTTGTTGTCTCTGTAACGTTCAAATTCATTAGGCTGTTTAGAATACTTAAAAAAGTAATGAAAAAGCTCCTTATCAGGAGCTTTTTTGCACCCGGGGAAGACTGGGAATCCGAACATATTATAATTCCAATGATTTTAAAAATCTTTGTCCACCTGCTGTCTTTAAATAAAGATCTCGTTGCAAAACTTCATCTCTTTTTGCATATTCCTCTGTGTAAACCAGCTTTCTTTTGTCTATTATAAAAAATCCATTCTTATTAGTGTGAGAGTGAGTACAGAGAAAAACAGAATGAGAGTGCTCGCTCTCGCTCCCACTCTCACTCTGTTTTTGTACCCGGGGCGGGACTTCCCGCCCGACCGAATGACTTCGGTCGTTCGGGCGGGGAACCCGTACATACTAAAGTTCCAATGATTTTAAAAATCTTTGTCCACCTGCTGTCTTTAAATAAAGATCTCGTTGCAAAACTTCATCTCTTTTTGCATATTCCTCTGTGTAAACCAGCTTTCTTTTGTCTATTATAAAAAATCCATTCTTATTAGTGTGAGAGTGAGTACAGAGAAAAACAGAATGAGAGTGCTCGCTCTCGCTCCCACTCTCACTCTGTTTTTGTACCCGGGGCGGGACTTGAACCCGCACGAACATTGCTGTCCACTGGATTTTAAGTCCAGCGCGTCTACCAGTTCCGCCACCCGGGCAGCCTAATATTGCAGTGCCAGAATTTTAAGAATAAAAAAGAGCGGAAAACGGGACTCGAACCCGCGACCCTGACCTTGGCAAGGTCATGCTCTACCAACTGAGCTATTTCCGCTTTTTACCTGAAAGGTGGTGCAAATATAGAGCTTTTTTTATTTCTGTCAAATACAAGTATCAGCTATTAGACCACTCTTTTATCGGTCATTTCAGCCCCGATAATTTTTTAATCTCATTTAATTTATTTAAAGCTTCGAGAGGTGTAAGATTATTGATATCCGTATTTTTTATTTCATCCCGGATTTGCTTCAATACCGGGTCATCGAGCTGAAAAATGCTTAGCTGCAAGCCTTCCCGTTTTTCGGCTACATCAGGTATAGGTTTTGAAAGTGAACGTTCGTTGTGGGACTGCTCAAGTTCTTTAAGAATTTCACCTGCCCGTTTTACAACACTTTTAGGCATGCCGGCCATACGTGCAACATGTATTCCAAAGCTATGCTCGCTACCCCCCCTTTTAAGCTTTCGAAGGAATATTACATTATCTTCAAGTTCCTTAATTGTAACATTGAAGTTCTTGATACGATCGAAGTACCCTTCCATCTCATTTAACTCGTGATAATGGGTGGCAAACAATATCTTTGGTTTTGCACGGGGAAGTTCATGCAGGTATTCAACAATTGCCCAGGCTATAGATATTCCGTCGTAGGTACTAGTGCCCCTGCCAATCTCATCAAGCAAAATCAAACTCCGGGAAGATACATTGTTTAGGATACTCGCCGTTTCCAGCATTTCTACCATAAAAGTCGATTCACCCAGGGATATATTATCGGAAGCTCCCACCCTTGTAAATATCTTATCGACATACCCGATACTGGCTTTCGAGGCAGGAACAAAACTTCCCATCTGCGCCATTAAAACTATCAGCGCTGTTTGCCTTAATAAAGCCGACTTACCCACCATATTGGGCCCTGTGATGATTATTATTTGTTGATCACTTGAATCGAGAAAGACATCATTTGCGATATAGGGTTCATCAATGGGTAATTGTTTTTCAATAACCGGATGTCTTCCCTCCTTAATATCAACGATTTCAGACTCGTTAATTTCAGGGCGGAAATATTTATTCTCGATGGCACATTTTGCAAATGACAATAGACAATCTAACCGGGCCAATACAGTTGCATTAAGTTGTATTGTTGGAATATAATCGCCGATGCTTTGTACAAGAATATTAAATAGCTTAAGTTCCAATGCCAGTATTTTCTCTTCGGCTCCCAATATTTTTGCCTCATATTCCTTTAGCTCCTCGGTTATATAACGCTCAGCATTTACCAGGGTCTGTTTCCTCATCCAGTCTTCAGGCACCTTATTTTTATGCGTATTCCGAACTTCAATATAATACCCGAATACATTGTTATAGGCCACTTTCAGTGAGGGAATACCGGTTTTCTCACTCTCGCGTTGTTGAATTTTAATCAGAAAATCCTTACCCGATGTACGAATATCACGCAATTCGTCAAGTTCGTCAGAAACACCGGATGCAATAACATGACCCTTAGATATCATTGAAGCAGGTTCGGGAATAATTTCCTTCCCGATCCGTTCGCGAATGGTATCGCATGGATTAAGCTGATCAGCAATTTTAACCAAAGGTTTCTCTTTACCGGCAACACATAAATCTTTAATTGGCTGTATAGCACTTAATGCCAGCTTAAGCTGCACAATCTCCCTCGGTGATACTTTCCCTACGGCGACTTTTGAAATAATCCGCTCCAGGTCGCCAACATGACCCAGGTGAATTTCTATTTCTTCTCTGAAAGCCGGATCTTTCAGATAATATTCCACAATATCAAGACGTTCATTTATAGGGGCAATATTTTTTAAAGGCAGAGCTATCCAACGTTTGAGCAAGCGACTCCCCATGGGTGAAATAGTTTTATCGAGTACATCGCAAAGCGTGCTTGCTCCCTCATTTATCGACCGGAACAATTCAAGATTCCTGATAGTGAATTTATCAAGCCATACATATTTCTCTTCTTCAATCCTCGAAAGTTTGGTAATATGTTTAACCTGATAATGCTGTGTGATGTCGAGATAATTCAGAATGGCTCCCGCAGCTATAATACCATATTTTATACCTCCTACACCAAATCCCTTTAAGCTCGATGTTTCAAAATGTTTCTTAAGCCGGTCATTAGCCGCATCTTCAGTAAATACCCAATCGTCGAGACTAAATAAATAATATTTCGATCCAAACAGTTTTTCGAATTGTGCCTGTTTGCCTTTCTCATACAATATCTCCTTGGGTGAGAAACTGTTTAATAATTTGTCGATATATTCAGCCGAGCCTTCAGCGGTTAAAAATTCTCCGGTAGAAATATCCAGAAATCCCACACCTACAACCTGCTTATCAATATGAATGCTTGCCAGAAAATTGTTTTCCCGGTTTTCCAGAACATTATCATTGAGCGATACTCCCGGAGTAACGAGTTCCGTAATTCCGCGTTTTACAATTTTTTTGGTCAGTTTAGGATCCTCGAGTTGTTCACAAATCGCAACACGCTGACCTGCCCTAACAAGTTTGGGTAAATAAGTATCGATGGCATGAAAAGGAAATCCTGCCAGATCAACAAATGAAGCTGATCCATTTGCACGCTTTGTGAGTGTAATTCCCAGGATGGCCGATGCTCTGACAGCATCTTCGCCAAATGTTTCATAAAAGTCTCCGACACGAAATAATAGAATCGCATCAGGATGCTTTTCCTTAATGCTATTGTATTGCTTCATTAACGGAGTTTCTATCAATTTCGTTGCCAGTGTCACAGCAATAAAAAATGGATCTTTTGCTAAATTAGACGATTCGTTAAGGGAGGCAAAATAACCATGAAAAAATCTATTAAATATTAATTAACAAACAAGTGTTTGTTATGGATGCATTTCAACTAAATAATGAAAATTGTGATTTGAATCCGGTTCAGAGATTATGATAAAAAACATTCTGTTTAAATTTAGGTTCTTTTCTTTAAAAGAGTATTTTTGTAATGAAGTTGTGCTGTTAAATTTTTTTATCATGATCTCCAAATATAAAAATGCTCAATTAATCTTTATTGATGGTAAAACGCCATCCCGTATTAAAAGAGTCATTCGTAAAGAAGGAAGATTTGTTTACGAAATGCGGGAAACAGGTGAAATTCTGGATGAAGAGCGTATCAGCCTGCTCAGGAATTAGCTTTCCTTTGCACTCAGGCTTTTCACTATTTTAAAACCATCATTTGATCAGGATCTACTATACAGATACTTAAGAATTGGTATTGTACTTTGTACTTTTCACAAAGGTTTTACTTATAGGTAGAACGTTTTCTGTATGACTCAGAATTTCAGAAAATAATCTTTTATAAGCTCTATGTACTGAATGGAATACTCATGCCTTCCATGGGTCTCAACAACCAGATCATCAATATTCCCGGTACTAACGTTATCGGAAAATTCTGCCAGAATCCTGATACAAGTGGAATCAGGTTTACTAAAAACATTTGTCTGACGAGATACAACCCAATGGAATTCATTCATCATAGCACTGAAAGACTCAAAATTCGATGCAGGTAATATTACATTAAAACGCCCGCCCGTTTCGAGTAATGCCTGAATTCCTTCTATTAACAATACCTGACTGAGCTCATGATTATGCCGTGCCAGCGATCGCCTGTTATCGGGAGTTTTTAAAGAATCGGTGAAATAGGGCGGATTGGCAACGATCAGATCATACTTCTTCTTTTCCTTTAGGTAATCCTGCAACGAAGTATGTAGTACATGTATTCGATGGCTCCACGGGCTGCGCTGAACATTTTCCCTTGCCTGCGAAGCTGCATCGCTATCGATTTCAATGGCATCAATTTCGGCACTGGAGCGTTGAGCCAGCATGAGCGCTATGAGTCCGGTTCCTGTACCTATATCAAGAATACGTTTGGCCTGTTCAACATGGGTCCATGCTCCCAGCAGAACTCCGTCGGTTCCCACCTTCATAGCACAACGATCCTGGTAGATGGTAAACTGTTTAAAATGAAAAAAATCGTTAGGCATTAGTATTTTTACTTTATGCAAATGTATCTACAAGAGCTGAATATAGGGAAGAAAAATCCGGATTAGTCTTATACTAGTTCACGAGTAACACAAAGTATTATAAATCAGTAATTCTTCATTCTTCATTCTTCATTCTTCATTCTTCATTCTTCATTCTTCATTCTTCATTATTAATTATTAATTATTAATTATTAATTATCATTCCTTCTCATTAATCCCCATTCCAAATAGCGCAAAATCATATTTTACCGGGTCGTCAGGATCGAATTTTCGTAAATTCCCGGTAAGCTCCTCCACAGCTTTCCAGTCGTTTTGTTTTCTGTGAAGCAATCCTAAATCGCGGGCAATTTTCCCTGAATGTAAATCAATAGGCATATACAAAGCAGAGGGAGGAATATCGCTCCACAATCCAAAATCAACTCCCGATGCGTCGGTCCTTACCATCCAGCGGAGGAACATGTTTATCCGCTTTGCCGAAGCTCCCTTCTGCACATCGGCAATATGTTTCTCTGTGTGTAACGGATGCGGTATCTCAAAAAATATCCGGCGAAATTCTATCAGGCTATCTTTAATATCACTTGTCTGCCTGTAAGTTCGGGAAAAGAGATTGTGCAATCCACCATAATTAATATCGATATGTCTAAGTGCCCTGATAAAAAATTGCAGGTCGATACCTGAAAAAGTCCGGTGTACGAATGAACTGATCCCGGAAATTTCACTTTCCGAAGCCTCCCTGACGAAATCAAAAGGCTCATTATCCATCAGCAACATCAGCCTCCCGGCATTTCTGATTATTGTCTGCCGCTGTCCCCAGGCAATTGTAGCAGTTAAAAAGCCGGCTATCTCAATATTTTCCTTCCTGGAAAATTGATGCGGTATACATATCGGATCCGATTCGATAAAACCTGCAGTATTGTACTTAAAATATTTTTCTTCGAGTAATTGCTGAATATTCGTCAATTGCCTAAAAATTTCTACATTTATCACAAACTTAATTAAGTAAGTTATAAGCTACTAAAAATGTTCAACCATTTCATTACAACTCATGAACCTTCTACTTAATATTTTATGGATCTTCCTCGGCGGGGGTATAATCCTCTTTATCGAATACCTGATAAGCGGTATCGCCCTCTGTATAACAATTGTAGGAATTCCTTTCGGTCTTCAGTGTTTTAAACTTGCCATTTTTGCCCTGGCCCCATTTGGTGCAAAAGCAGTAGATACTTCGGATGCAACCGGATGTTTTCCTGTTTTGTTTAATATTCTTTGGATCCTTTTGGGAGGTTTATGGATTTCCATCACTCACCTTCTCTTTGCGTTAATTTATGCTATTACCATTATCGGGATACCTTTTGCCGTTCAGCACGTTAAAATGGCAGGGTTAGCCATCACTCCCTTTGGTAAACGCATCACTTAAATGATACTACTTTAAAAAGTGACTGCTTTCAATTTTCAATGATAACCTTCTCAGAGTCCGGGTCGACAAGTAGCCGTTTATGATCCGTTTACAATCTGACCATCCCTCATCTTTAGCGTACGATCGGCCATTCCGGCTAATTCCATATCGTGGGTAACAATAACAAAAGTATGCCCCAACTGATCACGCAGATTAAAAAACAACCGGTGAAGTTCCTTTTTATTATCCGAATCGAGATTACCCGATGGTTCGTCGGCAAGAATGACAGAAGGATGGTTTATCAGAGCACGGGCCACTGCAACGCGCTGCTGTTCTCCTCCCGATAATTCAGAGGGTTTATGATCACTGCGGTCGCGAAGATTTAACAGCTTGAGCAGATCATGGGCCCTGCTTTCCGTTTTTTTTCTCGGTTCCCTGGCGAGGAATGCCGGAATACAGATATTCTCCAGAGCAGTAAATTCGGGAAGCAGATGGTGAAACTGAAACACAAATCCAATATTTTTATTCCGGAAAGAGGCAAGTTGTTTTTCATTCAATCCCCGCATTTTCGTGGAATTGATAGTTACATCGCCACTATCCTGACGCATAAGTGTTCCCATAATTTGCAGGAGTGTTGATTTTCCTGCTCCGCTGGGCCCAACAATAGTGATAATTTCACCACTACCGATGGTTACATCGATCCCTTTCAATACCTGGAGCGTGCCAAAAGATTTTCTTATACTTTCAACCTTAATCATGTACTGCGAAAATACAGAATATAAAGATAAACACAATATATGGTGAATAATACAACTGCCTTGCCACGAGTCAGTTTTCCTCCTTTAAAGGGAAGAATAAAAAGAAATAATAAAAGCGAGATACCCATCATCCAAAAAATATCGCTGCTAAGAAATTCCGGACTCACTTTAATAGGTTTGACAATACTGCTAATGCCTAATACAGCCAGAATGTTAAAAATATTCGAACCAATAATATTACCTATTGAGATATCCATTTCCTTTTTAAAAGCGGCAATTATCGAAGTTGTAAGTTCAGGCAGGCTCGTTCCAAAAGCTATCAGGGTAATAGCTATGATCCTTTCATTGACACCCAGATTTATTGCGATTTTTCCGGCATTATCGACCAGCAGGTCGGAGCCAGCAGCCAGTCCGATATCAGCTAAAGCAAGCAGTAAAATTATTTTGCCTATCCCCATTGTCCCCTCTAACCGAGGAATTTTTGATTGTACTCTGTTTTTTTTTGAAAACCTAAATAAAAAAAACGTATAGGAGATTAGTAGAAACAAGAAAATTATACCTTCAAAACGGTCCAGGGTCAGATTATAAATAAATACCCAGAAGAGTACACTCACGATGAGCATAAAAGGAGCATCGAGTTTCACAGAAGCGCTCCGGACAGGAAGAGGAAAAATAATGGCAGTTAATGCTAGTACCAGGGCTATATTGGCAATATTCGACCCCATAACGTTTCCAATAGCTACTTCGGGGTGATTCTTAATTCCAGCTACCAGGCTTACAAATAATTCGGGAGCTGATGTTCCGAATGAAACAACAGTCAGCCCGATAACCAGTGAAGAAATATTATATCGTTTAGCCAGTGCAACTCCGCCCTTGACAAGATACTTACCTCCAAATAAAAGCAAAATGAAACCAACAAGTAACAGTAAATATTCCATGAGATTATCTGGTAACCGGCAATTTATCTAGAAACATATTAACCCTGCAGATTGTTTTTCAGGTTCTTGAAATCATCGGAGATATCTTTTGTTTCTTCATTGATCTCTTTTTTAATTTCATCAGTAGCACGTCTAAACTCTCGCATACCCTTTCCAAGCATTCGAGCCACTTCAGGTATTTTCTTTGATCCGAAAAGTAAGAGAACAAAGAGCAATATAACCAGTATTTCGGGACCTCCGATAAACAGTAGCATAGTGTGATTGTCTATTCGTCAAAGATAACAAAAAGAGGCTGTCTCAAAAGCAAAATTATGTAATAACTTGATCTGGTTTCTGTGTGTAACTCTTTTAAAATTCTCTGTGGACCTCTGTGTTTTAATTATTTAAGAATTTTACCACAGAGAAACATAGAGCAGACTCAGAATGACACAGAGGCTTTTGAGACAGCCTCTTGTACTGTATTAGAAGATACAATTTTATTTCTTCTTCTCCAGCTTTTTTTCCTTTCTTCTGATGGTGTGATACACTACCGGAGTTGCAATAAAAAGCGAAGAATAAGTTCCTACAAAAACTCCAATAAGTAATGCAAAAACAAATCCCCTGATAACTTCACCTCCAAAGATAAATATGGCAACCAGCACTATGAGAGTACTGAATGAAGTACTAAATGTACGACTTAATGTAGCATTAAGTGCCAGGTTCATTATTTCTTTCCTATCGCGTTTTGGATAGAGTGTGACATTTTCCCTGATACGGTCAAAAATAACAACAGTATCGTTGATAGAGTACCCCACAACAGTAAGAATAGCCGCTATAAACGCTTGATCGACCTCGAGTGAGAATGGCATTAATCCATAAAGTAATGAAAAAACGCCTAAAACCAGTATAGAATCGTGGATTAAAGCTGCAACAGCACCCAAACCGTACTGCCAGTTTCTGAAACGAAGAATAATATAGATAAACATAAAGATGAGAGCCAGTAATATGGCAAACACTGCCTGACGTTTAATATCATCGGCAATGGTCGGCCCCACTTTCTGGTTACTTTGCCAGTATTTATCATAAAACGTCTGGTAATCTACACTATCACCCAAATAGGGTTTTACGCCATTGTATATAAGTTGTTGTATTTCCTCATCAACCTCAGTCCCTTCTTCATCGATCTTATATCGGGTAGTGATCCGTACCTGCTCCTCAGCTCCATACGTAATAACTTTAGGCATCTGACCGAACTGTTCTCCCAGTGATTTTGCTACTTCTCCGGTTACAACAGGTTTATCAAATTGTATAATAAAATTACGTCCGCCGGTAAAATCAACTCCGGGATCGAGACCCCTGATAACAAGCGAACCAACAGAGATCAGAATTAAAAGTATCGATACTATATAAAATGGTTTACTATTTTCAATAAACTTAAAATTCACATTCTTGAATGCATTTTCTGTAAGAGAGGTTGAAAAAGTTATGACACGATTGCGGGTAAGGTATCTCTCAAAAATGAGGCGTGTAATAAAAATAGCGCTGAAAAGGGAGGTACAAATACCTATGACAAGTGTAGTAGCAAATCCCTTTATTGGTCCGGTTCCAAAAATATAGAGTATAATACCGGTAATCAGCGTCGTAACATTGGCATCGATAATGGCTGAGTATGCATTCTTATACCCGTCGGAAATAGCCATGCGTAAGCCCTTTCCGGCTGCTAACTCTTCCCTGATTCGCTCATAAATAAGTACATTGGCATCGACTGACATACCGATGGTAAGAACAATACCAGCTATACCAGGCAGGGTAAGGGATGCACCCAGAGAAGCCAGTACTCCCATAATAAAGAACATATTGGCAATCAGTGCTATATCGGCAACAAGACCGGCACGGCGGCTATAATAGATGATCATATAAAAAAGTACAACTAAGAATGCCAGAATAAAGGAACTGAACCCTTCGTTGACAGCACGTTTACCTAAAGACGGGCCAACAACATTCTCCTGAATGATTCTGGCTGGTGCAGGCAATTTACCCGATTTTAAAAGGTTGGCGAGGTCCTGTGCTTCATTTGGAGTAAAACTTCCGGTAATTTGTGATGTACCCCCGGAGATCTCAGACTGAACTGTGGGACCGGAATAAACCCGGTTATCCATTACAACACAAATAACTTTCTGTAAGTTCTCCTTAGTAATATGCGCCCACTTTTTTGTGCCTTCAGTATTCATATTCATCAGCACATAGGCCTGTCCATTAACTTCATCGAATTCCTGGCTTGCTGAAACGACAACGTCTCCATTCAGTGGTGCCTGTCCATCACGGCTTCGCACTTTAATTGCATACAAACTGAATATATCGGAGGGTTTTTTGTTTTCATCAACAATAGGAAGAGCCGACCACATAAACCTGACTTCACGTGGGAAAACCTGTTTTTGCTTAGCAATTTTCAGGTATCTGTTAATCTTTGTTGTATCCTTAAAGTGAGCCCTTCCAATTACTGCTCCCGGATAGGGTTCTCTTGTCTGCGGGTCCTGTAATGGATTAAGAACACTTAGCAATGGATACGCTTCTTCAATATTTTGTGGAAGAGAAGTATCAGCTTCTGATGATTCTGCAGCAATTTGTTCAATTAGTGAAAGCTGACCGGCTGTATCAGGTTTTTCTTCTTCAACTTTAACTTCAGTAGTTTCCGCTATTTCTTCATGACTTTTTATTTCCTTCTGGGTAGCCAGATACTCACGAACAATATTATCGGCAGCATATAGATTTTGAATGAGTTCAGCATTTTCAAAAGTTTCCCAAAACTCAAGATTTGCTGTTCCCTGCAATAGTTTTCGAACCCTGTCCTTGTTTTTCACTCCCGGAAGATCGACCAGGATACGATCCTTAGTCTCAAGTTGCTGAATATTGGGCTGAACAACACCAAACTGGTCAATACGGGTCCGGATGATGTTGAAAGCATTATTAATAGCCCCTTCAGCTTCCTCCCTGATAACTTTTAGTACCTCTTCATTGGGCGTATCATAATTAATTCTGTCGCGTAGTTCCTGGGTAGTAAAAATGGCAGCCAGTCGAGCATTCGGATCAATTTTTGAGAATGCTTCACCAAATAATGTAATATAATCGCGATTTGTTTCACGCTGCATCTTTTTGGCTAAAACAAGTGCTTTGTTGAAGGTAGTGTCTATGCTATTATTTGCCAGCGATTTTAGTACATCAACAGTTGATATTTCAAGAATAACATTCATTCCGCCTTTCAGATCGAGACCAAAGTTGATTTCTCGTTCCTGAACTTCCTTGAAAGTGAATTCCTTGATTAAAATATCGAATACAATTTCATTCGAAATACTGTCAATGTATTTTTCTTCCTTCACCGGATCACCCTGTGCAAATTCTTTTGCTTGTTTATTTATGGATAAAGCTTTAAGGGTAAAAGAAAGCTGGTAAATACAGACAAGTGTTAGAGCAATTACCAGTGTAAGAATAGCTCCTTTGTTACGCATTTCTGTTTATTTTTTTAAGATTTTACTGAGAATAGCTGCCTTTTTTTGCAGTGGCGCAAATATAAGTATTTTTTCCCAAGAAAAAAT
>CAZQCO010000063.1:0-5887 GCA_964592225.1 uncultured Bacteroidales bacterium
CAGGCATAAACAATCAGGCCTTTGTTATGTATGCAATAGTTAATGGCATCGACCAAAATATCACGATAGACGAGCCGGGAAAATACATCTATCCAATTTACTGTAGCAAAGCTTACAAAGTAAACTGCATTCTGATCTTTGAATTTATATTTACGGCTCATAGCTTAAAAGTAGTAAGAAAGAATAATTTAAGCCTGATCAGGGTCTTTATATCCGATTCATAGACGTTGTTTTATTCAAAAGCACAAGCGCGACGCTTGCGCCATTAGTGGGGGCTCTACGAGGTTGTTTCAAATTTCCTCTACAACTTCACTATCATCTGTACCTTCACTTCCGTGCGGTGGCTGCCCTGAATTTCCGATAAGCCGCTGCCTACGGTTTCCTGGCCGGGGTAAATGGTCCGGCCTATCTTGAACCAGAAACCGAGCTTCTCTGCAGGCTTCCATTTGAGCAGAAGCATATACCTCCAGCCTTTTCCATAATGCATCTGGCTGGTGGCCGCATAGAGCAGGTCACGTTCGTAAGCATAGATCCGCGTATCGTAATTTTCGGTGTTGAACCAGGCTATTCGCAGGCTGATATCTATAGGAACAGGTAGCGACCGCAACATAATATCCTGAAACACCAGGAATCCCGTCCGGAGAGTATCCTCCCTGAAACCTGCCCTGCTAAACTCAACTCTGTTCTGTAATGCCAGGTAAGAACCCAAAGGAATAGTGCTGTTCAACCGGTATTGTTCTTTTATCTGAGGCAGCACTTCATACAGGTTATTCTTAACTGTAAAATTGATTGGTTTTTCCTGTCGCTTGTAGCGAAGGTAGATGACAGCCCTTCCCAATGTTTTTTCCCATTCGCCAAATATCTCATAACCTTCGGAGGGTGTATTCACCCGGTAGCGAAGCCACGGAAATGAAAAAATATCGGAATAGAGACGAAACCGGTTTCCTGAAAAATTCCCCTCCAGCCCCAAATAGAATCCGTCTTCATTGGTCACCATGCTGTTTTCCCTGAACGCATCGGCCCAAAACGAATAGTAGGCCTTATCGTAATGCCTGTGAAGAATACCCAGATTCAGGTTCGGTCTGAGAAAAATAAACATTCCGTTGATAAGCGCCACCGCTTCGTTGGAATATGCCACCTCACCAAAAAACTGGATCCTTTTACCCAGGTAACGGTAATCCATTGAAATTCCGGAGTTCCTGTTCCCGGAGAAATAAAAGGTTTTATAAAGCTGGTCCTGTTCCTGCAGATACTTGTCAGTTTGCAATGAGATACCATTCAATCCCAGCTTAAAACGATCGCCGGTATAAGCCAGACTTACACCTGCAGATAAGAGTCGGACGGTGTTCTCCTTTTCCAGGTCGGAAGGTGTAGCGTGATATCCGGATGTTGTAAATCCGGTAAAATAATCCTCATGCAAAATTGTATCCGATATAACCGCAGCATCCACCTCATGGATGGATGCAAAAGCCGTAAGCGAAAGATGTTCCTTACCCAGCCTAATAGCCGATCCACGAAAAAAGTGATTTTCTTCAGCGGAAGAGTTGGCTTTTATCACTTCCCTTCTCCGGCATATATCGGAAACATAGGAGGACTTTCCGTAAGAAAAAGAACTCCAGGCGAGCAAACCCTGACCCATCTGTACATGATAATCGCCGAGCAAAAACCGCTGAAGTATTCCTTTATTGTTTTTATAATCGATGTAGCCGGTATAAAAATCAAATCCTGTACGCTTATTCCCTCTGAAAAATTCCTCTCCTGCATCCTTTTCCATGAGAATACCTGCCCGCACTCTTCCTCCCATATCGAGCCTGTACCGGCAGTATAACTTATCAGGGCTGCCCAGGTAGCGCGATTTATCCGGATCAAGGGCCAGAACAGAATCGGAAAGTGGAATGTATCCTTTCTGCTGCTCCAATATCCTCTGGTACCGGACAATAGCCTGTTGTTTTACAACCGGATGAAATCCTTTCAATCCCGAATATCGCTTTATCGGTTCTTCACAGGTAACAAAAGGGCTGATCAAATCGATTTCCTCTTGCCGGTAACCCGGAATGTAGAGTAATTCATAGATGGTGAGTAAATTGCCCTGGGTGTTACGATAATCGATAAGCGCTGCAATTTGAAAAGCATTTAACACATGTAGTTCTGCTAACTCCTCCTCTGAAGCCGAGTTCAGGTTCAGTGGCTCGTGAGCGTAATTCAGCAGGTCGTCAAAAACGACAGAGACATCCTCAGAGTTATCATTTTGTTCCGCTAGGATTTCAATTACCTGACCTATATATTCCTGCTGAACCGGAGTCGGCTCCTGTGCATGACTGTTTTTCAAAAGCAAAAAGAAAAACAGGAAATATATGTAGTTAATCCTGGCTCTCATGGGAGGAGAATTTATAGTTCAATGTAACTGCCGAAGACATCCCCAGACAGGTATGTTGTTCAAATCCCACTGAAAAAGTGATTTTCTTAAAGCCGAATGCCAATCCATAAGAGTAACTGGTCACAGAACCTGTTTTCAATCCTGCCCTTAGTGCCAGGAATTTCCCGATCCGGCATTCGGCTCCCAGCGATAAGTACAAATCAGAATAGTCCTGCCAGTGCAGCTGAGCCGCCAGGTAGAAATCCCCTGCCTCCGACCAGGCCAGTCCGATATTAAGTTCAGCTGGTAAATAATCCTGCCCAGAATTGGCATAACCCGACCGGTTAGGATTGATCAGATGGATACCTGTCAGAACTCCTTCCACAGGTTTTACAACAAGCCCGATATCTCCGGTAATACTGAAAGATTCTTCAGGAAGTGCTTCCACCGCAAGCCGGTGACCGTTTATTGTAATTCCGGCATCGAGCCATTGGAAAATTTTTCTTCCGTATGAAACCGAAAAACTACTCTCGTTGAGAGCCTTTGTACCGAAGTAGTTCACGGAGCAACCCCACCAGCCATGAAATGGAAATGAGCCATAAACCGACTGGGAACCCAGTCCGGGAATTAAGTAACGGTTATGATAATTGATTCCGACCGAAGAAACCTGATGCAGTGCAAGCAGGGAAGGATTGCGTATGCCATACCAGGCTCCGGAATAACAGAGATCGGTACCCGAAAGTGCCAAAGCGGTTGCATCGCTGTATGGAACCTGCTGGCTAAATGCCGGTACGATTGAAGAAATAAATAGTATGCAGCATATCCAATTACGCATAGTTTATCGCTTACCCCTAACATCAACAAGTCCTGTTCCTCTAAGGTCCAAGTAACTAAATATGCTTCAATTATGCAAGAACTTTGAGAAATTCTTATATAAAAAATTAAGCTGCCATTATATCCATGTAAAAAGAAGTTGCATATAAGAATTTGGAAATATGACACACATCCCTTATACTCCTGTTATAGTAATTCGATGTATTCAATGATTAAATAATTTCAATCAACGATTTTGGAATTATGATTTAATAGCCCGACAATTCTAAAATAGTAAATCGTTAATCGATGTTCCTAAATCTTTAACTTTATTGCTATACTCTGAATACCAGGGATGTTTTTTGCTGCTCAACACACCATCAATCCACGTTTTAATAATTGTACTTCCCTGCTTATTGTCTGCTAGTTGGTCTTATACCCGTACTTTATCTGCTTCAGTTCCTCGTTGGCCTGTACAATTTTTTTCTTCAGGTTTTCCTTGAATTCCGCCAGGCGCGCAGCCAGCTCCTTATCGGCCAGTGCAAGAATCTGAGCGGCCAGTATGCCGGCATTCTGAGCGCCGTCGATACTCACGGTGGCTATGGGAACTCCAGTAGGCATCTGCACAATGGACAGCAGGGCATCGAGGCCATCGAGGCTGATTTTTATGGGTACGCCAATCACAGGAATTTTGGTCATGGAAGCTATCACACCGGGAAGATGGGCGGCCATACCGGCTGCGGCAATAATTACCTGTATTCCCCTTCCTTCGGCATTTTTAGCAAACTTTTCCACCTCATCGGGGGTGCGGTGTGCCGACAAGGCATTGATCTCAAAAGGAATTTTCATCCCGTTCAGGATATCGGCCGCCTTTTTCATTACCGGCAGGTCGGAAGTGCTTCCCATGATTATGCTTACTTGTGGTGTCATATCGGGTCGAATTATTCGGTTATGAAATTGTATTTCTTCTGCTGACTGTCAGACAAGGCAATTTAAAACTTTTTTCAATTTATTCTTTCCCCCTTTTTCTTAATTTCGCAGCACAGTGGCAAAGATAATGGAAAGCATAACAATACACCATAAGAAATTCCGCTTAAGCATTTCTTCCGGAAAGATTGTTGCAGCAGTTAATACACTCGCAAGTCAGCTAAACAAGGACCTGGAGGGCAGGGAAGTTGTTTTTATTGCGGTGCTGAACGGATCGTTCATGTTTGCTTCCGATCTGATGAAAAAGATCCGGATCGACTGCCGAATCTCTTTTGTGAAACTGGCATCTTATGAGGGTACGGAGAATACGGGCCACCTGAACCGGCTCATAGGAATTAATGAGGTGCTTACAGACAAAACCGTCGTGATCATCGAAGATATTGTCGATTCGGGAAATACTATTAATACCCTGATCAAACAGATCGGGAAACTGCAGCCGGCAGAAATAAAAACCGTCGCCCTGCTGTTTAAACCTGATGCTTATGAGTATACTCACAAGATCGATTATACGGGCTTCCGTATTCCGAATACCTTTGTGGTGGGTTATGGTCTCGATTACGACGGGCTGGGAAGAAATATGGATGGAATTTATACCCTGGTTGAAGAGTAATGAGAGAAGGCATAGGCATAGGCTAAGGTTGAGGATTGAAAAAACAGATAACAGGATTTTTAGTAATGATAAAAAACTATGCTAACTTAAAAACTGAAACAATATACGGTTAAGTTTGCAGGCCTCACGATTTTTTCTTAGCCTCAGCCTTAGCCTTTAATTTAATAACCATCAAATAACAAAACAAACATGTTAAATATCGTATTATTTGGCCCTCCGGGAGCAGGAAAAGGAACACAGGCCGCGAAACTGCTGGAACAATACCAACTGGTTCATCTGTCGACAGGTGATATTTTGCGTTCGGAGCTGAAGGCCCGGAGTAAATTAGGCCTTGAAGCCAAGAAGTTTATGGAAAAGGGGGAACTTGTACCCGATGCCGTAGTGATTGGAATGATCGAAGGAAAGATCGACAGTAATACCGGGGCAAAAGGCTTTATCTTCGACGGTTTTCCGCGCACCACGGCCCAGGCTGCTGCCCTCGACGAAATGCTGAATAAAAAAGGTGCTCCCATTACCACCATGCTGGCTCTCGAAGTTGAAAAGGGAGAACTGATCAAACGCTTGTTGCTACGCGGTAAAGAATCGGGCAGAGCCGACGACCAGGATCAGTCGATTATCGAGAACCGGATTAAAGTATACAACAGCGAAACCACTCCTGTAAAGGATTACTATGAGGCACAGGGTAAATATAAGGGAATACAGGGTATGGGAAGCATCGATGATATCTTCGGCCGCCTGTGCCAGGCTATCGACTCACTGGCTTAGTTATTCAGAACCACTGTAAAAGGTTATTTAATTAACATGCCTGACTCGAATTTTGTCGATTATATAAAACTATTTTGCCGCTCGGGTAAAGGTGGAGCTGGTTCGGCACACCTTCACCGGGCAAAATTTATTCCCAAGGGTGGCCCTGACGGCGGTGATGGGGGCCGGGGAGGAAATATTTACCTGAAAGGAAACAGGAACCTCTGGACACTCTTGCATTTGCGGTTTATGAAACATGTTTTTGCAGGTAATGGTCAATCAGGCAGCTCGAATATGAAATCGGGAGCCAGTGGCGAGGATATGACTATAGAGGTTCCTCTGGGCACCGTTATTATGAAGGAAGAGACCGGAGAGGT
>CAZQCO010000063.1:5987-21933 GCA_964592225.1 uncultured Bacteroidales bacterium
TATCTGCAGCCAAACCCAAGATAGCCGATTATGCTTTTACCACGCTGGAACCCAGCGTAGGTATTGTCAGCTACCACGATAATTTGTCGTTTGTAATGGCCGATATACCTGGTATTATTGAGGGAGCATCAGAAGGGAAGGGACTCGGGATCCGATTCCTGCGCCACATCGAACGAAATTCAACACTGCTTTTCCTGATACCTGCTGATAGTCCGGATATTAAACAGGAATACCGTATTTTGCTGAACGAGCTCGAAAAATACAATCCCGAACTCCTTGATAAGAAAAAAGTGCTTGCCATCACAAAAGTCGATCTGCTCGATGAGGAATTAAAAAAGGAAATTGCTTCCGATCTGCCTGCTGTACCCTGGATATTTATTTCTGCCATTAAACAGGAGAATACCGAAAAACTTAAGGATCTGCTCTGGAAACACCTGACATAAACTATTATGCTCGACTGGCTCATCAATCTTGATACTGATCTTTTCCTGTGGCTGAACAGTCACCATTCACCCTTCTGGGATCAAATCATGTGGTTCGTATCGGGCAAGATCGAATGGGTACCCTTTTATCTCGTGTTACTGGGCTATATTATTCACCGATACAAATGGCAAAGCATCTCTATTGTTGTTGCCGTAATCCTTACCATTACACTGGCCGATCAGCTGGCTGTCAAGGCATTTAAGGACGTATTCGAGCGGCTGCGTCCCAGCCATAATGCCGAAATTCAACACCTGATACATATTGTTAACGGTTATCGTGGGGGAGCCTATGGTTTTGTTTCGAATCATGCTGCCAACTCCTTTGCCCTGGCTGTTTTTATGAGTTTATTGATTAGAAAAAGACTTTTTATAATAATTGTGCTGCTTTGGGCATCGCTGGTTTCCTATAGCCGTATTTACCTGGGCGTTCACTACCCGGGCGATATTTTGGGAGGTGCCCTCCTGGGCTCTCTGAGTGCATGGTTGGTGTACTACCTGTTTAACAGATTTTCACTATTTACTCTTTTTTTACGGTCAAAACAGGAATCTGCCCCATAAGCTTGTCCCCATTAATGGAAACCAAAGAAAAAGGCTGTAAATGGTTGACCGCCAATTTACAGCCTTCTTACAAACCGTTAAACTCTATTTATTCATCAAGCAAGCTTTCACCTGCCATGATATTAATAGCAAAGCAATAACAGATTTTTAAATTCACCGATATAAAAGGGTTTATCGGTTGTTGATAAGGTCGAAATTCTCTATTTTGGGGTGAAATTTCATATATAGGGGTAGAAGTTTAAAAATTCCTTTTTGATAGAACTTGACCACACATGTAATTTTATTTCCTACATTTGACTAACCCTATTGCCTTTTTATGGATATAAACCAGAAAATACCTTCCTATATTACCGAGAAAAAGAACATTATCCGGTTGATTTTATTTACTGCTGCTTTTGCCCTGATATTTGTTAATCTTTATTCACCTTTCGAAGTAAATACCTGGATATTAAATAGTGCTGCCGCAATCAAAATCAAGAACCTCGATCTTTTGTTACTCGTATCTTCCAGTATAATCATTCTGACCGGTGTGCTTGTAGTTGTTATAAGCCGGATCATATTGTATCAGGTTACTAACAGAAAAGGCCGTATCACTTTTATACAGTATTTTTTATGGATCGCGCTGGAGATCTTTTGTATGTCGATGTTTTATGCCCTTTACGAGAGAATTTTCCTTGCCGATGCACGATCATTCCTGTTAGCTTATAAAATTTCCATTCAGAATACGGCTCTTGTGCTACTATTGCCTTACTCCATTTCCTGGCTTTATTTCTCCTGGATCGATAAAAATAAAATTTTGCAGCAATTGAAAGAGGGAAGTACTGCATTGGTTGAGAACAGGGAAATGATTGTTTTTAATGATGAAAAAGGTACTATGCGTCTTTCTATTAAATTTTCCGATCTGCTATATTTACAAGCTGCTGACAACTATGTTAATATTGTCTACATCAATAAAGAGAATCAGACAAAATATATGCTCCGGTCGTCGCTTAAGCTGATAGAAGATGATCATGCCGAATTTCCATTGGTACGATGTCACCGGTCGTACATTGTAAATTTTGAAAAAGTTAAGATAATCCGCCGTGAAAAGGATGGTCTGCACATCGAACTGGATGCACCTCTGCCTGTGGATCTGCCGGTTTCAAAAACCTATCTGGAAGAAGTCTTTAGCGCTTTTGGGCATAATATCAGTTAATACATTTCACAATCATCGGAACAATACTTCGTTTACTATTCAAATAAAAATTCTATCCGCATACAATTACTGAAAATTCAACCATGAAGAGTAGAATACCGGAAACCTTAGAGGAAACTTACACTATTACATCTGCCGATACCGATTTCAAGAAAAAGTTAACTGTCAGTTCGCTGATAAATATGTTTATCCAGAGTGCCTGGCATCATGCCGAATCCCTGGGATTCGGTATGGATTTTCTGCATGAAAATGGAACTATCTGGATGGTTTTTCGCCTCCATGTGAAATTTTACCAAACCCCTTTCTGGAATGAAAAGCTTGTAATGACAACCTGGCCCAAAGGCATTCATCGTGTATTTTACCAGAGAGATTTTGAAGCATTGGACGTTAACCGGAAGAAAATAGCAGAAGGAACTTCAGAATTTATGATCATCGATTTGAAATCTAAGAGGCCAAAACTATTTCAGGCCGATCATCATATTTTCAATCAGGAGCATATCAGGCATGCCATTGATTCGCATGTACCGGTTTTAATTACGCCTGAAGTACAGGCAGAAAATTTTATGCGAGAAGTCAGATACAGTGATATCGACCTGAACGAACACCTGACAACTACACGATATATCGACTGGATGTTCGATAGCTTCAATCTTGAATTTTTAAATGCCCATTCCTGCAAAGAAATCATTGTGAATTTTATACGGGAAATTCCCTTCGGTACTGTAGTGAAAATAGTACGGTATCCTATGGACGAAACCAACAGCTTTCTTTTTGAATTTCTCCACCCCGAACAAAATCATTTGTTCTTCAGAGGACAGTTAATCTTCTGATCACTTTGGAAACCAGAACTGAAAATTAATTCCTAATTAAAGCTTCCATCCCCTTTATTTAAGAAATTCAGAAATGTTAAAAATAACCCTACCCTAGAATTCTATCTTATTACAAATTATCAAATTGCACCTTATCCAACCAGAAACGGCCTTCGGATATAACACCCGCATTTCCGGCATTAATATAAATTAATATCCTTTTAACTTCGCGTAAATTTATCTCACCAGTGCTGCTTGTCGATGATCCCAATCTATTTTCGAAATTATAGGAATAGGTATGCGATTCATTGTCTTTCATGAAACGGTTATCCGTAATAATAAATGGAGAAACATCAGTTAGGTTGCCTTCATCATCCTGAAGCATAATCCTCAAATTCAATGAAACTGACTGTTCATTGGCAATCAATATAATACTGCAATTGGTAGTGCCTGTCAGATCGTAAGTATCGTTGAACTGAAATGCTATATTGGGCATCTCTCCGGGTTGTGAAATGTTATAGTCAACACGTGTTAATCCCGAATGCATAACCACCGGAGAATTGTCATTTCTACATCCGGTTGATATTATCAATAAAAGAAAAACCTTTACAATTAGATTATTCTTCATACTCCATTTCAATTATATTATCCTGTCCCGGCTCAACGATCCAGGTTCCGATTTCGTTTTCAAAACTATTGATAATCAGGGGGCCATCTCCCGGCTCCACAATTATACTAACATCCAGAGTACTTGTATAGCTGACCCCTTCGTAGGTCTGTACAACACTTACAGTTCCTCCATGCTCTTCCCAATTTACAGTAACATCTGCTGTCCCCTGACCGTCAGTGATACTAACACCTTCGGGAAAAGTCCAGGTATAATCAGCTCCTTCAAAGTTATAAATACTAAATGAAATATTCTCCTGATTAGGCTCGACTTCTGAAGGTCCCTGTATGGAATACTGACGAAACAGTTTATATACACGTACATAATCGATTTCCAGCGTTTGTGGAAAAATTTCATCATCGACACCCTGCTGACCTCCCCAGCTTCCTCCGATAGCAATATTAAGCAGCAGATGAAATCGCTTATCGAATGGCCAGGTAGTATAGTCTGAATGATTATTAACAAAGGTAAAATAGCGTTCATTATCGGCAAAAAAGTGAATAGTATCTTCTGTCCATTCAATGGCATACGTATGAAAAGCTGTATGCACGTCAGGAATAATTATATTATCGCCTTTTTGCGTACCTAAAGAGTGGTTATAAGCTTCGGTATGTATAGTTCCATGTACATTCCCCATGTCAAAACCCACATGTTCCATGATATCAATTTCACCACTTGCCGGCCAACCTCCGTACTCCCAGTCGGTAGGTAACATCCAGATTGCAGGCCAGGTTCCCGTACCCTCAGGCAATTTAGCATTTACTTCAATCCTGCCATAGAGCCAGTCACCTTTATTTTTTGTTACCAGACGAGCAGAAGTATATTCCATTCCACCATAGCTTTCTTTACATGCAGTGATTATAAGCTTTCCATTTTCGACCATGACATTTTCGGTTCTATCGGTATAATATTGTAATTCATCATTACCCCATCCGTCTCCACCCAGATCGTATCCCCATTTCGCCGCATTGGGAGAACCATCCGCAGTAAATTCATCAAACCATACCAATTGTGCATGATCAGGCTGGCCATATAAAACTGATTGGATCATCATCACACCAAGTATCAGTATGATCCCTGTTCCTGTAAAAAACTTACTCTTCTTCCTCATACAAATTATATTAGTAAATACATAATGCAATGTAGCAGCTTACTCTTCCTTCACCAAATTTAATTCTACAACAAAGCTTCTACAATTTATTTACTCTCCTATACAATGACTCAACAGTAAAATTAAGTTTAGTTCTGAAAATAGCTTATTGAGTAAGTTTATATTTTATTTTTGATGAGTGATTTTCTCAACATAGTCTTTACACTCTTAAAAATGAATAGAGAATGAAAGTCTATGTTCAAATTAAAAAACTCACTCTTATTATAAAGTGGTACATATAAATAAACTTTATAAAACCGGATTAAGAAAATTAGTTCTTATCAGCCTACTGTCTATTATAACGGTCAATGTACATTATGCCATTGAGGGCATCCCTTCCATAAAAAATTTCACCCATAATGAATACCGAGCAGGTAATCAGAACTGGGCCATTGCCCAGGATGAATTCAACGTAATGTATTTTGGTAATAATAACGGGATATTGATATTTAACGGGACCGACTGGCATCTTACACCGGTTCCGAATCTTTCAATTGTCCGTTCGCTTAAGGCCGGACCTCCGGGAAAAATTCTTGCCGGAGCATTTGATGAACTTGGTATTGTGATACGCGATTCATTAGGCAGTTATCGATATCTTTCGTGGAAATACAAAGTTCCCTCGGAGGAAGGTCAATTCGGTGATATCTGGAGGATTCATATTATCGAAAAATATATTTGTTTTCAATCGCGGACACATCTCCTGGTTTTTAATACTGAAGGTGACTATATCACAACATTGCATCCGGATAACGAATTCATTTTCTCCTTTATGGTTAACGGTCAACTTATTGTGCAGGACAAAGATGCAGGATTGAAAAAACTTGAATCCATGCAACTGATATCAATGCCGGGTGGTGACCAGATAAACCATTTGGAAATCTGGGATATTCAGACTTTACCGGATAATAAACTCCTGCTATTTTCACAGCAGAATGGAGTTTATATATGGGACTCTGTAAGCTTGAAAGAATGGAACCGTAAAATCAGTGAATTCCTGCGTGAGAATAGTTTTTACTGTATGACATTGGACAATTCCGGTAATTTATATATCGGTACTATTCAGCAGGGAATATTAATAATCAAACCTTCCGGTCAAATAGATCAGACAATCAATAAAGTTAACGGCTTGCAGAATAATACCATCCTTTCAATGGCCTTCGATTCAGAAGAAAATCTCTGGCTCGGACTTGACAATGGGATCGACTATGTGGAAACTCACTCGAATGTTAGTTATCTGCGACAACCCGGTGGATTCGGTTCAGGTTACTGCTCCATCATGCTCAATAATAATTTGTACCTCGGAACCAACCAGGGAGTGTTTATATACCCAACTCAACAAGCTGGAATAATTGAACCACTTGCCAGGTTGAACGGACAAACCTGGAGTTTTTTTGCCAATGACAATAAGCTGCTGTGTGCCCATCATTCAGGAGCTTATATTCTAACCGACAAAGAAGTCAGAAAGATAGATGATATCCAGGGTATCTGGATGTTCCTATCCGTTCCCTGGGATTCCGATAAATTACTTATCGGTACTTATGGTGGAATCGGTCTTCTTCAAAAATCAGGTACACAGTATGTATTTCGGGGAATGTTGAATGGTTTTAATGAATCGTCGCGCGTCATGTTTTTTGACACATCCGACAATCTGTGGATAAGTCATGGATATAATGGAATATACAGGCTCAGGATCAACCAGAATAATTATACCATTGAAGAAGTTAAGCTCTATGGACCTGAACAAGGATTACCTTCCAAACTTAACAATGAACTATTCGGGATCAGAGGAGAACTGATCGCAGGTACGCGGAATGGTATTTATGAGTACGAAGAATTAAGGGATACCTTTTATTCATCCCTAAGGTGGAATCGTTTTCTGGGAAGTCATGATCCTGTTGCCAAGATGATCGAAAGTCAGGAACATACCGTATGGGTATTTCAAAACGGTGTGTTAGGCAAGTTAGATATTTTGAGTGATTCCCTCTATCAATATAACCGGCAACTAGCGCCCTCGCTGAATGATAATTTTCTGACTGCTTTTGAAAGTATTACTTTTTTAAGCGATGAACAAATTCTGATTGGTATTGAAGATGGATTTTCAATTGTCGATCTGGAAACAGGACCCTACCTGTCAACATCAGTCCCCTTTCAATTTACCAGATTCGAAATATTCAATACTCATAAATTCCAGACTCAATATAATGCCATAATGTTTGATCCGATGGCTACTCATATTACGCTTTCGGATAAAATACCTTACAAATTAAATAACTTACGTATAAAGTACGCACTTCCTGTTTACTGTTCATCATATCAAATAAGTATTCAATATAGTCTGAATGAAACAAGTTGGGAGGGGACACCCGGTGAGCCGGAAATTATTCTTTCCAATCTGAAGGAAGGGAAATATAAGCTCACTATCATTATTGAGAATCCATTCACAAATTCGAGAGAATACAGAAATGTACATTTTACAGTCGATGCTCCCTGGTTTCGACGTTGGTATACTTATGCAGGTTTTTCGCTAATCTTTATATCGGTTATTCTCATCACTTTTAGAATTATTAGTAAAAGTATACAGCGGCAGAAAAGGAAGGCATTGCTGGAACAGAAACGGCAAATGATCCAGCGTGAGATCCGGTTGAAAGAAAAAAGTCACCTGACGGAACAGGAACTTATCAGAATGAAAAATGAGAAGCTTCAGGCGGAAGTAGTGCATAAAAGTAAAGAACTGGCCAACTCCACCATGAACATCATCCACAAGAGCCAGGTTCTTACCAATATGAAAATCCGGCTGATGGAACTTATTGAAAATGATTCGGGATTAGATAAAGAAGAACTCCACAGACTGGTTCGCAAAATCGATCGCGAATTGGACGATAAGCAAAGCTGGAATGTATTTGAAACCCATTTCGACCGGGTACATGAAAACTTTTTTTCACGGCTCAGGGAAAAACATAAAACCCTGACACCAAAAGACTTGCGTATGTGCGCTTTCCTGAGAATGAACCTGTCATCGAAAGAGATCGCCCCTCTGCAAAATATCTCAATCCGCAGTGTTGAGATAAGCCGTTACCGGCTCCGAAAAAAGCTCAATCTTTCTCACGATAAAAATCTTACCGATTTCATCATGGGAATTTAACTCCCACCATGTTTGATGCCGAAGAAGATCATAATTAAATAAATGGAATAATGGTGGATTGAAAAAATGGATAGATGGATGAGACAATCTTTAGCACCATATTTACTCAATAGCCATATAGCTGTAAAAAAGCAGCTTGTTGTTCCAAAGAGCAGGAATTACAATCAGATTCTTTGAAGGGATATATTCAAAATCAGCCTGGAATAGCCTTTCGTTATGGGTATTTAGAAGTTCCTTTACTTCTCCTGAAGAACTGATATGGTATAAATTTCCATTAAAGTGTGTAACCAGATATCCATCATGACATTTCTTTATGCCATCGATCGTACCTTCCCCCAGGAAAGCCAGCTTCCGGATTTCTTTTGTTTCCGTATCGATTACCTTCACATATCCATCGCTAATCACTCCGATGATTAATTTATCTTTATCGAAAAGAATTCCGTTCGGATTGGCGATTCGCTCATCTTCAAGCCAGCGTTCCACTTTACCCCCCGCTATTTTGTAGACTATGCTGGTACCACTCACTGTTATGTATAAATTTCCCTCATCATCAACCGTAATATCATTTAAAAAATCGAGGGTTTTAATATAGTATTTATTGCTTATCTGGTTCACGGAAAGATCATATTCCACTACACCAAAACGCTCTACAATAAAGAGTTTATTGTTGGCTATGCAAATTCCTGTCGGACAGGATAGTCCCGTAATCCAGTCAGCCTCAATGATCTCTCCCTTCAGGTTGACCTTCGAAATAGCATGGTTCCCGTAATAAGTTCCTTCTTTTATGGGAGCAGTATAGTTAGATACATATAAACAATTATGAGCACTATCCCAGGCAACCGATTCGGGAGCATGGAAAATAGTATCGGTCTCAAAGAGTTTCATTAGTTGAGCATTCAACGGTGTATCTGCTATTCCAATAACTAAACATAGCAAAAGAAAGTTGATCCTGTTCATAAGACAATTATTTTTAGATATACTCCTTTTCCATTAATGCAAAGTAATATATAAAATAAAAAATTAATTATAGTCTCATAAATTTAACATCTTACTGACTTCAGAAGGAATTTCAATATTCCTTTTAAAAGCACGAATAATATATTTTTTTGCTTTTTTAAGATTAGGTTCTTCGCCATACAGATAAGTTAATCCCAAGTAGTAATTAAATTCCGCATCCTTATGGTAGTTTTTATTAACCTGCAGCAAGGCTCTTTGTGCTGACTCATATTTTCTCATTTTGCAAAAAATCTTTCCCTGCAGGTACATACTCGTTGCAGCAGCTAACTCAAGCCCCTGCTTCTGCATGGTTAATTGCATTTTTAGCGTAATGCATTTGGCACTATCAAGTAAATCCCTGTGAAATAATGATTCTGCCAGGTAGTATAGCCAAATTCCTTCATCGGCCTGTTTTAAGTGCTGTGAAAAGGCATAATCCCCTGCTTTCTCATATTCCCCCAGATTAAAATGGAGTTGGATTTTTGTTTTGCCGGCCCATCGGTTTGCTGAATTAATAGCCAGTGAAAGATCAATATATTTCAATGCGCTATCGAATTTTTCCTTTTCGATAAATACACTAGCAGTATAGTCATAGGCATCGCAAAACAAACTATCCACTTTTATGGCTCCCTTAAAATATGCCAGAGCAGCATCAAGACTTATTTCCAAATTCTCTATTCCCTGCTGCATATACTCACTCGCCTGTTTATTATTTGTTCCGCAATTGTACCGGACATAACTTGATGTTCCCGTAGGAATAATTATAGGAATAAAAATCTGTGATTTGATAACAGGTATAAATAAATATAAAAATAAGATCAGGAATAAGTTTTTCATAGTTGGACCCGAATTGGTTTTTTTACTTTTTTGATATTCCAAACTACGAAAAGAAACTGAAATGCAAAAAAAATATTCCGGGAAAAATCTGAGACTTACTAAATCATCTTCTTATTTACTCCCCCCTATAATAACATGAAGTCCGGCTGTTTAATGCAACCGGACTTCCCCAGATCAAAAAATTGATCTAAATCTTGCAACACAAGCCCAACCTACTATGGTGCCGTAACAGTAACCGTTTTTGTAGTCAAACTCTCTTTATATTTATCTTCTGAATAACTATAACTCGAAGCTACCAGAACTACATTATACTCACCCTCAGCCAAGTATTTATTACTTGCTTTCATATCGACAGCTACTATACCTTTCGAGTAATGATTTTCGCCACGATCGTTAAAATTGCTGCCACTGGGACTATTTGACCCGGGATCGCCTTCAACACCAAACCATAAAACAAATTGCTGACCTGTACCCTCTATAATAAAATCATAGCTCATACCTCTAGACAGACTATAGGGTTCCATAACCTGTTCGTATGCATTCGTTTCCACGTTAAGACTCCATATGGCAAAATCGGCTGAAGGATCAGGAAAGGGTTCATCAAATTCACATCCTGAAAATGCTAATAAAGCCATTACCAGGCTCAGTATCCAACTCTTACTATATATAAATTTTTTCATACTATCATTGTTTTTATAGATTCTATAATTAATTAGTATCCTGTGTTTTGTACCAGGTTTTCATTAAGAGCAATCTCCGTATTCGGGATCGGGAACAGTCTTCGTTCCGGTTCAAGAACAATATCCTGGGTAGCTAAAACCTCAACAGCAATTCCCCAGCGAAGAATATCGAACCAGCGTTGCTGCTCCAGGGCAAGTTCCCTTCTGCGTTCCAAACGAACTATTTCGCGCATTTCCGTCTGACTTAATAAGGGAGAAATCAAAGGTTTCCCGGCACGGGTTCGTATGCCATCGAGAACCGGTGCAGCTTCTGCAGAGCGGTTTAATTCTACAAGGCATTCCGCTTTCAGCAGATGTATATCTGCCAGGCGGAGCATATAGACATTGTTAGGAGCTTTCATCTCACATACGTCAGATCCTCTTCCAATTACATATTTTTTACAGGCAAAACCACTAGCCCCGTAATTATACGCTAATGCAAAAGGAGTTCCTTCATCACCTACAGGGAGTTCAGGATATTCCACACCAGGAAACATAATGGTTGACCGGAATCGTAAATCGGTTGGAGGAACTACATTCGTATCAACAGCGTTACCATCTACAATCAGATCATCCGGGTTATCATAGAAACATCGGGCCAGATCGGAATGAGGACTATGGGTGCCCCAGCCATCGCTTAAACCAGTGATTTGCGAGGCCCATGGAGCCCAGAAAGCCTGCCTCATATTACCTGAACCATGACGCTGTCCGCATCCTATAAACTGAAGCTGCCAGATTGATTCGGCACAATTATCGCCCGACCTTAGAAAAAGGTCACTAAAAACCGGCAGCAAAGAATACTCCTTTGAGATAATTATCGCATCGCAAAGTCCAAGGGCGTTTTCATAGCATGTAGCCGGATTGGCAATACTGCGAATTCTGGTATCATTATCAGAATGACTCTCGGTATTGTACATCGAAAGATCACCGGCAATGGTCATATACACTTTGGCCAGTACTCCCATAGCAGCATGGGTATTTACCCTGCCGATATCATCGCCTACATATGCACTTTTGCGAGGAAGTAATTCAGCTGCCAATTCAAGATCTTCAATGATTTTCAGGTAGACCTCGTAGGCTGAAGTTCTTGCGGGGGCCAGAAGCTCCTCAGGCGTCATCCCGTCGAGAACGAGAGGCACATCTGAATACAGTAGCACCAGGGTATAATACCCGTATGCTCTGAGCACAAGCGCTTCGCCCTTGATACGGTTGAGAAGAGCCTGTTCGGCGCTGTTATCATCCACATTTTCCAATACAATATTGGTCAGGGCAATCATCTTATAAATTATTTGCCACAGGTCGGCATTACGTGGATTATCACTGGCAAGTGAGAATTGATCGATAGGAATATAATCAGGGTCGTCACCATTGGCTTGAGCATCGTCGGAAGCGCCATCACCTATCATCCAGATAGTTTTCCCGTTGAATCCCTCTTCACCGAGGGGAGCATACATGGCATTCGCTGCCGCCTGAATGCCCTCGGGTGTCCTATAGAAATTTCCTGTTACAAGTTTGTCTATTGGTCTTCTGTCGAGAAAGTCTTCACTGCATGACCCTATAAGTAATACAGTCAGTATTAGTACAATTGTATATATTCTATTTTTTTTCATTTTCTTCGGTTTTACAGGTTAAAAATCGAGGTTTATACCGAATATAACTGATCGGGGTATAGGATAGTTGCCGATATCAATACCTGTCAGAAGCGGATTGTTATTCAGCGGTCCATGTTCAGGTTCATAGCCTGAATACTTTGTGAAAGTATACAGATTTTTACCTGTTATGTAAAACCTCCACCGTTTCGCTTTTATCCTGTCAGTCAGATTCTTCGGAAGAGTGTAACCCAGTGTCAGTGTCTGAATTTTCAGGAAGGAAGCATCCTCCACATACCTATCGGAAATACGGCGGTTGTTGTTGTTGTCCGCTGTTGTCATACGAGGCATTTCCGTATCGGTGTTTTGTTCTGCAACCAGAAAGTTGCCATAGGGCGTTTCGAGATAGATATCATGAGGATTATAGGCATCGAACACTGTTGGAAACTGATTGGCAGACCCGCTTAAAGATTCCATATTCCGACGCATTAAGTTATATACTTTGTTGCCGACCATTCCCTGAAGGAAGAGGCTCAGATCAAAACCTTTCCATTCAATACTATTGGTGAGCCCGAAAACATGCATCGGCACCGGATTTCCAATATAGGTTTTATCATTATCATCAATAACACCATCACCGTTCAGATCTTTAAATCTTATATCTCCTATAGTCGTCCGTAAAACCTGAAAGGCATGTGATTCAATTTCTTCCTGGGTCTGGAATATCCCATCGGTCACCCAACCATAATATTGTGCTACAGGGTAGCCCTCTGCGGTCTGCGTGATCATTGGATCCTGGGTCCTCACTCTCTGAGAAATTACGGTGCCTTCAAGATCCAACACTTCGTTTTTGTTGTATGAATAAATAGCAGTAGTAGACCAATTAAAATTCCCGGTTATATTATGGGTTGTCAGATTTACTTCAAATCCCCGGTTCTCCATGGTACCACTATTCGACCACGGATTACCAAAAGGTGATGTTGTAACAGACAAAGGCAGTTGAATAAGCATTTCTTCCGAACGCTTTACATAAAAGTCGGTTGTTAATTGAATACGATTCAGGAAGAGGCCTATATCCAATCCTGCATTATAGGTAACTACCGTTTCCCAATGAACATCAGGATTATCTTTCCCAATAGGTTCATAGGCAGGATATATGGCATTATTAAAAGTAGTAAGAACCGGTTGCAATTGTGCGAGGTAAGGAATTCCCGTAACATTTGAGTTTCCTGTTTCGCCATATCCAAGTCGCAATTTCATAAAGTTTAAGAAAGGCAACGCTTGCATAAACTCATGGTTTGTAACTTTATAAGCCAGTGCAAATGATGGAAAGTATCCCTTCGCTTTACCCTTACTAAAACTCGATGTAGCATCGACCCGAGAAGTATGGGTAAATATTATAAAATCGTTATATGAATATATGAGCCGTCCGTAATAAGATGTGGTTGCAATATCGCCTGCATAAGCACCATTTGTCATAACCGCTTCGGAACCCAGTGCCAAATTTCGCGATTCGTTGCTGGGAAAATCGTTTCGATAGGCATAAAACTGGTCCCATTTGGAATAGGAACTGCTGTAGCCTGCCATAACGGTTATATCATGGACAGATGCAATTTTCTTGTTAAAAGTAAAATAGTTTTCCCACGACCAGTAGAGGTTTTGTTTAATTGCCTCTTGCAACTCTTCGTCCTCAACATATATAGCACCACGATTGATTGAAGGTTCGAATAATGTGGTACGGCCATTTGAAACATCGGCGCCAAAAATGGATCTGAAATTGAAACCTTCGAAAAAATTCACCTGCCCGTAAATATTGCCGAATAAGCGGTTTACTATATTATCGTTCTGCTTTTCCAGCTCAGCAGCTATTGGATTATCCTGCGGGCTGTCCTGGCCTTCCGACGGACCGGCGTAGTTACCTGCCTCATCTCTTACAGCCATATCGGGTCGCTGCTGCAGTGCCCTTTCAACTACTCCGCCACCATAATAGGCATCGTTAAAAGTCATATCTTCCTTCGAATAGCTAAACAACATGCTATTCCCCATCTGGAACCACTTGGCCAGAGTTGCATCGGTATTAGCTTTAAGTGAAAAACGATTAAAAGACGACCCAATAAGAATACCATCAACAGCATAATATCCCCCTGAAAGGCTATACCTCATTTTATCAGTGCCTCCATCGGCAGAAAGATGAAAATTCTGCATAGGAGCCGTCTGGTACATTTCTTTTTGCCAATTGGTATTCACTGGAAAAGAATCAGGATCCAGTGTCGTAAATGGTATCTGATCATCGTTAACATCCAGAGGAATATCAAAGTCAGGAAAAGTATTGACATTATTATTATGAACATGTTTTATCAGCTCATATCGTGCGTATTCCTCTGAATTCAGGACATCCAGTATTTTGGGCAGTTGCTGGAACCCATAGTAGGCATTGAAAGACAGATTATTTTGTCCCTGCTTTCCACGTTTGGTGGTTATAAGGACAACTCCATTGGCTCCGCGTGCTCCGTATATAGCTGTAGCCGAGGCATCTTTCAGAATTTCAATGGATTCGATATCATCGGAATTAATTGTTGCCAGGGGATTGGAACTCTGCCCTCCCTTGCCAACTTCAATATTGGCAATCTCTCCAGTACTGGAACTGCTGATGGCAACACCATCCACTACATAAAGAGGCTGACTGGAAGCATTGATAGAACTAGCCCCGCGCACAAGAACCGAAACACCTCCTGCAGGCGATCCGGAAGATTGCTGCACAATTACACCGGCAGCGCGGCCCTGCAGTGCCTGATCGACACTTGATACGGGTTGAGACCTGAGCGTTTCTTCCGATACGGAAGAAACTGAACCCGTCAGATCACTTTTTTTCTGTGTACCATAGCCAACAAAAACCACTTCAGATAGATTAATGATATCCGGAATGAGTGTGACATTAATTACTGTCTGGTTTCCAACAAGTATTTCTTCAATCACATACCCAATAAAGCTGAATACAAGAACATCGGTTGAGGAAGCTTCAATGGAAAACTTTCCATCTAAATTAGTAATTACTCCCCTGGTGGTTCCCTTAATTAAAACGGAAACACCCGGAAGCGCTTCATTTGTATTACCGTCGATAACTCTTCCTGTTACCGGTGTTTGCAGTAAAAGCGTATTATCTCCCTCCGCTTTTAGAGAAGGTGCAATAATAAGTGCTAGTACGAGATACCAGAGTATCCGGGATAATGGCAAACATTTCCTTTTAAATTTGCTGAGTTTTTTCATAGGATATTTTTTCATTAATTAGGCTCTTTCAATAATACAAATAAAATAAATAAATCAGTATTTTAAAACTTAAATGATGGAACATTGATGTATTCTTTTAATACATATGAACTTAAAATAAAACGAAGATTTTACAAATATTGCTCATCATTCAATGAGAATAATGACTGATTTAATCTTCATAAAAGTGGAATGCCACGCCGGTTACAAGGCCGATGAATACCCTAAATCTTTTTATTGGGATAACACCCGATTTGAGATTATCGATATTCTGGATCGCTGGTACCAGACAGAAACCAACCCGGAATTGCCGGCAGCCAATTATTATAAAGTTCAAACTGTTTTATCCGGTTCATTTATACTGAAGCTTGAAATTAAAAGCCATAAATGGTATTTGGTTATCTGATTCTGTATCGGAACAGCCTGTTACTCCTTCGCCTGGCTTTCTCATGAGCTCGTCGTACTTCGTCTGCCTCGGTTCCCCCCCTGCCTGAGTGGCATTCGGGCAGGGAACTTATCAGCTTCGCTGATTTAT
>CAZQCO010000064.1:0-21488 GCA_964592225.1 uncultured Bacteroidales bacterium
TTTTACCTTCAAATAAAATGTTTGAAAACGCAAATATTGATTTAGTAATCGGAGAAGTTATCTCCATTGATCCGGAGAACAAAACTTGTATTCTGGAAAACAAAGACGAAATATCGTATGACAAATTAGTATTAGCGACAGGCTCTTCCCCGTCCATCCCAAAATGGTTGAAGGGAGCCGAGTTAGAAAATGTTTTTACAGTACCGAAGAATAAAAATTATCTGGATCTAATGAGATCTAAACTAAACCAATGTAATAAAATTGTGATAGTTGGAGCAGGTTTTATTGGTGTTGAATTGTCTGATGAACTAAAAAAAACAGGGAAAGAAATTATTCTGATCGAAAAATTACCACATATTTTAGGTTTATGTTTTGATGAAGAAATATCCATTAAGGCAGAACAAGTACTGACAGAAAATGGAGTAATATTAAAAACCGGGACAGGTGTTAAAGAATTATCAGGTGAAAAAAAAGTTAACAAAGTTTTATTGGAAGACGGAGAAGTAATTGATACCGATGCAGTAGTATTATCAATGGGATATGAACCGAATACTGAACTGGCAAATGAATCGGGTATAAGTACCAGTAAACAGGGTTGTATAAAGGTTGATGAATATATGAGAACTGAAAGTCCTGATATTTTTGCTGTTGGAGACTGTGCCCAAAAACATGATTTCATTACAAGAAAAGCCTGCTGTACAATGTTAGCATCAACAGCATGTGCTGAAGCACGAATTGCAGGCATTAATTTATTTAAACTTTCTGCTATTAAGACATTTAGCGGGACTATCTCAATTTTTTCAACAATGATCGGTGATACTGCATTTGGCGTAGCAGGGGTAACAGAAACACAGGCAAAAAAAGAAGGGTTTGATATTATAACAGGTGTATTCGAAGGAATAGACAAGCATCCCGGTACATTAGCAGGTGCGAAAAAACAACTTGTTAAGTTAATCGTTGGGAAAGAATCCAATGTTATTTTAGGTGGTGAAGTTATTGGAGGATCTTCAGTGGGAGAATTAACAAATATCATCGGAATTATTATTCAAAACCGAATGAATATCAATTCAATTTTAACCTCTCAAATAGGAACTCATCCTCTTCTTACAGCCTCACCTGCCGGGTATCCTTTATTAAAAGCTGCCAGTAATGCTGCCTCTAAAACAATCTTTAATCATATTTCATAATTCAAATTCTAAAAAAGCTAACTTTTTCAATCCAATATATTTATTTTTCAGGGAGACCTGGCAGAATATTGTTTTCTTCATTTCTGCGATAAAACATTTCCAAAATTTTTCTATTTTATTGCAGCCTGATTTACGGAAATCTGACCGTTTTCTAATTCGTCCAGAATGCTCAATTTAAATCCGCGACTGTATCCCTGATAGGTTATTTTGGTAGCCAGATCTGTCTTCTTGTTCTCGTCTTGTTTACTCATTTTTGGTTGATAATGTGTCAACCTATTTCAGGACGAGACACTTGTATTTATTGCTGATATCACTTTTTGTACTATTCTCATTTGATTACAATACAACACCTCCAGTCACTTCGTGACATCCCCCTCTCGAGAAAGCCTATCCCGACCAAAGATCGGAAGGTAAAGAGGGAGTGTGTTTTATCTTAGGCAAATTACAATTGAAAGAGACGAAAGTCAATAGCAGAAAAAAAATAAGTAATACGGGAATAGTGGATTGATATCTGATGAAAATTCGTATTATTAAAATTCATTTCAGATAAACCGGATCATGGAGTTCTACAGAAGCTTATACAAATTTATCCTGTCGCGCAGGTATACCATAAAAATTCAAGGCATCGAGATACTGCAATCAGCTGATGCCAAACTTATATTTCCCAATCATATTTCTCATATCGATCCGCAGATCATGACCATTGAAACCTACAAGTACACTGATTTTGTACCCCTGGTGGCCGAACGATTTTTCAAGGTCCCGGTAGTGAAGTTTTTCCTCAGAAAACTGAAAGCGGTGAAGGTACCCGATCTTACAGGTGGAAGGGGAGATATCGATCTGATGCAAAAAATAAATTCACAGCTGCTGGAAGCACTGAACAATCATAAGAGCGTTATAATTTTCCCTTCGGGTCAACTATCCTCTGGTGGAGTAGAGCGGATCTGCAACAAACAAAGTGCCTATACACTAGCAGCACATTTACCCGATCATGTCAGGGTGGTAGGAGTCAGAATACGGGGACTGTGGGGAAGTATGTGGTCGAGGGCATGGAACGGGAAGCGCCCCGTATTTTTAAGTACCTATCTGCTGAGTATTGTTCTGTTTTTTGCCAATCTTATTTTCTTCTGCCCGAGACGAAAAGTAAGTCTTGAGTTTGTCGATATCACCGAAGAGGCGAAATTGAAAGCACAATCGGACAGGAAAAGCTTTAACCTTTTTCTTGAAGGATTTTACAATGCCAACGGACCCGAACCACCCGTCTTTATCAGGCATTTGTTTTACTTCCCCAGAGTGAAAAATAAAGTATCAGAAATGCCTGGAGTTTGAAGTACTTAGAGTTGGGAGTAAATAAAAACAAATTTCTTCCCGCTGCTGACTTCCTTATTTAATACTTTAAGTACTCTTGGCACTTTAAGTACTTCAAGTATTTCAAGTACTTTTCACTTTTGCCACTCCTCTCCTACCTCTTCCTGATAATATCATAAGCGCAAAGGTATCCGTTGAAAATAGCACCGGAAAATCCACCACCAATTTTTGTCCAGGCAGAAGCGAAATACAGGTTCTCAACGGATCTTATGGGATCGAGCTTCACGTTTTCCGGAGTCTGAGCAAAGCCATAGACTGCTCCCTGAGGATTCAGGGTGTAACGTTCAATAGTTTTTGAAGTGCCCACTTCATAGTATTCAATATTTTCTTTAACGCCCGGAATCAGATCTTCCAGTTTATCGATAAAAATCTGTGCTACTTTTTCTTTCTTCTCCAGATATTCTTTTCTGTTTAATTTCTCCCAATCCTTTGTATAATCGATGCAGCATATAACACCCACACCTTTCCCCCTGGGTGCCAATGCAGCGTCTATCTGACCATAGTCGATAAATGTAAAACTGCGGTTCTTAAAATCGCCTTGATTATTCGGGAGGATATCCTGAATGGTTTCAATTGAATCGTCAAAAACAAATGTCGAATAGTAGTTATACCCGAGCTCTTTTACAGGTTTTTTAAAGCCCAGGTAGAGGCTCAGGAGCGATGCTCCGATCCTTCTTTTCTGAACAGCCTCCCTGAGTGGCCCGCTTTGCATTTCAGGCAATAAATTGTGGGCTACCTGCGGAATAGCGGCATTTGAAATAATATGGGTGCCATAGGTTAATAGGGTGTCGCCGGTATTTCTCTTTTTGTAAGCTATTCCAATGGCTTTGTTATTCTCAGCTAAAATTTCCGTGACCCTATGATTGAGAATTACCCGGCCTCCTTTTTTGGTGATAAAATCAGCCAGATGATCGGATAATTTTTGAGATCCCCCCTTTATAAAATTCCCGCCTCCTGCATAGTAACTTCCCTGGGCTACCGAATAATAGCTCAACGACAGGGAGTAGGGATCATCGTGAAAGTATCCGAGATTTCCCAAAAGGACCAGTTTCAGATCCTTGTTTGCAATGATGGAATCGAGAAATTCGCCCAGGTTTTTTTCTTCTTCATTCTCTGATTTTTTAATAATTTCCCTGGCGTTCAGCACCTGGTAGAAGTAGGCATCAATACCGGTTTTTTCATCAGGAAAATTCTTTAATAAAACTGCTTTGGCTGCTTCCGGGTCATGATGAATAACTATGTCGTAATCCTTATAAACAAACCGGTAAAATTCAGGCACCTTAATAAAATCGACACGATCGAAAACCTCCAGATCGCGAAATATTTTGGTTTTTAAATCTCTGTTATGAAGTCCGTCCATTTCATGCAAGCCCACTTCAAATAAAAAATCCTTCCGCTTAAATGTGGTGGCACATCCGCCCGGGACAGAATGTTGTTCAACAAGCAAAACTTTTTTGCCCTCTTTCGAAAGTTTGGCTCCGGCAGTTAATCCGCCTAAACCTGCTCCGATAATTATACAATCATATGTCATAGTAGGATATATTTGATTTGCTATTGAATACAGCTATTTCTATTCTATTTTCATTCAGGAATAGGATATCTTTTAAATTCTGCCTTTCTGTCAAATAAATACCGGTACGTGATATAATGTTTGGCAGGTACGCTTCCTACAGAGATAAAAATCTTTCTCATTTTGGGATTAAAATCACCCACCCATGAAAATTCTATTTCTTTATACTGCGGTTTTCGTTCCATCACTTTCGATATTTCCATAATAAAGGCTGATTCAATTCCCCTGTTTTGAAATTCAGGGATAACACCCATCAGTACACCACGAGCCCGGGTTACTACTTTCTTCTTTTTGAGATATATAAATTTTAGTTTACTGAAAAGATTAAGTTTTCCATTCAGGTGTTTCAGTATCTCGTTCACATCAGGATACATCAGATAAATGGCAACAGGTTTTCCATTGTAATAGGCCAACCAGATAAATTCTTCTTCAAGAATAACTTTTGCTTTCTTAAGTGTCTTCCTTATATATTCAGCTTTCAGAGGCTCAAAATTCTCCATAAATGAACTCCATGCTTTATTATACACCTCAGCAAAATCTGTTATATACTTTTCCTCTTCTTTCCAGGTAAAATGTCTGAACTCGTATCCGGGCTTTTTGGCTACCCATTCGGCAATACGCAAAAACCGGTCAGACATTTTTTTTGTAATATCCAGATGAAAGCCTTCCTGTTTAAAATAAGTTTTAAATCCGTATGTTTCGAACAATTGCTGATAATAGGGATGATTATAGGCAACTTCGTGCGATGGATGCGTGAATCCATCAACGAGCAATCCCCAGTAACTATCTCTTTGTCCAAAATTTATAGGCCCATCCATCGCTTCCATTTTTTTTGCAGATAACCACTCTTTGGCAGTATCGAAAAGAAGATTTGCTGATTCCTGATCATTTATGCATTCAAAAAAGCCAACTCCCCCTGTAGGTTGTTTTTCTTCCTGTGAGGTTTTATAATCAATAAATGCCGCAATACGCCCGATTAACTTACCGGACTTATCTTGTAGCACCCATCGCTCAGCTGTCCCATGATTATAAAAATCGTTATGTCTGGGATTGAAGATAGCATCTATACTTTTATCGAGAGGACAAACCCAGACCGGATCATTTTTGTAAATAATTTTAGCCACCCTAATAAAATCTTTTCTTCCTGCGTTATTAATAACCTTTGAAATATTCATATTTTTTAAGTATTGGCTTGATAATCAATAGGCTATAGCTATCAGACAGACTGTTTTAAAAATATCATTTCAATCAGATCCTGATATTTCTGATCAATAAATTTTCTTTTAAGCTTTAAAGTAGGTGACAATTCCCCGGTAAAAGGCGACCATTCATCAGGAACCAGTCGGTACCGCAGTATTTTTTCCGGGCCATTCAAGGTTTTGTTCAGCTTATTCACTTCATCATTAAATACTTCTAACACGGGAGGGAGTTTAATGAGTTCTTCCTTGCTCCCAAAGCTTAGATTTCTTTTGGCGCACCAGTCATTTAAGGAAGCGAAATTTGGAGAAATCAATGCACTGGCAAATTTCTCGTGTTCCCCTACAACCATTACCTGATCGATAAATTCCGATTCTTTAAATCTGTTTTCAATAAGCTGAGGTGCAATAAATTTTCCGTTCGAAAGCTTGAAGATTTCTTTTTTTCTATCGGTTACTTCAAGAAACTTACCTCCTGCTAGATTTCCGATATCACCGGTATGAAACCAGCCCTCCTCATCAAAAACCGAAGCAGTAAGTTCGGGATTTTTATAGTAGCCTAACATTACGTTGTGTCCTTTACAAAGGATCTCCCCATCGTCAGCAATTTTTACACTTACCCCGTCAATTACAGGACCCACCGAACCCAGTCTGACATCGGGCTTTGCACTTCTGTTTATGGTGATAATTGGAGAGGTTTCTGTTAAGCCATACATATTCAGGATCTTGATACCGCAAGCCCAAAAGATCCGCTCCAAACGCGGCTGAAGACTGGCTCCTCCGCAACCTACCAACTTTACATTGCCACCAATAGCCTCTCTCCATTTGCTGAAAACAAGCTTATCGGCTATTTTTAATTTCACCTTATAAAAGGCCAATCCAAAACCTGATATCCTGTACTTTAAACCTGTTTTTACAGCCCAGAAGAAAATAGTTTTTTTAATGCCTTTCAGATCCTTTCCCTTAGCGATGATGGTATCATATATTTTTTCCAGGATCCGGGGTACGGCGTCAAACCCGACAGGTTGTATTTCCTTCATGTTCCTGGCAATGGAACCCATATTTTCGGCATAATAAATACTGGTGCCGCAATACTGAGTCTGGTAATTGCCCATTCTCCCTCCAACATGACATAAGGGTAAAATGCTTAAATATTTTTCGTCGGGTTTTAAATTAAATACCTTGGCGGCGGCTAAAAAATTTCCAACCATATTCCGGTGCGATAGCATAACCCCTTTCGGTGCTCCTGTTGTCCCTGAAGTATAAATTAAAGTGGCAAAATCGTCAGGTTTTATTTCATTTTTAGTGCGTTCCAGTTCATCTTTAAACTTATCGTTGTTTTTCCGGCCCAGTTCAATGATTTCCCTCCAGTTGGGCACATTTTCAATTTCATCGAATGAATAGATCTGATTGGTACAACCGAGTTGCTCGCAGGCAGGCAAAATAGTGCTATGGGTACAGGTATCGGAAACAAATATCAGTTTTACTTCGGCATGTTCGAAAATATAGGCGTATTCGCCTGAGCAGAGTGTGCTAAATATGGGGACATGAACAATACCTGCCATGGCCATGCCCATGTCAATGATGTTCCATTCGGGACAATTAGTTGATATGCTGGCAATTTTATCTCCTTTTTTAAAACCCTTCGCCAGCAATCCGTTACTGAATAAATGGGCTTCCTCAATATACTGCTGAGAGCTGACTTTTACCCATTCACCATTTTTCTTGGAAGCAAATGCATCCGGCTTGTTAAATCTATTTTTGTATCGCTCAAGAAGGTCGAATGTCCGGGTAATTTTCATTTTCTGCCTGGTTTTATTAAAATTCAGTGGTTACTCTTATCCTGATGTAGTAATTCTCCAACTTCAGGAATTTAAAGTTTTAAAGATATAAATTCATTTTGATGAAAGAAAGATTCATGGCTAGCTCGTCTCAGAAAGCGCGACCCCCCCCTTTCTCGCTCCCAACCAGGCGAAGTCTGAAACCTCATCGCAACTAAGAATAATGCCAACACCCCCGCCCGAACGAATGAACCTGTTCAGTCGGGATGGGCAGTAAACAGCCTTCCTGCAAAGCTGGATTAGTAAAGCATATTCCGGGCTGTTCGCTGGCAAATCCTAAATTTGTATCTTGCTAAACATAAACCTCACAGCGCATCGCTTGCAGCAATATATAATATATATCGTATCCATTATTCTGACATGGACGCAACATTTTTCCGAAAAATGTGTCTATTGAAATATGAAATATAAAATCCTGTTTCTGATTCCTATTATTACCTTATTCGGTTGCCCGGATCGTAAATACAAAACCGGACATTTTCCGGAGACAGTTATAAACTTCGCCGAAGTCAATACGGTATTCGATGATTATAATTCCACTGCACCCTTTATATATAATCAGTATTCGCTATTCTTTTCATCCAACCGGAACAGCATGGGTGGTAATTTTAATATTGTTGGGGAAAATATGTACATCACCTGGGACATAGTAGACGGAACTCTCGACATTGGAACGCGTGTATTTGGCGGCTGGTTTGATTATTTGAATCAAATTTTCGATTCTATCAATACATCGTGCAATGAACTGGGTCCCTACTTCATGGGATATCACGATAATCCAAGCTATTCAGAATCGCGGTGGATCGATCTCTTCCTGTTTGCCTCAGATTGTGACGGCGATTTCGATATTAAGTATGTCTATTCAATTACCACGAATAACAACGGAGCAGAAGAAACCAATATCTCCTCACTCTACGAATTATCTATCATTGAAAACGGGGCCAATGAACTCTATCCCACTTTCTTCGGCAATGACTTCTATTATTTCGATGAATACGGAACCGATGTGAGCAACATTGAAAAGTTGCTGTATTGCTCCGACAAAACCGGCATTTACAATATTTACCAGGTAGATCTGCCTGCCGTCACAAATTTGCTAAACGTGCTGAACTCGGAGGAAATGCCGGAGGAATACCTACCGGATATCAATTCTCCAAGTGATGATAAATGTCCCTACGTTAACGGGAACTTACTGGTATTCTCTTCGGACAGGTCGGGTGGATTCGGTGGATTCGATTTATACTATTCAGTGTACGAAGACGGAAACTGGAGCAATCCGGAAAACTTCGGAGAAAGGATCAATACTGAGTATAACGAATACAGGCCGATAGTTATCCATTATCATGATTTTGATAATAATTTAATGATCTTCTCCTCCGACAGGCCCGGAGGGAAGGGGGGATACGATCTTTACTATACAGGAATTGATCAGAGCTTGTAACTCATACTGACATTCGCGGAAAACCGGTGAGGAAAAATTAACCGTAATAACACATGTAGCAATTAAACCAAGTGTTATTTCAAATGCCTGACTAATATCTCCATCAACTTGTTATGATTGATCGGTTTGGAAATATAGTCGACACAACCGCTGTCAATAGCTTCTTGTCTGTCCTTGAGCAATGCATAGGCCGTTTGGGCAACAATAGGCAGATTTTTCCTGAATTTTAAAATTTGTTTTGTTGCTTCATTACCGTCCAATACCGGCATCTTTATATCCATTAATACCAAATCGATTTCAGGATTGGATTTGCACATTTCGACGGCTTCTTTGCCATTTTTTGCCCGGATAATTTTTACTTTTTCATCAAGTAATACTTCCTGCAGATACTCATAATTATTATTATCATCTTCTGCAATTAAAATTACTTTGCCTGCTAAACCCTCATTTTCAGATTCTAAACTTACTTTAGCGGATTTGTCTTCTTTTATCACCGGAACGTAAGGTATTGTAAAATAAAAAGTCGAACCTTTCCCAGGTTTGGAATCCAGATAAATTTCACCGTTTAAATAATGGACATAGGATTTCACGATGGAAAGTCCAAGTCCGGTGCCCCCATATGACCGAGTTTCGCTATAATCAATTTGAAAGAACCGGTCGAATATTATTTCATGTTTTTCAGGCAGTATTCCAATTCCTGTATCTTCGATAGTAAATTTTATATAATTGCCCTCAAGCCTGCAATCTATTTTTATATATCCTTCAGTTGTAAATTTTATGGCATTGCTTACCAGGTTGGAAAGAATCTGATGCAATTTAGTCTCATCAACCAATACAAATGTTTCATCATCGGTAAGGGCGGAGGTTACAGAAAAGGACAGGTTTTTAGTTTCAATTTGAGGAAAGTATTGGCTTTTTATAGACTGTAAAAGTTTATTGATGTCAGATTCTTTTTCATGTGGTTTTTCCTGGCCTGCTTCTATTGTTGCTACGGTAATAATATCGTTCACAATTGCAACAAGCTGATCGCCGCTGTTGCGAATTATTTTAAAGTATTGTTCCCTCTTTTCGGTTGTAAGATCCGGATTTGTAATCATATCTGAAAATCCGATAATACCGTTTAAAGGTGTTCTAACTTCGTGTGACATGTTTTGCAAAAAAGCTGTTTTCAGCTTATCGGATTCCTCGGCTTTTTCTTTTGCTGTGCGGAGCTCCGTTTCAATAAACAAACGCTCAGTAATATCTCTGAATACAATAAGTACCCTGCTTTTGTCAGCAATAGTAACGCGGGTTGGGCTGAGGTCAGCACTAAAAATAGTGCCGTCTTTTCGTTTGAATTTGATATCACGACGAATTTCTTCTTCTCCCTTGAGTGTTTTTTCAAGTTGCTCAAAAATAAAAGATAGTTCTTCGGAAGGATGAATAGCTGCAATATCCAGGTTTAGAAACTCCTTGTTTGAATAACCCAGCATTTTTAAACATGCCAGGTTACACATTACGAACTTTCTTGCTTCCGGGTCGAGAAGGAACATACCGTCACTGGCATTATCGAAAATAGTCCTGAATTTTTGTTCTGAAGTCTTCAAGGCTTCTTCTGCATATCTGCGTTCCGTTATATCGGTTGTAACACCTACCATTCCAATGATTTCACCATTCTTGTCGCGTAATGGTATTTTAGATACTAATAACCATTGTTGCTTGCCATCCTCGTAATACCCCAGCCCTTCATTATTTAATATTACTAGGCCATCACGAACTATTTTCTGATCATCTGTGAAAAATTTCTTTGCCAGTTTTTCCGGAAAAACCTCGAAATCAGTTTTACCCAGGATATCTATCTCAGCATTCATACCGAGGTGTTTTAAATGGCCCATTACCTCTATTGTATGTATAGGATTGACAATGATTTTCCGGTATTCTCTGTCTTTCACAAAAACTCCGTTCGGCAGGTTATCAATCAGTGTTCTGAGTAACGACCGTTCCTTTATTACTGCTTCTAATGACAATTTACGCTCGGTTATATCGGTAGTGATTCCAATCATACCATTGATTTTGCCATCGTGGTCCCTTATTGGAATTTTAGAGATCAACAGCCATATCTTCTTTCCATCCGGACCAAATCCTTCTTCTTCTTTGTTAATTATTGATTGGCCATCGCGAATCACCTTTTGGTCGTCGGCAAAATATCTATCTGCATTTTCCTTTGAAACGACCTCGAAATCGGTTTTACCTATTATGTCGATATCCGGATCTAATCCCAGTTTAGACAGATGACAGGCCATGCTTGCTATATGCAATGCATTGGCAATAACCTTCCGGTATTCTTTATCTTTTACAAAAACTCCGTTTGGCAGGTTATCAATCAGTGTTCTGAGTAATGTTCGTTCCTTTATCAGTGTTTCTTCTGCCAGCTTGCGATCGGTGACGTCGCGTGCTGTGGACAAGGCACCGGTTACGTTTCCATTATCATCCTTAAGAACACGGCACCACCAGGCGAGCAGTCTTTTTTGACCGTCTTTGCGCCGCTGCCAGCTTTCGATATAAATGATTCCTTCATCTCCGGCAAAGATAGGTTGCACCTGATCATAGGTGTCTTGTTCACCTTCGAAATAATATTGAGCTTCCCTTCCGATGACGTCTTCCCCGAAAAAATCCAGGCCCGCCTTGTTCGTCCATGTATATACCTTGTTCGCATCCACCTCAATGATAATGTCCGGGACGGCTCTAAGCATGGCCTCGTAACGCGAACTCAACATTTGAAGTGCTTTCTCCGCCATCTTGCGCTCGGTGATATCTCTTGAAATGCCCATGATACCCATAATTCCCCCGTTCTTATCCCGCGAAGGCATTTTGGTTGTCGAGACCCAGGAAATATGGCCGTCCGGCCAGACCTCCTTCTCTTCCAATCCGATAATCGGTTCTCCTGTGGCTATAATCCGTTGTTCATCTTCAAATGCCGGACGAGCATGCTCCTCATCGAAAAAATCAAAATCTGTTTTGCCAAGCGCTTCTTGCGGATCGTTTAAACCAAACCTTTTTGCCATCAATTTATTTATCCTGATAAAGCGGCTTTCGCTATCTTTGAAGTAAATATTATCCGGAATAGTATCAATCAAACTATTGAGCAGGTATTTTTCTTTGAACAGTTCTTCCTCAGTCCGCTTTTCCTCGGTGATATCATGGAAAAACCCCTGCATTATTTTCTTCCCTTTAACCATATGAACTTTTGCCTTAATCTCAACATCCTTTATTATCCCCGATTTTGTTACAACGCGTGAACTCAGGATATGATCCGGTTTCATGGCATGCTTCCGGAATGCTTCAATTACCTTATCCTCGGGTGCATCAGCAGGGTGAATAATGCTCTGTCGTTTACCTACCAGCTCTTCTTTCTGCCTTTCAACAAGGAGACATGCAGCTTCGTTACAATCGAGAAGAATACCGCTTTCAGCATCTGCAATGAAAATAGCTTCCTGCGCATCGGTAAAGAGTGTTTTATACCTTTCTTCGCTTTCTTTAAACTTGCTTATAGTTCTTTTTTGTGCGGCAATCTCATTTTCCAGATCAAGATTCTTTTTCTCGAGTTTGGCAATGAGGGGTTCGCTATATAGTTTAAGTATTTCCTTTTCATCCTGTTCTTTATGCTTTAATGGTGATTTTTTTTGCTTTTTCGATTTTTCTACAACTTCCTGAATCAGTTGTAAAAAAATTTCCGGTTTCTGTGGTTTGCGTATGAATTTTTGTGCACCCAGCGATAAAGCAAATTCTTTATCTGTTTCATCGATAAAGGTTGCCGAATAAAAGATAAAAGGAATAGCGCAGAGTTCAATGTCTTTCTTGCATTCTCTGCAAAGTTGAAATCCATCCATTACCGGCATAAGTGTATCGGAAATTATTAAATCATACCTGACGGAACGTAGCTTTTCGAGGGCTTCCTGACCATTATTTACCGCTATGATCTGATATATTTTACTTCTCAGTATGGTCATCAGCATCTCGGTATTCTCTTTATTGTCGTCTACTACAAGGATTTTCATAGCTTATACCGATTAACGAATTTCTATTATTGTACTCGTAATATTATTATCAATAATGGGCTGAAATCATAGTTTTCTAAATTTTCTGATTGTGAAAAGATATTCTGGAATAAAAAAAGCAGAAACAAGTAATATTGATATTTAGCTATTTGATTCATTTCAAAAAATATTTTAAAATATACTGTCTCATCCAGAGATATTCTTTCCTAATATTCTTCTTAATAGTAAATTACACCTAATTAAGTTAACAAATTTTAATGACAAAATAATGGAAAGCAGGAATTTAGTTTTCTTTTATAACTTTTCTTTGTGTGTTAATCCGGACAACATTCAGGACGTGCAAAAGAAACAGTGAAATTATATTTCATAAAGTGATTGCCTATCCCTATAAACCAAACTAAGATTCACAAAAGATATCATTTTATTATTTTGTAATATTTCTAATTCGCCTGTCAAAACAGAGCAATTTTATTTCAGGTAAAATACTATTTCCAGTTTGAAATTTAATCAGATGATCAATGATTTAGTATTTCAGTTAACCAGTTTATCAATTACACAATTCAACACTTATTCGGCAAACTTATAACCCACGCCCTTAATGGTTCTGATATGCCCCTCTCCTATTTTTTCCCTTAACTTACGTATATGTACATCGATAGTACGATCGCCTACAATCACATTATCTTCCCAGATCAATTGAAATATCTCGTCGCGCGTAAAAACCCTGCCGGGTTTTGCTGCAAGAAGCAACAGTAATTCAAATTCCTTTTTGGGAAGAATTATTTCTTTTTTGCCTTTAAAAACTATATACTTATTGCGGTCGATAATCAGGTCACCAATAGTAATTACGGAAGCATCCTGGCCGGTAACCTGTTCATTCCATCCTGCTCTTTTAAGCAATGCATTGATCCGGCTTATGAGCACTTTAGGTTTAATGGGTTTTGCAATGTAATCATCGCCACCGGCTTCAAAACCTGCAATCTGCGAATAATCCTCGCCCCGGGCAGTTAAAAAGGCTATTATCGTTTTACCTGTATCAGGTAAGGTTCTTATTTTCTCACATACTTCAATTCCGTCCATCCCGGGCATCATGATATCGAGAAGGATCAGGTGGGGAGTATTCTTTTTTGCCTGTTCAATGGCTGAGATGCCATCCCTGGCAAGGAATACAGAAAATCCTTCCTTTTTCAGGTTATAGCTTAAAAACTCAAGAATGTCTTCCTCATCATCAACAACAAGGATCTTGTAATTTTTGCCACTCATAAATGTTTCTGATTAATAGCTATTAAGTAAAAATTTAACTACCTAAAGTCATGAATAAAAATAAAAATAATTGATCATCCTGCAAAGTAACATGATTCCAGTATAGGTTTAATTGACCCAATTTTATCATTATATTAATTTTTATGCAATTACGAAATTACTTGTCAATTTGCTTAAAGATAGAATTTATAAAATCATTATTTTTAGAAAACTGAATTTTATCATTCTTTTTAATGTATAAAAATTCAATCTTTACGTATTAAAATACAAAATCAACAAACATAAAAGTAATACATATGGCAAGTCAGGATTACATTCATAAGGAAGAAAAGTACGGTGCACATAACTATCACCCGCTGCCGGTAGTATTGTCGAAAGGTGAAGGTGTTTATGTCTGGGATGTTGAAGGAAAACGATATTTCGATTTTCTCTCTGCATATTCTGCGGTCAACCAGGGACATTGTCACCCTAAAATAGTACAAGCCCTCACCGATCAATCACAAACACTGGCATTGACATCGAGAGCATTCTTTAATAATTGTTTGGGTGAATTCGAGGAATATATTACAAAATACTTCGGATATGATAAGGTACTTCCCATGAACACCGGTGCCGAAGGAGACGAAACGGCGCTGAAACTTTGCCGGAAATGGGCATACGAGAAAAAGGGAATTCCTGAAAACAAAGCCAAGATCATTGTATGTGAAGGTAATTTTCATGGACGTACCATTACTATTATATCCATGTCGACCGATCCCGATTCATATAAGGGATTTGGCCCCTATACACCTGGATTTGTTGTGGTACCCTATAACGACCTGGAAGCACTTAAAAAAGAGCTTGACGATCCGAATGTTGCTGGTTTTCTTGTGGAACCCATACAGGGTGAAGCAGGAGTGTATGTGCCCGACGATGGTTACTTAAAAGCAGCCTACGATTTATGCAAGAAGAAAAATGTGCTCTTCATGGCCGATGAAGTCCAAACCGGACTATGCCGTACAGGTAAAATGCTGGCCTGCGATCATGAAGATGTGCGTCCAGATATCCTGATACTGGGTAAAGCCTTATCGGGAGGTATGTATCCTGTATCGGTCGTTCTGGCCGACGATGAAATTATGCTCTGTATTCGTCCGGGCGAGCATGGTTCCACATATGGTGGAAATCCGATTGCTGCTAAGGTTGGAATAGCTGCTCTAAGTGTGCTGAAAGATGAAAAGCTTGCCGAAAACGCTGCTAATCTAGGTACGGTTTTTCGTTCTGAAATGAAAAAACTTGCTGATAACTATGAAATGGTGGAACTTGTGAGAGGAAAAGGATTACTTAATGCAATAGTTATAAAACCAAAAAATGAGATGAAAGCCTGGGATGTTTGTGTAGCCATGAAAGAAAATGGACTTATTGCAAAACCAACACACGAACATATTATCCGTTTTGCACCCCCGTTAGTTATAAATAAAGAACAACTTCTTGAGGCAGTTGGCATCATCACAAAAACAATCGCTCATCTAAACTGAAATATTATCTGTTCTGAAGTGTGGCAGAATAGTGCACCTGTATAGGTGCACTATTCTTTTATCCTTTGTAATAAAAAAACATAAAATCATATCTCTGTGAATAAGATTGTACCGGTATCTACTTTTTTTTGCTATTTTTAAGTTATATGCATTACACAAACAATAATGGGTTACAAAGTTCTCGTTGTCGATGATAATGTTCATAACAGTAAGCTGATAGAAGGAATATTACTGGCTGAAAAGGCAAAATACGATGTTTTTTTTGCTAATAACGGATTGGAAGGTTTCAAAAAAGCGCGTCGTATTCAACCTGATCTGATCCTGATGGATATGCGAATGCCTGAACTTTCGGGTATCGAAAGCCTTAAACTTTTGCAGGAGAACCCTGAATTAAGAGATATACCTGTAATAATTATTACTGCTTTTAAAACGGATGAAAATTTTGCTGAAGCATTCAAATTTGGTGCTTTCGATTTCATAACAAAACCTATCGATATCAATGAATTAAAATCGAGGATTAATAAGGCACTTAGTGTAGGACGAACCCTGACACGTATACGATTGAAGATGGTGCAGTACGAAACCGAAAGACAGGTGCTGGAACAAAAAGCCAGAATTACGGAAAATGCACCGAATGCGTTTATTATGATTGATGCAAAGGGTAATCTGGAATGGGCCAATGAAGGATTTGAGAAATTGCATGAAACTACCTTCGAAGATTTTAAAAGAAATTTCGGAGATAACATTTTTACTATTAAGGGCATGAAGGACTTTATTCGTGAAGCCCGAAAATGCTTTCGAACCAAAGAACCATCGAGCATTGAAACCCGCCATAACCTACCCAACGGAAAAAAATGGTTTCTGACTTTCTTTGCTCCTCAACTTGATTCTAATGGCGATATCTTCAAGTTAATCACTGTTGAATCAGATATTACTTCCATTATGATGAAGGAGGAGGAACTTTTTAAGCAAAACCGGCGTATGCTTGCCATCACAGAAAGACTTGAACATGCCAATGCCCTGCTGGAAAATCAGAAATCTGAAATCGAGGAACAAAAACGACTTATTGAAGAGGAACAGGAAAAATCGGAACGTCTCCTGCTTAATATTCTCCCCTTCGAAATGGCCCGGCAGCTAAAGTCGAAAGGAACAGCAGGAACCCGTTACTACAGGCATGTGACGGTGCTTTTTACCGATTTTAAAGATTTCTCGAAAAATACACGGGTACTTGAACCCAAGGACCTGGTAGCTATTCTCGATGACTATTTTGCAAAGTTCGATGAAATAACAGGGAAACATTATCTGGAAAAAATTAAAACTATCGGCGATGCTTATATGTGTGCAGGAGGCCTGCCACTGAGCAACAAATCAAATCCGGTCGATGCCTTGCTTGCAGGATTGGAAATTCAGGATTACATACAACGTTTACATATCAATCCCAAACCGGGTATACCTGCATGGGATTTGCGTATTGGGATTCATACAGGTCCTGTTGTAGCAGGGGTTGTTGGAAGAAAGAAATTTGCATACGATATTTGGAGTGAGACAGTTAATGCAGCTGCGCGTATGGAAAATCTGGGTGAAGTAAACCGGGTTAATATCTCTGAAACCACATACGAATATATCAAGGACTATTTCGATTGCACTCCCCGTGGAACGGTAGAAGCAAAAAACATCGGGGAGATGACAATGTTTGCTGTAGATCGGATAAAAGCAGTATTTTCTGCCGATGAAAAAGGTATTATACCCAATGAAGAGTTTATCCGTGCTGTCAACAAACTTTAATCGGATTTATGACGCTCCTTCAGAATTTCTATGACATTTTCAATCCGATATCCTTTCACTGTCAGCAGAACGATATAATGATAGAATAAATCAGCTGCCTCATTCAGGAATTTGATATCATCGCTATCCTTTGCTTCAATTATAAGTTCCACGGCTTCTTCGCCAAGTTTTTGCGCAATTTTATTTATCCCTTTTTGAAAGAGTTTGGTAGTATATGATCCCTCCGGCATTTGCTCTCTGCGTTCTTCGATCAAATCCTGAAGTTGTTTTATAAATTCCATTTCATAATTTTTTGAACATCAATAATACTTCACTTTCTACTTCTTTCTTTTTATTTATCATTCTTAATTCTTCATTCATAATTATTAATTATTACAGTCTCACGGGTATCCCTCTGTTGTGCAGATACGATTTTAACTGAGGTACTGTAATTTCTTTAAAATGAAAGACACTGGCAGCCAATCCTGCATCAGCCTTCCCCTCAGTAAATACCTCGGCATAATGCTCCATGCTTCCGGCACCTCCCGAAGCTATGATCGGAATAGACAGCGATTCGGATAGTTTGGCTAAAGCTTCACAAGCAAAACCATTCTTTGTTCCGTCGTGGTTCATTGAAGTAAAAAGTATCTCACCGGCTCCCCTGTCTTCAGCTTCTTTAGCCCAGGCATACAATTCCTTATCGGTAGGTATGCGCCCGCCATTGATATAGGCTGTCCAATTGCCATCTTCCTCCTTTGCATCTATAGCCACAACGACAAACTGACTACCAAAATTTAGAGCCATCTGGTCGATAAGTCTGGGATCACGAATAGCTGCTGAATTAATCGATACTTTATCGGCTCCCGCATCTAACAGGGCTTCAATATCCGAAATATCACCAATGCCGCCTCCAACGGTAAAGGGTATATTCAAATTATGCGCAATCCGCTTAACCAGTTCAACAAAAGTCTTCCTGCCTTCGTGCGAAGCAGTAATATCCAAAAATACAAGTTCATCAGCACCCTGCCTTGCATATTCAGCCCCCAGTTCAACAGCATCACCCACTTCACGGATATTTACAAAGTTGATCCCTTTAACTGTTTGGCCGTCCCTGACATCGAGACAGGGTATTATTCTTTTTGCAAGCATTTATAATAAACTCAAGATTTATCTGCAAATATAGGGTTCCCAAAGCATTAAACCAGAATAAACCTATGATTCTGTGCCATGGATCATAATTTCAGTTTCTTTTGCTTTGCAGGAGTATTGCTGATAGAAGAACAGAACAAAAAACACAAGCTTAAAAAATTGAATACTGACAATAAAAAAAAGAATTGACTTTTATTTTACTACTTCTTACTTTTAGAGTTACAATCAAATTCCATCATTATGAAGAAGTATATCCTGATAGGAATAATTATTTTTCTGTTTCCTCAATTAAACTATGCAGATAATCCGGTATGGGGCCGACTGGCAAATCCCGGATTTGAGAACGAACACATAAAAAGTACCCTGTTTTTTACCGGTAACTGGCGCAACGGTATACAGTTTTACGATTTTAATCCTTCGGATAACACAGGCCTCTTCACTATCCATCCTTCCGATTCCCGGCACCTGGGGTGGTCCGAAAATGCCTCAAACAGGGAATTTGCTGTTAACACTTTGATTGACGCCGGCGTGAATGTAATCAACATGTCATACTGGGGACTTCCCGGTACCGATAACTGGGCTTACTGGGCTCCCATGCAAACTTCTACCGGTTCACATGATGAATTGTTCGATATTGCCTTGGATAAGAATATACTCATTGCTCCTTATATCGAATCGTATGCAGCAACCGATGAATACGACGGATTTTCGTTTATGGATGATTTTCCGGGTTCTGTTAGCGTTCCGTCCCCCCAACTGATTGTAATGATTGAAGACCTGGTCGACAGATACCTTGTTAATCCTGATAATATCCTATGGCCCGATAAATGGGCTAAAGTCTATGATAAGGATGGTGTTGAAAGATACCTGATTTCCATCATCCATGTAGCTTCAAACCAGGGATCGGTTACAGATCAAAGTTTTGCAGAGGGATTCGATCGTGTTGCCGAAGCAATATTTGCAAATACCGGAATACATATTGGCTTTGCGCTGGACATTCTGCCTTCCGACAGTTATGCTCCGGGAAGCTTTAAAGCTACTGCCGTAGCAACAGGCCCATACCTGGTACAGCAATCTTCCATTCTGGCTATTCAGTGTTTTATACCGGAGATATGGACCGGGCTATCCAATGAAAATGATCTTATTAACTGGAAGAACTCTTTTCATGCAGGCTGGATCAATACAGGTATTCCTTTTATTCATGATATTTCATCCGGGTATGATGCTCATATCGTATTTCCTTCTTCCCCGCTCTATGGAAACAATCAGCTTTGGCGTAACCTGCAATCGCAAGCCATCAATAACTTCGAGAGTACATCTTTAACAATTAATGCATGGAATGGCTATACCGAGGGATTTGCCGGAGTACCCACAGTGCAATATGGCGATACTACATACCATTGGGTATGTGACCTGTTTGGCGGAACATGTGGTCATTCTACCGCATTGACTGAAAATACTAACCATGAACAAAAACTGAAAATAACACCAAATCCTGCAACAGATTATTTCGATCTCTTTCTGAGCGAACAGGATGAACAATTCATCTGCATACAACTAGTAAATAACATCGGATCCCTGTTCAATTCGCAATATATTACCGGTGATATAAACTATGTAAGGTTTCCTACGATTACTCTGTCTGATGGATTGTATTATTTGGTTGTTCAAACGAATAAATGTATTTACGTCAGGAAGATCTTGCTGTTACGCTAATCTTGCGGTTTTAGAGTTTAATTTCTTGCTAATGTTGAGAAGGTTGAGATATATGATGCTTGTATATAAACTATTTTTTATCAGCTGATGAATTTTTGAAGATCTCTGAGACTGATCTTACCTTCATAAATAGCTTTTCCTATAACAGCACCTGCCACATTCATTTCATTAAGGGCGTACAATTCATTCATCCGGATTATACCTCCACTGGCTATTAATCCCATTTCGGAAAACCTGTCGGTAAGTTCCCTGTATAAATCCATCGATGTACCTTCCAGCATGCCGTCTTTACTTATGTCCGTACACAACACCTGTTTTACTCCTTTTTTTAAATAATCCCCGACAAAGTCAAATACATCCAGTTCTGTAGTCTCCAGCCAACCCGACACGGCAATTTTTTTATCGTTTACATCGGCACCTAAAATAATTTTTTCCGCACCGTATTGCCTGAGCCAGCTGAAAAACAAATCCTGATCCGTTACGGCAACGCTTCCCACGGTAACCATTGCAGCACCACTGTTGAAAACAATATTCAGGTCATCGTCGGATTTTATACCCCCACCAAAATCAATGATTAAGCCGGTTTTACCCGCTATTCTTTCCAGCACACGCCAGTTTCTTACATGTTTTGCCTTAGCACCATCCAGGTCGACAAGATGCAGACGCTGCAATCCATGATCTTCGAAAGAAAGGGCCACTTCTAAGGGATCCTCATTATAAACCTTCTTTTTAGAATAGTCACCCTTTGCCAGACGAACACATTTTCCATCAATAATATCGATGGCTGGAATAATAGTCAGCATTTTTCAATAAAGTTTTTCAGGATCTTCTCACCTACAGGTCCGCTCTTCTCAGGATGAAATTGGGTAGCATAGAAATTATCCCGGTGCAGCGCTGCACTGAAAGGCTTAATATAGTTACAGGTAGCAATTGTATGTTCCCCAAGAGTCGCATAATAACTATGAACAAAGTATACATACTGCCCTTCGATGGATGGATCGAATAAAGCTGAATTGAGGTCATAAATATCGTTCCATCCCATTAGCGGAACTTTTGTAATACTCTCCATGCCGGGATTGGGTTGAAACCGCACTACATCTTCATCGAATATTCCTAAGCAGTTCACATCATTTTCGGCACTGTGCCTGCACATAAGCTGCATACCCAAACATATTCCAAGTACAGGCTGCTTCAGCGACTTTATCAGCTCATCGAGTTTGTGCTGTTTCAAATACTTCATGGTGGTACTGGCTTCACCAACGCCCGGAAAAATCACCTTATCTGCTGCTAAAATCTTCTTTTTATTTTTGGTAACCTCCGCTTCAATTCCCAGTCGCTGCAAAGCATACTCAACCGACATTATGTTACCGGCATTATATTTTATAACAACTACTTTCATCTATTGATAAACTAAATAATATTCATTCTCAATTCTTCATTCT
>CAZQCO010000065.1:0-17972 GCA_964592225.1 uncultured Bacteroidales bacterium
CGGGGGTGCTAGGTGCTAGATTTGCCCGCCGAAACATCGTGAAGGCGGGATGCTGATTTAAAACTTCGTTTCATCAATTTATCGATTCTTCGATTCATCAGTTTGTCGCCTGGGACTGGCAGCAGGGAAGGAAAAATCATATTACCTATCACTCTTCACTAAGAAATTCCATCGCTGCCTCCAGTTGCTTATCGTGCTCGTTGGCAATATCCTCCGCCGTTTGAGGAACAAGAATATCGGGAGGTATACCGTTCCACTCCAAATGTTCCCCGTCGTAACGGAGTTCATACCGTGTGGGCACCCTGAATGTCAATCCGCTGGGCAGGTTAAAGATCTCGTCGGGTACACCGCCCCCGCCGCCCGTTGTATCGCCGATAAGTGTAATATGCCCTATCTTCTTGCACAGGTTGGCCATGGCCTCGGAAGTACTGAAGCTTTTCCCATTGATCAGTAATACCGTAGTATTGGTATACTGATATTCCCCGGCAGGATGGTGAATGATCACAGGCTGATAACTGCCGTCCCGCCTGGTCCATATCACGCCTTCGAGGTCTTCGTCAATCAGCCGGCTGATAAAATATTCCGAGGCATTGGTGGAACCTCCCCCGTTATGCCGTATATCAATGATCAGTCCCGGAGTTTCCTTCAGGTAATCCAGCACTCCGTCGAACAGCTTATATTCGCTCTCATACTGTGGAAAAGAGGTGATATATACATACCCGGTATTGCCGGGCAAAATGCCGTAGCGAAAAATATCCCCGCCTTCATGGAGGGCATCCGAAAAATAGTTAGTGACCAGCGGGTAGCTGAAGGCATCCAGGTCTTTTACTCCTCGCGGGTAGGGGTAACGCGACAAGAAATTACCTTCGGCATCCATCAGGTTAGCATGTCCGTCTTTCAGCTCATTCAGCAGGTCGCCGAGACGGGTTCTTTTACGGCTTTCCGTTATCTCAATGAACTCCGGCTGGTAAACTGCATAAATGCTGTCCCAGTCTATCTTTTTGAATTCGAAGAAAGGATAGTAGGTATCCGTGACCTGCCAGAGCTCTTCAAAATCGGACAGTCCGAATTCATCGGGTGTAAGATCCTCCTTATTACAACTGTTGAAGCTGGTAATTGCCACAGCAAAAATCAGGAGAATAGTTTTTCTGAAAGTACCGGTCAACCGGATTTTTTGTGTGAGTTTGATAAGTAAGGTTTGAATAAACATGGCAAAGAATTTATAAGTAGGTATTTATTATTGTTACTTCATTCATAAAAGTGTTTCCGGTATTGTATTTTCGAAACAGGCATTTTGACTAGCAATTGGGAATAAAGTCAGTTGTACTTATGTTCTTCTCTATTCATATCAACCCGCATCCAATTTACAAAAAAAAGTATACTTACGAACCACTACTTGGCCGGTTGTCGCCTAAGTTTTATTTAAATCAGTTCGTTTCCATTAAAAATGAATATTAATGGCAATTTGTCCCAATGGTCCGAATTTAGTGTCTATTCCCGTTATTTTGTCTATATCATCTCCGGTATCTCCCGTATACCTGGATACATTTTTACCATTATAGGCTTCAATACTATATTTCAACTCTGTTGATACGGATATTGAGGAACTTAGAAAATATTTTAATTAGTAAAAACCGGTGGCCTTCATAGATGGTAAAATCGATCAATAGGTTGCTACAAAAAAAATATGAGTTGAATTTTTTATTGAACAGAATGCTTATTACGGCCGGTGAAAAGTGCTGGTTTTTATTCAGTTAATTAACTAAGCATAGTAAGATCAATGAAGGTAATTTATCGAATAATCAGTTATTTGGTTTAACACGTAAGGGTTATTTGTCATGGCAGCTATACTTTAAACCGGATACATTCTACTATATATGGTGCACGGTTGTTATTGGGGAAATTTACAAAAATGAATTACATCAATACTTGACTTTAAGTTTTCAGGGGATTAAATTTGTATGGGTATTTTTCCCGGCAGGAATTTTAAAATAAAATTTGCCTGATTTAAGTCTTCAATATCGCAATCTGCTTAAAAGTTATGCCTGACTAAGAAAATTATCTATTTATTAAACCAATACAATGAGATTTAAAAAAGCATTTCATTCAGGTTCTATCCGCTTACGTAATGGCACGGCTGAACATTGGAAAGATGCCAAAGAACTTCACCAGGTAATGCACAGTCTGCCCGGCTTCATCAAAGCCCTCCTTCTTGATCTGATGGATAATCCGATGACTCACGATGAAGTTTTACAGGCGATAAAAAATATCGAAATGCGAGTATCGGGTTCTAAAGAAAGGAAATCTCAAAATACAGATATTGCTAAGGATATTGATTTTGCCATTCAGTGCAGGGTACTTGAAAAAAAGGATGAAAAATATGTTTTAACCCCTGGAGGTCAGGAAATAGCTCAGCACATGAAAGAAGTTATTCCCCTCTTTTTTAATAGCTTATTATCAACAAAAATGGTTTCAATAACAACCATTATCATTCATGTCCTGCTCAGTATTGTAAAACTGGTTTTTGGAATTTTATCACGATCGGCGGGTTTAATTGCCGATGGAATAGATAATACGGTTGATACGATCTCTTCCGTATTGGTCTGGTTTGGTATTAAATATAAGAAAGATAAATTAGTTTCCTTATTTATTATCATCATGATGGTTATATCCTGCGGTGGCATTGCAATAGCAAGTGTCAGAAAGCTGCTTCATCCGGTAGCTGTCAAAGAAGGACTTCTGGCTTTTATTGTCTCGGCTGTTAGCGGATTTACCATGCTGTTACTGTCTTGCTATCAATATATCACAGGTAAAAAGACAGCTAATTTCTCCATTCTTTGTCAAAGCGTAGATTCGCGCAATCATTTTTTTACATCGCTACTTGTTTGTATGGGGATACTGACTTCCTATATTGCCGATGTTTTCAATCAAAGCTGGCTGTATTATTCAGATGCTGTTGTTGCTATAATCATCGGAATACTGATTATGAAGAGTTCGTTGGAATTAATCGTAGAGTTTCTCAAGCCTGAGAATGAAACAATACATGTTTCCCATTTTGTTGAAAAAGCGCGTCAAAATATGAAAATGAAAATTGTCTGGCAATGGCTATCGAACGAGTTAGAGGAAGATAGCATGAGCTATGAAGAATTGCGGGAGCGGTTTGATCTATATTTCTGTAAGCAGACTCCAAAAATTCATATGTTGACAGGAATCGCTTATTTGCCACAATCAAGTAACGAACTCCGGTATTTTTTAGATACGTTGGCTAAAAAAAAGAAAATAGTTTTACACGATAAAACATACTCCCTAAATTTCAACAATAGAAACAAGTTATATGGTGCATAACATTTAAGATTGCTGATTTCGATAAACAAGACGGACTGTTGGCGGTCCCCAATGAATAATAGGTGCCATTCCAAAAACCCGACGATAATTAGATTCTTCCTGAAAACCCTTTAGAGAGAATTGTTTTGATAGTTGTTTTGGGGACATGTAATTAAAAGGTAGCGGCATCCAGATAAATCTCTGCTCCAACCAATTGCCATAGTAATCTTCCATTGCTAAAACAGATTTTTGTTGTATGAGGTTAAGTTTTAAGTAATTTTTAGTCAGTTCATCTCTTTCCTTAAACCAATTGCCATTTTTAGGCCATGTTTCTTCATTTTCTTTTTCTTTTTTAAAGCCATCATACAATTCGTTCATATTACCCATGAGAGCTTCAATAACTACAATTCTCCCATTGACATTTAAAATACGAGCAATTTCACCGATTTGATTTTTAAGCATTTTATTATTCATATGATGAAAAGCCCACTTAATTATTACCAGGTCAATAGTGTTATTTTCAATTGGAATAGTAGTATCAATTTGCTGAACAAACATATGTCTTTTGTCATTGATTGTACTTCCATAGTCATTAATATCAGTTCCAATTACTTTTTTTATTTTGACATTATTTAAATCGGCATAATCGATAATTGCTTTTCCGAGTTTATTTCTTCCAGAACCAAAGTCAACAATAGTTCCATTCGGTAAAAATTCAGGTTTAAGCAAGTCTTTAATCAATAATAAATCAGTAACTTTTTCAATCTTTTTGGAGTAGTTTGCAAAAATTTTATTTAGTTCAATTGGGACCGCCACTAAAGGACTTTCATTTCCGCGAAAACTAAATCTATCCCAAAATTCTTTAGCAATATCGACCGGATCTGGATTATTTTTATTTCTTTTTACTAAAAAATCAAGTAATCCTTTTACAAGTTTTTTTGTCGATACACCGCCAATGCCAGGTAAATCAAAATTTGAACATTCATCACCTAGCTTAAAATATCCGGAAAGGATAGATGTATTGAAACGTTGATTAAGAATGCAACTAAAAATGTTCCTTACATTTTTATCTTGACAAAGAGGAGTAATGGGATTAAAAGTAATTTCAGAATTAAATTTCATGATCTTTTCATCCTTACAGGTTATGATATTTAAGTTTATTCATGTTTTCCTCCTAACCCAAACTCTAGTAGTTTTCACACAGTCTGATTGTTAGTCATAAAGCCAGTTACAGATGTATTTTCACTAAATTGTAGTTACACACCAGATTACGAAAAAGTGTTTTCCAAATTTGAAACTACATTTTCCAAATTATTAAAGCGTTCGGAGATTTTTATAATTTTAAGTACTTTTTCAATTGTTGAACAGTAAGAATAATTCATATCCGGAAAATTCTTAATGAAAAGATGAGCTATAACAGTAGGTATAGGTTTATCTACCCAAAATAAAATTGTAACATCCTTACTTTTTGTTTCATTTTTATTAGTTTCTTTTCTGATTTCTACCATCCTATCCAGTTTAGCATTAAAAGCATCTTGTGATTCATTAGGTAAAGCATCAAAATCTATATCTCTAAAATCAATCAATACTTTACTTATGGATTTCAATAAAGAATTTTCCATTATATAGCGATTATATCGAATGTAATATTCTATGGCAAAATTTCCAATAAATTTTTGAATGAATAGGTTTTCTTTTTCAAATAACTGATACCTTATTTCCATGCCAGCACCAATTTAATCCAGGAATCAATAACAAGGTACGGAAATTAAAAGTTAAATCTTGTTTTCAACTTTATCAGTATTAAAATTAAAGACTTAACATTATAATACCGAATTTATATTTTCATAGTTTTTAACCGTTTGTTTAACTTTCCCTATATTTATGTTAACTATTTACACCGAAACCGGTACCGTTATTGCCGAGCAAGATAAGAAAATTATGCTTACGTGATTGCCAACAGGAAGGGCTCTCTTGAAAATATGCAAACTATATAATTTACAGCAAGTTAGGCGAGGAATGCTTTATTGTTTCTTTACTAGAATACCCTGTCCCGGGAATACATTTCATTTCCTGCAACTACAATTAAAAATTCTGTTGAATTATTTGTCTTTTCGCTTTTTTGCAATGTATTTATTCCATTCGGTGTTTTCTTTACTGATTGTATTTTCAACACGCTTGACAAGCATTTGAAAAGCATTTTCATCATCATAGGGATCCGTATTGGTTTCAAAAAGAAATTTTTCATGCTTCAAGGTTTCAGAAGTTGTTCTGTAAGCAGTCCATTTTTCCTGAAACTTATACAATGCCAGTAGCCCCGACAGGATTGCAACAACAGCTCCGATAAAACCAATCAACATTCCCATGCATTTACCAAAATCATCAATGAACCCTGATAGTAAAGGAATTATGGCAGCAAGTGCAATTACCAGACTTTGTAACCAATAATACAGCTTTTTATTCGTAATGCTTTTTTTATCGTACCAGGCTATTTGATCTATAACCCGGGCTTTTAAATAATCATTTTTTTCCATAGCTATACTTTTTTGTTGGATATTAATAATTGCGGTAAGACTATATTATTTCTGAATACATCGTTATTATGCTATTTCATAATGTGTATTAATGCAAAACCTGGTTTCATTATATTATTAAATGCAAATTACAATTTCCCTCGCGAAAAACAAAAGCTTGTTTAGAGAAGAAAGAAGGCATAAGGCATTAGGCACAAATCAGTAGTTGCTAGTCAGGAAACGTGACTGAACACTAATGCCAGTGTGAAAAATTTAGCTTATCGATTTACCGGTAAATCAGCAGCGTATTCTTTAACCGTTTACTCAGGTTTTCTAATTACCAAAGAGAAAGCCAACACTAAGGATCCATTGACTCATGCGCTGATCGAAATTAAAGGAATCGCCGGCAATTGTAACTCCATTACCGAGTTTGCTCAGATTGCCCTCGTATTTCACATCAACCAACAGATTGGCCAGTTCCAGCCCGACACCAGCCTGATAACCCAGTGTTACAGCTGAGTATTCTGGTCCAATATTATAATCATCAGGTAGATCCAACAATTTTGAACTAAGCATCATGGTGGCCACCGGACCCGCCTGAAGTTTTAAGGGACCCAGTTTTACACCGGCTATAACAGGGATATCGATTTTATTGAACCGTTGCTCACCAAAAACAGGTTCTCCCCACTCAAAATCAATAGAATTAAAAGTTTTAATGGAGACATCATTTTTCGTTCTGGTAAAAAGAAGTTCAGGTTGAATAAAAACACTCATCAGTTTGATCTGTGCCATTGCACCTATATGAAATCCTAAGGCTCCTCTTGCATAATCAAGCTGGTAAATTCCGCCATCAAAGTCATTAAGTTTAATGTTACTGGAATTTATTCCGCCGCGGATCCCAAAACTGAATTGTGCATTCAGACTCAACATACAAAAAATAAATAGTAATGAAGCAATTATCCGGTTTTTCATGGCAGTTGTTTTTGGTTCAACATAGTATAACGACAATTTCTGCTAATCAGAGTTGCATCTTTTAAATCGTGCTTATCAGATTTGATTCAGGATGAAAATATATAAAATTATTATAACTCGCATCTTCTTTCTATACTAACTTATGTTAATAACGAAAAAAACATCATTTCTTATGGAACTTTAATATTTTATTTACATTATCCTCTGAACAAACTCTGTTTAACTAGTGTTGTCAGGTTATGTAATGAATAATCTCTATTATTGCATTTCATTAAAAGATCCAGAACATGATTGTTGCTAAAGAAAAAGTAGTTTCGCTCACTTACGAATTAAGACTTGACAATTCCGAAGGAGAAGTAATTGAAGCGTTGACTCCTGAGTCACCTCTTACCTTCCTCTATGGTTCAGGCGGTTTATTACCTAAATTTGAAGAAAACCTGGCCGGATTAAAGGTGGGTGATAATTTCGATTTCAGACTTGAATCGAGTGAAGCATATGGTGAAATAAAAAATGATGCTATTGTTAATATTCCAAAGACTGCCTTCGAAATCGACGGTAAGATTGATAATAAAATGTTGACCCTGGGAAATAAAATACCCATGCAGGATGCATCGGGCAATAAACTTGTTGGCTTTGTTCAGGAAGTCACCGACGATAAGGTCACTATGGATTTTAACCATCCACTGGCAGGAAGCAATCTGTTTTTCAAAGGTGAAATAAGAGAAGTGCGTGAAGCCACGGAAGAAGAATTACATCATGGGCATGCAAACTCTCCCGGAAACTGTGAGGGTTGCAGCGACTGTGGCGGAGAAGGCGGACATTGCTGATATTTTCCATTAGTACCTTCTTCTTAGAAATTACGTGCCGGATGATTACACTATAGTAAAATCATCTGCATCGTCACGTACGGGAAATTCTTTTCGGAACTGATGCAATTCTTCCCTATTTAATGAGATAGTAATGATATCTTCATAATTTCCGAGTTTTGCCATAACTTCACCTTTCGGAGAAATAACCTGCGATTGACCGTTGTATTCAATTGCCTGCCCATCGATACCAATGCGGTTGATACCTGCTATATAGCATTGATTTTCTATAGCCCTGGCCATCATAAGAATATCCCAGACATGATTGCGTGCTTTGGGCCAATTCACAGAGTATACCAACAGGTCATAGTTAAGATCGTTCCGGCTCCATACCGGAAAACGCAAATCGTAACAAATCAGAGGCATAATCTTCCATCCTTTCACTTCAAAAATCATACGTTCACGGCCTGGATGAAAGTGTTGTCTCTCTCCTCCCATGGTAAATAAATGCCGTTTATCGTAACGCTTAACACTCCCATCGGGAAATGCAGCAATAAAACGATTATAATATTTTCCTTCGTACTTACAGGGATTACTTCCTGCAATACAACTATTGAGATGATTAGCCATTTTCAACATCCATTCCTGTATACGTTCATACTCCTCATCAGGAATATCTTTTGGATTGGGAAGAAATCCCGTGGCAAACATTTCGGGAAACAGGATAAGGTCAACCGGCTGCTCAATCTTATTTAAAACAACATCGAAATTGTTGAGATTTTTTGGAATATCCTGCCAGGCAATATCGGGCTGAACAAGTACAATTTTCAATGTTTCATTCTCCCTTGTCATACATTATCGTTTATTGGCGAGCATTCTGGTAATTTTAATAACAAGTTCCTCCGGCTGAAAAGGTTTCACAATAAAATCATTGGCACCGGCTGTATAGGCTTTCTCGATAGCTTCTCCAAGTTGGCTGCGGCTGATGATAAGCACAGGAGTATCATTTTTCAATTCTTCGCGCATATATTCAACTACTTCGAAACCGCTCTTTTTCGGCATGAAAAGATCGAGTATAATCAGATCAAAAGTTTCCGATTCAATGGTTTCGATAGCTTCCATCCCATCATCTACCGTAGTGACTTCATAGCCAAGACGAATCAGAGTAAGAACAACTATCTTCTGAACCATTACGTCATCTTCCGCATAAAGAATTTTCATTGCGCTTCGTTAAAATCCTGATCGAATATTTGAATTAACCTGGTAATTTTTTCATCAACACTATCGATCAGGGCCTGGATTAAATCAAGGTTTTCATTCTTTTTAGTATACTCTTCAATTAACATAAGGTCAGCTTCAATCTGTTTGGCACCGAGAAAAGATATACCCGGAATTAAGCGGTGAGTTTCCTTACTTAATGCATCAATATCCTGATCATTGAGGAGTTTTTTAGCTTTTAACAAATATTCAGGTGCAACCTCTTTAAAGGTCGAAATCATCTCGCGGATAAATACCGGATCGCTATCTGAAATTTTATTCAGGAAAGCCAGATCATATAGTTTTTCTTCTGACATTATAAGTGTCAAAATTTGCAACAAAATTGGGAAAAAAACAAAACACTCTCCAGAAACTTATTACAGCTTTATTGACAAAATTGAGTAAAATGGATTAATTTTTGCAATAATGTAATTGAAATATTATTTTCGCACTTCATTAATTATATGACTGAAATCGAGTTAGCGAGTAAAAACCACATTATGAAAACAAAAATGTTTAAATATTTATTACCATTCGTTGTAATATCCTTAATAAGCAGCCATTGTTTCGGCCAGCGCCATAAAATTATTGAGAATCCTAATTATGGCCCCGACAGTGCATCAAGAATGGAATGTGCCAGCAATCTTTCCATCATGAATCAATATGTTAAAATCAATACACTGGAGTATGCTTACGACTCCTGGAGGTCTTGTTTTTACAATTGTCCGCAGGCGAGTAAAAATATTTATATCCATGGTGCAAAAATTCTGAAATATAAAATCGAGAATGAACCCGACGAATCTATTAAAGATAACTGGATTGATACGCTTATGATTTTATATGATCAGCGGATTGAATATTTCCAGCAACCCGGCTATGTATACGGTATGAAAGGGATCGACTTATTGCGATACCGTAAGTCAGCCATAGAAGAGGCATACGGATACTTAGAGAAATCTATTGATATGCGCGATGAAAAAGTGGACGAATCGGTTGCAGTGACCTTTATTTCTACCAGTTATATATTGTTGCAACAAAAGATTATTGGTCCGGATGTCATGATTAATAACTACGTGAAAATTATGGATCTGTTAGGGCAAAAAATTGCCAGCGGAGATAATGATCCTAAAATTGCACAGGCTGTTGAAGGAGTTGAAAAAATATTTGCCGAGAGTGGCGCTGCCGATTGTGAATCATTGATCAGTATTTTCACTCCAAAATTTCAGGAAAATCCTGAAGATATCCAGTTTCTTAAAAAAGTTACAACACTTCTGTCTCAAACAGGTTGTGAGAAATCAGAATTATATGCCCAGACTGCCGAAAAGTTATTTCAACTCGAACCCTCGGCCGATGCAGCTGCGAAACTGGGAGGACTGTTTGCTGTGAGAGAAGAATATAATAAATCTGGTCAGTATTATAAACAAGCTGTCGATATTGAAACGGATGCCGACAAAAAAGCGTATTACTATTACCAATTAGGAAAAATAGCCTTCCAAACAAAGGATTATGCCAGTGTACGTAAATATTGCCAGTTGGCCATTAATCTGAAAAGCAACTATGGAGAGGCGTATATCACCATAGGAAATGCCTATGCAGCCGCCAGTGAAAGTTGTGGTAATACAAGGTTTGAAAAGGCCGCGGTTTACATTGCTGCCGTTGATAAGTTTTATAAAGCTAAAACTGTTGATCTAAGCGTTACCGAGAAAGCTAATGAGTTAATCAATAAATATTCTCCCTATTTTCCAAATGAAGAAGATGCATTTTTCGAAGGATATACCGATGGCCAGTCGTATACGATAGGCGGATGGATTAATGAAACAATAACAGTACGTACCACAAAATAATATACTGCAAATTAAAGTTTCGAATCCTAACCTGTGTGCATAAAAAGACAACTCAGTGTTTCTTTACTACCCATAAATGATCTTAACATAAAATTAACATTAGGCTATTTTATTTCGGATGTAAAAGTTATTTTTAGGACGTAAAAAAATAGGCATGGATAAAGTTTTTCTTATAATTGTCGGAGTTCTTTTAATTCTTGCCATTTCCGATCTGATTGTAGGTGTAAGTAATGATGCAGTTAATTTTTTAAACTCTGCCATTGGTGCAAGGGTTGCTCCTCTCAGTGTAATCCTTATTGTAGCTGCTGCCGGAATTCTTTTCGGTGTTACCTTTTCAAGTGGTATGATGGAGGTTGCGCGTAAGGGAATATTCCATCCCGGTTCATTCACTTTCTACAACATCATGATCATTTTTGTTGCTGTAATGCTCACTGATGTTATACTCCTCGATCTGTTTAATACGTTCGGATTGCCCACTTCCACTACTGTTTCTATCGTTTTTGAGCTACTTGGAGCTGCAGTTGGAATTGCCATTATAACTATTTCTGATAAAGGTCAGGATTTTAGCGAGATGGGCAGTTATATCAATTCAGGAAAGGCGCTGGCCATAATTTCAGGAATTCTTCTATCAGTTGTAGTTGCATTTACTGTAGGCACAATAGTACAATATCTTTCAAGGCTACTGTTCACCTTTAACTTCCAACGGACCATGAAGTATTTCGGAGCTATCTGGGGTGGAATTGCACTTACTTTTATTACTTACTTTATTTTAATTAAAGGTGCCAAGGGAACATCTTTCATGAGCGATGAAATTATTAATTGGATCGTGGAACATACATTCCTGATTATATGTTTTAGTCTGGTAGCATGGAGCATTTTATTCCAACTTCTATACTGGATATTTAATCTCAATATCCTGAAATTTATTGTGCTTGCGGGTACCTTTGCCCTTGCCATGGCTTTTGCAGGGAACGATCTCGTGAATTTCATCGGTGTCCCGCTGGCCGGTTTTGAATCGTTTAAAATTTTCTCAGCTGCCCATGAAGCTTCAGCCGATTCGTTTCTGATGTCTTCACTGGCAGGTCAGGTTAAAACACCCACTTTGTACCTCATCATAGCAGGCTTAATCATGGTTATTGCACTTTGGTTAAGCCGCAAAGCACGTTCGGTTTTAAAAACTTCGCTTAATCTAAGTGATCAGGAAGCCGTCGATGAAAGATTCGAATCCAGTTTGGTGGCCCGTGCGGTAGTTCGTCAGGCCATGATAGTTAACAAAGTAGTACAGGTAATTATACCAAACTCATTGCTTAAAAGAATGGAGAAACGGTTTGATCCTAAACCGTTTAAAGCCTACGTTAAAAATAATCCCGGGGTATCGTTCGACCTTATCAGGGCGTCGGTCAACCTGGTAGTAGCCAGTATTTTGATCTCATTTGCCACTTCTTTAAAATTACCTCTTTCAACTACTTATGTAACATTTATGGTAGGTATGGGATCATCGCTGGCTGATGGAGCCTGGGGACGTGAAAGTGCAGTTTATCGAATAACAGGCGTTGTAACAGTGGTCGGTGGCTGGTTTTTTACAGCACTAAGTGCTTTTACTGTGGCGTTATTAGTTGCCCTGTTATTATACTGGAGTCACCTGCTGGGCCTGATAGTATTAATTCCTCTTGCCATATTCCTGGTTATAAAAACACATGCCTTTCATAGCAAAAAATCAAAAGAGGAATCCAAAAAAAGTGATCGATTCAAAGCATTATCATTTGATGGTGATAGTATTTACGAAAGGTGTTCTGCCAATGTAACAAGTTTACTGTTGGCAACATACAAAACCCTGAACAGATCGATAGATTCGCTTATTAAGGAAAAACACAAGAAATTGAAGGAAGATGTGAAAACTGCCAAGCAGCTTAGTAAGGAAGCTAAATCGCTAAAGAAAGAGGTGCCCCTTACACTTCAAAAACTTACAGAAGAATCGTTTGAGAGCGGACATAATTATATTGAAATTATTGATTACCTGCGTGAGATGATGCATTGTATTACACATATCGTTAATCCGGCTTACGAACATGTTGATAACAACCATGCTCCTCTCAGCAAATTCCAGGAAGAAAGCCTCCTGGAAATAAATAATGTATTACAGGATTATGTCACCGAAGTGGTTGCCTCAATTACAAATTCGGAATTTTCAAAACAAGTGAAAATAATAGGAGATGCCCAGCATATTAACGACCAGATTACTAAAATAAGGAAGAAACAACTTAAAGTAATAAAGAAAGAACCGGGTAGTACGCGGACGAATATGCTGTTTATGGATATTTTTAGCGAATTAAAAACCCTTGTTTTACATATCAATAATATTTACAAGGCTTTCCGTGATTTTTCAGAATCGAACCGGAAAGCAACAGCTGACCTGCTAAAATTGATGCAATAGAAAGTTAATCAGAGATTGGCTTCCGATCTTTAAGTATCCGAATACTGAAATCAGGGTATTTTATTTCGCAAGATTAAATCTTTTGCGAATCTTCTTATTGCGCTTCTTGTGTTTGATAACTTCCGATTCGATATAAAAAATAATCTCTTCCGCCATATTCTTGATCAGATCCCCTACCCTTTCAAGTTTTCCAATAATACTTGCCACCAGGATCACATCGGCAACTTTTTCCTTTGAACTTTTCAGGTGATCCTGCATCAGATCGGGAATCTTTTTATTGATCTTATCAATAGCCTTATCCTTTTTGAAAACTGTTTTGGCCATTTTAACATTACTGTTTTCCAAAGAGTTTATTACATTATCGAGCATGCTATCTATCTCATCGAACAAATCGGACAGATGAACTAGCTTAATCATCTCTTTGGATAAAGTCAACTTATCATCGTAAATGAAACCCGATATATGGTAGGCATGATCCCCTATTCTTTCAAGACCCCCCGACATTTTAAGGATGGCAATTGTAAGACGCAGATCGCCAGCTACCGGCGAATACAACGCAAGAAAATCTTCACACTCGCGGTCGATGGTAAGTTCATAAGAGTTCACCCGGCTTTCCTTACGCATAACCTCAGATGCAACATCTGAATCATTAGTAAGTAAAGCTTCCTTGGTAAGTGTGAGCTGGTCCCTGACCAGGTCGACCATTTCAAAAAATATATTCTTCAAATGGTCTATTTCATATTCTAATGGAATCATAATATTTTCCCTGATAAAGGTTCAATAGTTAAAATTACTCTAATAATCCGGTAGTTCTTATCCAAAACGTCCCGTTATATAATTTTCAGTACGCTCCATTTTTGGATTGATAAATATATCCTTGGTGGCCCCTTCTTCGATAAGCTCACCAAGGTAGAAAAAAGCAGTACGGTCGCTGACACGTCCTGCCTGCTGCATATTATGGGTTACAATGAGAATTGTGTATTCATTCTTTAGCTCGAAAATCAATTCTTCAATTTTTCCGGTCGATAAAGGATCAAGAGCCGAGGTGGGTTCGTCCATCAAAATAATGTTAGGCTCCACAGCTAAGGTACGGGCTATGCATAAGCGTTGTTGCTGTCCGCCTGATAAGGCTAAGGCATTTCTTTTCAGGTTATCCTTTACCTCATCCCATAGTACTACTTTTTTCAATGATGTTTCCACCCTCTCCCGGATAAAGGCCTTATCTTTCACTCCCTGTATTTGAAGACCATAGGCCACATTTTCATAAATCGACTTCGGGAAAGGATTGGGTTTTTGAAATACCATCCCTACGTCCTTTCTGAGTTTTTCCATGTTTACTTTTTCGTTATAGATATCCTTTCCGTCGATATATACTTCTCCTTCGAGTCTGAACCCATCAATATAATCGTTCATGCGGTTGAAAACCCGTAAATAGGTCGACTTCCCGCAACCTGAAGGACCTATCAATGCAGTTACCGTATAAGGACGGATAGAAAGTGAAAAGTTTTTTAATGCCTGGAAATCGTCGTAGTATACATCCAGGTTCCTGGTAATAATTTTATATTCCGGATCCGGCTTAAAAACCTCTTCAACCACATCGGTTGCTGTTTTTACATTGTCCTTTGTCATTATTTCCTGTATATCTGTAAACATCGAAGTATATTTTATTCATTATGAGTTCGTGCGTTTCTGCCATTTGTTTCGCAAATAAATAGCAATTCCGTTCATCACAAATGTGATTAAAAGAAGTATTATAATAGCCGCTGCTGCATTCACAATAAACCCATGCTGGGGTCGTGATATCCAGTTAAATATCTGGATAGGCAATACAGTGAATTCATCCATGGGCGATTTAGCGATAAAAGGCACATAGGCCAAAGCGCCAATAACTATTAATGGAGCCGTTTCTCCAATAGCTCTTGCCATTGCCAGAATAATACCGGTAATGATATTGCTCTTGCAGGCAGGTAATACCTGGCGACTAATAGTTTGCCATTTGGAAGCTCCCAGTGCATAGGAGGCATCACGCAGCGATTGAGGAACAGCTCTTATTGACTCTCTTGTAACGACAATTATAATAGGCAGGATCAGCAAGGCTAAAGTAAAACTCCCTGCCAGTAAGCTGCCCCCCAACTTCAGCATTCTCACAAATATTTCAAGTCCTAAAATTCCATATATAATGGAGGGAACGCCAGCCAGGTTGGAAATATTAATTTCCAGAAAGTTTGATAACCGTGTTTTTTTGCTGTATTCCTCGAGAAATATCCCTGCAGCTATTCCTATTGGAATGGCAAAAATTGCAGTCAGCACCAAAATCCATATTGTACCTGTCCAGGCAGTTAAAATTCCCGACTTTTCAGGAAAACGCGAGGGCAGGTTGACAAGAAATTGCCAGTTTAATCGCATAACTCCATCAGCAATGATATTCACCAGGAAAATAGCCAGAATGATTATTCCGATAAATGTGCTTGCAAGGCCAAAGTATCTGAATAACTTATCTTTTACTCTATTTTTTACCTCATTATTCATATTGTTGATGAAATTTTTTATTAATCCAGAAACTTATGTTATTAAGTATGAATGTAAGCAGGAACAAGGAAAAGCCTGCGGCAAAAATCGTTTTGAATTCCAGGGAGTTATTAGGAACATCCCCGGAACTGACCTGAACAATGTAGGTTGTAATGGTCTCGATGGGAACCAGGGGATTCATGGTAAATCGTGGTTGCTGCCCCGCAGCTATGGCTACGATCATGGTTTCTCCAATCGCACGAGAAAGTGCAAGTATCACAGAGGATATTATTCCGGACGATGCAGCAGGCACCAGTACTTTGAATGCAGTTTGGAAACGCGTTGATCCCATACCATAGGCTGCTTCGCGTAACGACTGCGGAACGGCCCGCAAGGCATCTTCACTGAGCGAAGAAACGAAAGGAATGATCATAATACCCATTACAATCCCTGGTGAAAGGGCATTAAAGCCTGACATGCCCGGTATTAATTTTTGCAGGAAAGGTGTAACTACCACCAGGGCAAAATAGCCGTATACTACCGTTGGAACAGCAGCGAGTATTTCAAGCAAGGGTTTTATCGATTTGCTGAAACTCAGGGGCGCATACTCATTCAGGTAAACAGCAATGGTCAGACCGATAGGTAAAGCCACGGCAACGGCAATGAGAGTAGTTAAAAGTGTTCCGGTTATTAAAGGAAGTATACCGAAATGTTTTTCTGCATATAAGGGTGCCCACTCCCTGTCAGTCAAAAAATCAATAATGGAGACTTCTTTAAAAAAGGAAAATGATTCGGCAAAAAGGACCCAGATGATTCCAACCGTTGTTAAAATAGTAATTAAGGCACTGAAAAACAGTGCCTTTTCTATTATTTTTTCCTTTAGCTTCCTCATTACAAAATCATCTTCATTTCTGACCTGATTATTTGGATTGGGAAGAGAATTCTTTAAACTTATTTAACTGGCTGTCATATTCCTCCCGGGGAAGCGGAATATAGCCAACTTCTTTAGCCAGCTCGGCAGAACTTTTTATATAAAAATTGACAAATTCAATTACCTCTTTTTTAGCTACTGAAGTACTGTTAACATAAATAAACAACGGTCTTGAAAGTGGGGCATAAGTACCATTTTTTACTGTTTCCAGTGAAGGTTTAACAGGCCCGTTACCGTTATCAACGCCTACCAGTTTTATTTTATCCTTGTTTTCTTCGTAATAGGCCAACCCAAAATATCCCAGTGCATATTTATCGGTACTGATTCCCTGAATTCCTACATTATAGTCGGCAACAGCATTATAATCGGAACGACTGGCACCTGCCTCACCTAATACCTCTTCGGTAAAAAAATCATAGGTTCCATGTGCTGTGTTGGGTCCATACAAATGAATATCTTCTGCAGGCCATTCCGGACGAACATCACTCCATTTTTTAACCGTGCTGTTGGACTTCCATATTTTTTTCAATTCGTCAACCGTGATATCCTGTATCCAGGTATTCTCAGGATTCACCATAATGGAAATCCCATCCAGGGCCACTATAAGTTCCTGATAACTTATATTGTTTTCCCTGCATGCTTCTACCTCACTTTCTTTAATAGGACGGGATGCATCGGAAATATCGGTTTCGCCCCGGGCGAACTTTTTAAAACCTGCGCCCGTTCCGGAAGAGCCGATAGATACATTCACATCGGGATACCGGGCACGAAATTCTTCAGCAACTGCTTCAGACAAAGGATAAACGGTACTTGAACCGTCAATTTTAATTGTTCCCGATAAAGTTTCTTTTGATGATTTACCTGGTCGATTCGTACATGATATGGCCGTAAGTGCCACAAAAGTTAATAGAACGGATAGTTTGATCAGCGTTTTCATAGAATTCATTTTTATTTATTATTGTCACAAAGTTGAAAAGTGCATGTTAACTTAATATTAAAGTCCTGTTAACCTTATATTAATATTTGATTTATTATTGATTAAATTCATCCTGCTATTCTATATTTTTAAATCCCTCAGAATGCATATTGAAAATTCAGATAGACCAGACTTTTATTGTCTTTATCCTTATCGGCATACATAAAACCCTGGTAATCGACTGCAATCTGAACATTTTTAATGGGAGAATATTCGATACCCGCAATGAGCAGGTTCCCGTCTTTTCCCATGTTCCAGTTTTCAGTTTCCCCTTCGAGCCGGTTGGAACCCAGGTTATCGAAACGCCCGAAGAGCTCAATTTTTTCGGTAAGGTTAACACCGGCATAGAATGAAAAGCCCTTCAGATTCCGGTCGGCAACGTCACCATAATTTAACTGTACATTGTG